>CAYWZC010000042.1:17927-23006 GCA_964462745.1 uncultured Rhodanobacteraceae bacterium
TCGGCGCTGGAAATGTGGCAGGACGAGTTGTACGTCGGCGTGAACGCGTTCGACACCTACAACGGCGTGCCCGGCGGTTTCGCACGCCTCGATCCGGAAACGCTCGCGACGAGTCCACTCGGTGATGCGGCGGAGATCGACGGTTTCACGACCGATTTCGTGGCGTACGACCCGGGCGACGGCGAGCGCCTGTACGTTCTCGGCGCATTCAATGGCGTCGAAGTCGATGGCACCGAGCTGCCGAATTCGCGTGGCGTGGTGTCCTGGGACGGCACGAACGTCGATGTCGTACCCGGATCGCCGCTGGTGCCGCTCGACTTCCTGTGGAGCGGCACACCGTTCGACGGGCGCCTCGCGCTCGGTGGCTCGCGCGGCGCGGTCGATCCGCCGCAGAAGCCGCTGCTGGCCTTGTGGGACGGAATCAGCTGGGAGGTGTACTCGGACGAGTTCAGCGGCACGGTGGCGCCGGTGATCCTGACTTCGGCCGTGTTCCAGGGCGATCTCTACATCGGCGGCCGGTTCACCAGCATCGACACCGGAAGCGGCCCGGTGGAATCGACCAACGTCATCGGATTCGATGGCACTGGTTTCTTCAGCGTTGGCGGCGGCGTGGAGCGAGGCACGAGCATCGTGTCGCAGGTTCTCGCGCTGACGACGTTCGACGATGGCAATGGCGAGGCTTTGTACATCGGCGGGCGCTTCGACCAGTCTGCAGACGGCAGCGCCATTCCGCTGTTCGCGGTCGCGAAGTGGGACGGCACGACGCTCAGTGCGGTTGGCGCGGGCTTCCCGATGCCGAACGAGGTACGCAGTCTTGGCGTGTACGATGACGGCACCGGGCCGGCCCTGTATGCGACCGGCAACTTCACCGAGGATGCCGGTGGCACGCCGATCGTACGCTTCGCGAAGTGGACCGGCACGGAATGGGTCCAGGTCGGTGGTGGTGTCGGCGAGAATCCCGGTGCGATGACGGTCCTGCCGAGTGGACAGTTGGCCGTCGGCGGTTCATACACGAGTGTCGGCGACGGGGTCGTACCGGGCTCGGGCACCGCCAATGGCCTGGCTTGGTGGGGTGGTGACTGCGGCGGCTGAATCGATCAGGGGCTGGCCGGGCGGAGGCTGCACCGGACATCCGGTGCAGCCCTACGCGCGTCCAAGCAACCGATATACCCACAATCCGATGTATTCGTGCAGGTAGCGATCGCTGCGGTGCAGCGCGGCGCGTTGCGGCCATCCGCTTGCGCTCGCGACCTTCGCGGATTCCGGTTCCAGCGTCGGCGCCGGGATCACCTCGAAACCCTGTTTGTGGAAGACCGATACGGCGCGCCGCATGTGTACCTGTGAGGTCACGAGCAGGATGCGTCGTGCACCCTCGCGGCGCAGCATCGGTGTCGTGTAGAGCGCGTTTTCCCAGGTCGTCTGGCTGCGTGCCTCCAGTTGCAGCGCGTTCCCCGGGACACCGTGCCGCTCGAGGAGGGTGCGGGTCAGTTGTGCGCCGCGCTCGCCGACACAAACCAGCATCCTCGGCGCGCGTTCGGCGGCGAACAGGAAATAGCCGAAACCGATGCGCTTCGTGCCGGCCGCCGTGGAGTCGTCGTTCCAGTCGTCCGAGATGCTCGGCAGGCCGTCGCCGCCGAGCACGACGATCGCATCGGCGCGCGGATAGGCGGCCGGTGCGCGCGCGGGAAAGTGTTCCGCAAGACCGCGTTCGAGCCATGTCGCGAATGCCGGCGTCGCACATGCGATCAACCAGGCGAGACCGAGCGCGGCGATGCCGATGCCGAGCCGGTACCGACGGACGACCACGAGCAGCGCGCCGACGACGCCGAGCACGATTGCCTGCGTCGTCGGATGGCTGAGGCGCTCGAGTACCGGGATCGGATCCATTCGATCGAGTCTCGGCAACCTTGCGAACGCGTGTCAAGTTCCGCGGAGTGGGCTCCGATTCTTGCGCTTTCCAGCAGGTGAATCGTCGCTGGTCCCGCCTGGCGATCCGCCCCCGTGGCATTCCGCTCGCGCCCGCTGCCGGCCAATGCCATATCATGATGCGACCCATGGGTGGACGGGACCGATACGTCGAGTGCAGGTCTGATGAAATCGCAGCTTTCCCATCTCGACCGGCTCGAAGCCGAGAGCGTCCACATCCTGCGCGAAGTCGCGGCCGAATTCCGCAATCCGGTCATGCTGTATTCGATCGGCAAGGATTCCTCGGTGCTGCTGCACCTCCTGCTGAAGGCGTTCGCTCCGGCGCGGCCGATGATTCCGTTGCTGCACGTGGACACGACCTGGAAGTTCCGCGAGATGATCGCGTTCCGCGACCGGCGCGCGGCCGAAACCGGGATCGACCTGCGCGTGCACATCAACATGGATGGCGTGCGCGAAGGCATCGGCCCGTTCACGCATGGCGCGACCGTGCATACCGACGTGATGAAGACCCAGGCGCTCAAGCAGGCGCTGGATGCGGGTGCCTACGACGCCGCGATCGGCGGCGCGCGCCGTGACGAGGAGAAATCGCGCGCGAAGGAGCGCGTGTTCTCGTTCCGCAACGCGCAGCATCGCTGGGATCCGAAGAACCAGCGTCCGGAGTTGTGGAACCTGTACAACGGGCGCATTGCGAAGGGCGAGAGCGTGCGCGTGTTCCCGCTGTCGAACTGGACCGAACTCGACGTGTGGTTGTACATCTATCGAGAGCGGATTCCCGTGCCTTCGCTGTATTTCGCCGCGGAACGACCGGTCGTCGAACGCGATGGCGCCCTGATCCTGGTCGACGACGAGCGTATGCCGCTCGAACCCGGCGAAGTGCCGATGCGCAAGCGGGTGCGCTTCCGTACGCTCGGCTGTTATCCGCTGACCGGCGCGATCGAGTCCGAAGCCGACACGCTGGAGAAGATCATCGCCGAGATGCTCGTCGCGACGACGTCCGAGCGACAGGGGCGCGTCATCGACCACGATGCGTCGGCATCAATGGAGAAGAAGAAGCAGGAGGGATATTTCTGATGGAACCCCATGGAGCCTCCGCGGATTGCCGTGATCGCAGGAGCAGGCTTCAGCCGCGATGCTCTTGCGGGGCTTTCGGTGCGTGGGGCAAAGGCATCACGGCTGAAGCCGGTTCCTACAAGTCCCATCGGTCCGCGATCGCGCCTCGCAATGGACGTAGGAGCAGGCTTCAGCCGCGATGCTCTTGCGGGGCGTCCGATGCGTGGGGCAAAGGCATCACGGCTGAAGCCGGTTCCTACGAGTCCCGCCGGTCGTCGATCGCGCCTCGCAATGGACGTAGGAGCAGGCTTCAGCCGCGATGCTCTTGCGGGGCGTCCGATGCGTGGGGCAAAGGCATCACGGCTGAAGCCGGTTCCTACGAGTCCCGCCGGTCGTCGATCGCGCCTCGCGACGGCCGTAGGAGCAGGCTTCAGCCGCGATGCTCGGGCGAGGCGTTCGATGCGTCGGAACCTGCATTCGCAATCGGATGGGGCGGCGCATGACGGCCACGGAATCTTCGGTTGATATCGAGGCCTACCTGCGCCAGCACGAGGTGAAGGATCAGTTGCGCCTGATCACCTGCGGCAGCGTGGATGATGGCAAGAGCACCCTGATCGGCCGCCTGCTGCACGACACCAAGCTGCTGTTCGACGACCAGCTCGCGGCGCTCGAATCGGACAGCCGGCGCCATGGCACCCAGGGCGGCAACATCGATTACGCGTTGCTCATCGACGGGCTTGCCGCGGAGCGCGAGCAGGGCATCACGATCGATGTCGCATACCGGTTCTTCGGTACCGACCGGCGCAAGTTCATCGTCGCCGATTGCCCGGGCCACGTGCAGTACACGCGCAACATGGCGACCGGTGCATCGACCGCGGAGCTCGCGATCGTGCTGGTCGATGCACGCAAGGGCCTGCTGACCCAGACCCGCCGGCACAGCTACATCGTGTCGCGGTTCGGCATCCGCCATGTGCTGCTCGCGGTCAACAAGATGGATCTGGTCGACCATGACCAGGCCGTGTTCGATGGGATTGTCGCGGGATATCGCGAACTCGCCGAACAACTCGGCATCCCGCACCTGACCGCGATCCCGCTGTCCGCGCTGCATGGCGACAACTTGCTAGAACGCTCGCCGAACATGCCGTGGTACGACGGACCGAGCCTGCTCCATTACCTCGAGACGGTCGACGTTGCCGCGCCGAGTGGCGACGCGCTGCGCCTGCCGGTGCAATGGGTATGCCGCCCGGACTCCGCTTTTCGCGGTTTCGCGGGCACGATCTGCGCGGGCCGGGTCAGGCCGGGCGATGCAGTGATCGTGTTGCCGTCGGGCCGCCGCTCGAAGGTCCGGCGCGTCGTCGGCGTCGATGGCGACCTCGACGAGGCGGTTGCCGGCCAGGCGATTACCGTGACCCTCGCCGACGAACTCGACGTGAGCCGCGGCGATGTCATCGCGGCCGCGGCGCGATCGCCCGAGGTTTCCGACCAGTTCGCCGCGCACGTGCTGTGGATGAGCGATGCCGCGATGCTTCCGGGCCGGCCGTACTGGCTCAGGATCGGCACGCGCACCGTCAATGCGACGATCACCGGGATCAAGCACAAGGTCGACGTCGATACCCAGGAGGAACTCGCGGCCAAACGCCTCGAACTCAACGAGATCGGCGTGTGCAACCTCAATCTCGACCAGGACATTCCGTTCGAGCCGTACGCGGACGATCGCACGCTCGGCGGCTTCATCCTCATCGATCGGCAGACCAACGCGACGGTCGGCGCCGGCATGCTCGACTTCGCGCTGCGGCGCGCCGACAACGTGCACTGGCAGGCGCTCGACGTGCACCAGGCCGCGCGCGCCGCGATCAAGGGGCAGACTCCGCGCTGCCTGTGGTTCACCGGACTGTCCGGCTCGGGCAAGTCGACGATCGCGAACGTGGTCGAGCGGCGGCTGCTCGCGAGCGGGCACCACACCTATTTGCTCGATGGCGACAACGTGCGTCATGGACTCAACAAGGATCTCGGTTTCACCGACGAGGATCGCGTCGAGAACATCCGCCGTGTCGCCGAAGTCGCGAGGCTCATGGTCGATGCGGGCCTCATCGTGCTGGTCAG
>CAYWZC010000043.1:0-2162 GCA_964462745.1 uncultured Rhodanobacteraceae bacterium
CTGCACGTCAACGACGAGCTGCGCCAGCGCACGCGCCTCGACGCGATGATCTGGCGCGTACCGGAGATCCTCGCGGAACTGTCGCGGCTGTTCGAGCTGAAGGCCGGCGATCTCGTGTTCACCGGCACGCCGGCCGGCGTCGCGGAGCTGCAACGCGGCGACCGCTTCCATGCGCAACTGGCCGGAATCGCGGATCTGCGCGGACGCATCATCTAGGATGGATCCTTCGCAGGCGCTCGGCCCATTGCCCGGAGTGACGACCGCGCCCGTGCGCACGCGCGCGGGGCGGCGTAAAGTCGGGCGCGCGGTATCCCCACTGGACGCAGGAGGTGTTTCGTGAGCTTCTTATCCGAGTTCAAGACGTTCGCAATGCGCGGCAACGTGGTCGACATGGCAACCGGTATCGTGATCGGTGCGGCGTTCGGCAAGATCGTGTCCTCACTCGTGGACGGAGTCATCATGCCGCCGATCGGCTGGCTCATCGGCGGCATCGATTTCTCGAACATCCGCACCGTGATCGAGCCGGCCGGCGCGGACGGCAAGGGCGAAGTCGCGATCCAGTGGGGCGCGTTCCTCAACACGATCATCACCTTCGTCATCATCGCGTTCGCGATCTTCCTCGTGATCAAGCTCATGAACCGCGTGCTGCGCAAGGAAGAGGCCGCGCCCGCCGCACCGCCGGCCGATGTCGCGTTGTTGACCGAAATCCGTGACTTGCTGAAGAACCGGACACCGTGACGAGTCGCGCCGCGCGCGACGAGTTTGCCTGCCCTCACCCTGCCCTCTCTCCGCGCTGCGGGGAGAGGGAAATGCTGGCTGTGCCTTTTTCCTGTCCCCCGCGAGCAATGATGGCGACCTCCCGCCGCGATGGGGTATGACCTATGTCAGTAGCGACTCGGCGCAGGCGCCAGCATGATGGGCGTTTTCCTGAATCGGGAGCCTGCCATGCGCGTGTTGTCCGCCTGTTTCGCCCTGCTTGCCGGCGCCATCGTCTCGGCGCCGACGCTGGCCGCGGATCCCGCAACCCGCTTGCGGGATGCCGACATCACGCGTGCCGAGCACCTGCGTGAGCTCGCCCTGCACGACGACACGGCGTGGGACTTCACCGAGGGCCTGACCACCGAGATCGGCCCGCGCCTCGCCGGCAGTCCGAATGATCTCAAGGCACGCGAGTGGGTGATCGCGAAGTTCAAGGCGCTCGGCTTCGACAAGGTATGGACGGAACCGGTGAGCTGGCCGAAGTGGGAGCGCCGCAGCGAGCGCGCCGAGGTCGTCGCACCGTTTCCGCAACCACTCGCGATCAGCGCCCTCGGCGGATCGCCGGCCACGCCGGCCGGCGGGTTGACCGCCGAAGTCGTCGCGTTCGCAAGCCTCGACGCGCTGAAGGCGGCCGCACCGGAAAGCGTGCGCGGCAAGATCGTGTACGTTGGTCCGCGCATGCGCGCGCATCGCGACGGCCACGACTACGGCATCGGTTCCGCGGTACGCACGCGCGGCCCGTCGATCGCCTCGACCAAGGGTGCGGCCGGCTTTTTGCTGCGCTCGGCCGGCACCGATGACAACCGTACCCCGCACACCGGCGTCACCCGTTTCGAGGACGGCGTGACCCCGATTCCGGCCGCGGCGCTGTCCAATCCCGACGCGGACCAGGTCGAACGCATCTTGGAGCGCGGCAAGGGCCTCACGGTGAAGCTGGAACTCGATTGCGGCACGGACGGCACCTATACCGGCGCGAACGTGATCGCGGAACTCACCGGCAGCGAAAAGCCCGACGAATATTTCATCATGGGTGGCCACCTCGATTCCTGGGATCCGGGCACCGGAGCGATCGACGACGCGTCCGGCATCGGCATCGCGACCGGCGCGGCGCACCTGATTGCGCAGCTGCCCGAACGTCCGCGCCGCTCGATCCGCGTGGTCGCGTTCGCGAACGAGGAATCGGGCCTGTTCGGCGGTCGCGCGTACGCCGAGGCGCACAAGGCGGAGATTGCGAATGCGGTGCTCGGCAGCGAATCCGATCTCGGCGCCGACCGCATCTGGAAGATCACCGCGAGCGTCAAGCCCGAAGCGCGCGGCGCGATCGATCGGATCGCGGCCGTGCTCGAACCGCTCGGCGTCGAATACGACGCGGCCGCGCCCGGCCACGGCGGCTCGGACCTGTC
>CAYWZC010000043.1:2262-7232 GCA_964462745.1 uncultured Rhodanobacteraceae bacterium
CGCTCGGCGTCGAATACGACGCGGCCGCGCCCGGCCACGGCGGCTCGGACCTGTCCGCCGTGCATGCGGTCGGCATGGCGGCGGTTTCGCTGCACCAGGACGCGACGCGCTATTTCGACTGGCACCACACCGCGAACGACACACTCGACAAGGTCGATCCCGAGCAACTGCGCCAGAACGTCGCGGTGTACGCGGTGGTCGCCTTTCTCGCCGCGCAGGCCGAAGGCGACTTCGGTTCCGCACCGGGCGCGTTCGCGAAGGACCACGGCGAATAGCGACGCAGGGCGGGCGATCGCGCTCGCGGCGCGCGGCCTTCGCCCGCGCGGTCAATGATCGGGCAGTACTTCCGGATGGCCTTCGACCGGCTCGGCGGGCGTCTTGCGCGGTTTCCCGGGCACGCGGAACAGGAGCAGCAGCGGCAAGGTCGCGAGGGTCATCCAGGTCATCAGCCAGAAGTCGTTGACGTAGGCGATCGCGGCGGCCTGGCGGGTGACTTCCGCATTGAGCGCGGCGAGCCCGGCCGCGGTGTCGAGGTGCAGGGACGGCGGCAACGGCGTGCCGCTGAACGGAGTCAGGCGTTCAGCGATCTCCGCGTGGTTGATCTGGGTGCCGCGCGCGACCAGGGTGAACACGATCGAGATGCCGACGCTGGAACCGATGTTGCGCACCAGGCTGTAGATGCCGGCCGCCTCGGTGCGCGCAGCCATCGGCAGCGTCGCATACGCGATCGTCGACACCGGCACGAACACGAGGCCGAGGCCGAGGCCCTGCACGATGCCCGCGTTGACGATCGGCCAGGTCGGCACGTCGGCGTTGAAGCCGGTCATCATCCACAGCGAGTACGAAGTCAGCACGATGCCGATGCCGACCAGCAGGCGCGCGTCCGCGCCGAACGCGAGCAGGCGCCCGACCACCATCATCGCGACCAGGGTGCCGACGCCGCGCGGCGCGAGCAGCACGCCGGTCGTGATGACCGGATAGTCCATGAGGTTCTGCAGGTACGGCGGCAACAGCGCCATCGTCGCGTACAGGACCACGCCGATCACGAAGATGAACAGCGTCGCGACGCCGAAGTTGCGGTCGCGCAGCAGGCCGAGATTCACGAATGCGTCCGCGCGATCGCGCCAGTGCACCCAGTACAGGTACAGGCCGAGGAACGCGAGGCCGAGTTCGATGCGGATCTCGCCGGACGCGAACCAGTCCTCGTGGTTGCCGCGGTCGAGCAGCAGCTGCAACGCGGCGATGCCGATCGCGAGAAAGGCGAATCCGCGCCAGTCGAAGCGCGTCTCGCGCACGTCGTCGGCCGGCACGCTCGCCATCACGCCGAGCAGGGCTAGGATGCCGACCGGCACGTTGATCAGGAACACCCAGTGCCAACTGTAGTTCTCGGTCAGCCAGCCGCCGAGCGGCGGGCCGAGGATCGGGCCGACCATGATGCCCATGCCCCACAGCGCCATCGCCGCGCCGTGCTGCTTCGGCGGGAACGCATCGAGCAGCGAGGATTGCGAGATCGGCACCAGCGCCGCGCCGAACAGGCCCTGCAATATGCGGAACACGACCATCTGGCCGATGCTGCCCGCGACCGCGCACAGCACCGAGGCGCCGACGAATCCGGAAATCGACAGGATCAGGAGGCGGCGGCGCCCGAAGCGTGCCGCGAGCCAGCCGGTCGCGGGCGTCGCGATCGCGGCGGCGACGATGTACGAGGTCAGCACCCACGACACCTGGTCCACGGTCGCCGACAGCGAGCCCTGCATGTGCGGCAGCGCGACGTTCGCGATCGTCGTGTCGATGACCTGCATCAGGGTCGCGAGCATGATCGACGCGACCAGCAGCGGCAGGTTGGCGACTTCGCGGTGGGTGGCGGTCTGGGTCATCAATCAAGAATGGTGGATACGGGGCTTCGGGAGGATCGGATCACGTTGCATCTCATCCCGGCATCTTTCTCGCCATCCCGGCGAAAGCCGGGATCCCGTTCTCCCACGACGGATCGCTGATACGCCGGATGAAGGGCCTTCGCGGGCGCGATCAGCGATGCAGCGCGATGTCGTGGTTGTCCTCGTCCGCGCCGAACCAGCGCCCGAGCAACGTGTTCTGCTTGCCGGTGTCGATTTCGACCACCGCGCTCATGCCCGCGCGCAGGATCGCGCCGCCCTGGTCCGAGTCGTCGAGCTCGAGGCGCACCGGGATGCGCTGCACGATCTTGACCCAGTTGCCGGTCGCGTTCTGTGCGGGCAGCACCGAGAACTGCGCGCCGGACGCCGGGGAAATCGACTCGACATGCGCGTGCCAGGTCCTGCCCGGATAGGTATCGACCTCGATCGTCGCGGGTTGGCCGACCGCGACGTGGGTCAGGTCGGTTTCCTTGAAGTTCGCATCGACCCAGAGATGGTTCGCGATCAGCGGCATCGCGGCCTGGCCGACCGCAAGGAAGTCGCCGGGTTGCAGCGCGGTCTTGCCGACCACGCCGTCGATCGGCGCACGCACCACGGTGTGTTCGAGATCGAGCTTCGCCTGCGCGAGTTTCGCCTCGGCGACCTTGAATCCGGACAGCTTGTCGAGCGGCGTTTCGACGGATCCGCCGAGCATCGTGCGGTTCTTCGCGACCGCGGCCGCATCGCTGTCGCGCTCGCCGCGCGCGGTCGCGACTTCGTTGGCCGCATCCTCGAGCATCTTCTGCGCGACGATGCCACGTTCGCGCAACGCCTTCATGCGCTCGAGCTGCGCCTGCTTGTTGGCGAGGTTCGCGTTCGAGGATCGGAGGTCGGCGACCGCACCGCGATAGGTGTCGCGCGAGGCGTCGAGGAACTCGCCGATCGCGCCGAGTTGCGCCTCGAGTTCCGCGACCGCGAGTTCGCGCGGCTCGGGATCGATGCGGAACAGCACGTCGCCCTTCTTCACCGCCTGGTTGTCGTCGACGTTCACCTCGATGACGCGCCCGGCGACCTGCGGCGCGACGATCACGTGGTCGGCCTGCACGTAGGCGTTGTCGGTGCCCGCGTAGCGGCCGCCGGTCACCCACAGGTAGCCCGCGATCGCGAGGACCACGGCGGGTCCGGCAATCCACAGGATGCGGTTGACGATTCGGCGCCGCGGCTTGGCGGGCGCGGTTTCCGGCGCGGCAGGCGCGCTGTACTGGCTGTCGGTCATGTCGGGTTTCCGGGGCGGTCGGTTTCTGTCTCGGTGTCGAGCGCGACGAGGTTCTGCTTGATCTGTTCCAGCACGCGCCGGAACGCAACGAAATCTTCCTGGTTCACTCCGCTGAGCGCCTCCTCACGCAGTCCGTTCGCGATGAGGTTCATGTCGTCGACCACCGCATGCGCCTTGGCGGTCACGTGCAGGCGCCACAGGCGCCGGTCGGCTGGATCGGCGCGACGCTCGACGAAGCCGGCCTGTTGCAGCCGGTCGATGACGCGTCCGATCGGGATCGCCTCCATTTCGAGGTGTTCGGCGAGCGCACGCTGGCTGAGGCCCGGGTCGCGCGCGATCGTCTTCAGCGCGCGCCACTGCGCTCGCGTCAGGCCGAACTTCGTCGCACGGCGGTCGAAATGCTTGCGCATCAGCCGGGTCAGGTCGCCGAGCTGGTACGCGAACGCGTTGTCACGAGACATGTTCATGGTTGCCATGCATATTATGTCCTAGGCATCTATTTTTCAAGGCCCCCCGGCCGTAGCCGGCATGGAAATCTCGACCGAGCGAACTTGAAATCACGCCGCGAGAAGCGCCGGCCGTGCGTTGCACGTCCGGCCTACGGTCTACGTCTCAAGGCTGCTGACGAACGGCGAGCGGTGAGCGGGGGAGGAACTGGGCATCATGGAAGGCGCGGACGACGGGAACGCACCCCGTGCGAGAACTTCTTGTCCGGTTACCGGCTCCCAGCTCCCGGCTCCCGACTTCCACCGATCCCCACCACCTTGATCGAAATCGTCCACGCCGACATCACGACGCTCGCCGTCGATGCGATCGTCAACGCGGCCAACGAGGGCCTGCTCGGCGGCGGCGGCGTCGATGGCGCGATCCACCGCGTCGCGGGTCCCGCGCTGCTCGCCGCGTGTCGCGCGCTGCCCGAGGTGCGGCCCGGGGTGCGCTGCCCGACCGGCGAGGCGCGCATCACGGACGGATTCGCGCTGCCGGCGCGCCATGTCGTGCATACGGTCGGACCGGTCTGGCGCGGTGGCGGCCACGGCGAAGCCGGCCTGCTGCATTCGTGCTATATCCGTTCCCTGCGGCTGGCGGCCCGGCACGGGGTCCGCAGCATCGCGTTTCCGGCGATCAGTTGCGGCGTGTACGGATATCCGCACGAACAGGCCGTGCCGATCGCGGTGCGCGCCGTTCACGACTGGTTCGCGACGAACGCCGAGCCGCGGCGTATCGTGTTCTGCTGCTTCAGCGCCGCGATGGCCGCACGATATCGACGAAACCTCGCCAGCGAACCCCGGAGAGACGAACCATGATCCATGCCAGCATCGCCGAAACCATCGGCCGCACGCCGATCGTGCGCCTGCAACGCATCGCGCCGGAACACGTGGAGCTGTACGTCAAGATCGAGGCGTTCAATCCCGGCGGTTCGGTCAAGGACCGCCTCGCGATCGCGATCCTCCTCGACGCCGAACGACGCGGCACGCTGAAGCCCGGCCAGACCGTGATCGAGGCGACCTCCGGCAACACCGGCGTCGCGCTCGCGATGATCTGCGCCGCGCGCGGTTATCCGTTCGTCGCGATCATGACCGAGACGTTCTCGATCGAGCGGCGCAAGCTGATGCGCGCGTACGGCGCGAAGGTGATCCTGACCCCGGCCGCCGCGCGCGGCACCGGCATGGTCGAGATGGCAGAACGGCTGGCCGCGAAGCACGGCTGGTTCCTCGCGCGCCAGTTCGACAACGAGGCCAATCCGCGCTGGCACCGCAACACGACCGGCCCGGAGATCCTCGCCGATTTCGCGGGCCGGCGTCTCGATTACTTCGTCAGCG
>CAYWZC010000043.1:7242-18580 GCA_964462745.1 uncultured Rhodanobacteraceae bacterium
CTGGGGCACCGGCGGCACCCTGACCGGCGCCGGCCAGATGATCCGCCTCGCGCGGCCCGAGGTCGAAGTCGTCGCATGCGAACCGGCCGGCGCGGCGATGTTGTCGGGCAGGGAATGGCAGCCACACAAGATCCAGGGCTGGACACCGGACTTCGTGCCCTCCGTGCTGGACCGCGAGGTCGTCCAGCGCATCGTGACCGTCGACGACACGCTCGCGCGCGACACCGCGCTGCGCCTCGCGCGCGAGGAAGGCATCTTCGCGGGCCTGTCCTCCGGCGCGACGCTTGCAGCGGCACTCGAAGTCGCACGCGACGCGGATCCCGGATCGGTCCTGCTCGCGATGCTGCCCGACACCGGCGAACGCTATCTCTCGACCTTCCTGCTCGAAGGCGTCAACGAGGGTTCGGACGAGGATTGGCTCGCGACGCTCGCGACCTGATCCCGGGCAACAGGCTGCAGGAACCGGCCGCAGGGACAGGCCGTAGAACCCGCCTGTAGGAACAGGCCGTAGGAACAGGCTTCAGCCGTGATGCTCTCTTGCGCCCCGGGCAACCTCACCCAAGGGCATGCGGCGGAAGCTGGCTCTCGTCAAACAACACTGCGACTCATTGATTCGCCAAGCCCCTGACCGCAGCCCGGATGCGGCTCCGTACTCGCGTGACCGCTGCGCTTCAATCGAAGCGGTTCGCGACCGCCTCGCCGTCGGCCGCGAACCCGACGCCATCGATGTCCCGATCGGATGAATCGTCGGATTCTTCCTCCGCATCCGGCGCGACCGTACCGTCATTGCGCGCGCTCGATGCGGCCGCTTTTTCCCAACGGGTGCGGATCGGGTTCTCGCTCTCGGCCGCTTCCAGCTCGGCGATTAGCGCCTGCTTGCGTTTGTCCGGCAGTTCCGCCCAATGACAATCGGCGAGTGCTCCGGCCATCGCATACAGCAGGTTGAGACTCGGTCGGAATCCGGCGCGCTTGACCTTGAGGAACGCATCGATCGGGCCGACGCGGACCAGATCCTCGTGCGTTCGCACGCCGACCTGGCGCAACCACGCGGCGGATTTCGGACCGACGTTCCTGATCTTCTCGCGGCTCATCACCCCACCTCCGACTCGGCACCCGCTACGCGCAGGGAATCCACATAGACGGCGCAAAGGGCCTCCATGCCCACGCGATCGTCCTCGCCGAAACGCGCGGGCTCGGGGCTGTCCACGTCCCACACGCCGATCAGGCGGCCATCGATGAACAGCGGCACGACGATCTCCGAGCGCGACGCGGCGTCGCAGGCGATGTGTCCGTCGAACGCATTCACGTCATCGACGACCTGGGTTTCGCCGGACTGCGCCGCGGTGCCGCACACGCCCTTGCCGAGCGCGATGCGCACGCACGCCGGTCGGCCCTGGAACGGTCCGACCACGAGTTCATGGCCGTCGAAGAAATAGAAACCGCACCAGTTGAGGTCGGGCAACGCATGCCAGACCAGCGCCGCAAGGTTCGCGGCATTCGCCACGCGATCGTGCTCGCCCGCGAGCAGGCCACGCGCCTGCGCGGCCAGCTCGACGTACTGCTGGCGCTTGTCGCCGGTTAGACTACGGACTTCGAACATGGTCGCCGCCCAGTGTACCAGCCAGGCGGCTGCCAGGCCGGGCGCCGACGCCGGGAATCGGGAACTTGGAAGTAGTGAGACGGGAGACGTGAGCAGGCGACGCGTGGCCACGCACGGCGTTCCGCGCCTTCCCGATTCCCGATTCCCGATTCCCGCTCCTCGTCTCCCGTCTCCCGTCTCCCGTCTCCCGTCTCCCGTCTCCCGTCCAATCATGCCTCCCTCCCTCTACATCACCGGCACCGACACCGGCATCGGCAAGACCCGCAGTGCGTGTGCGCTGCTGCACGCATTGCGCGCGCGCGGCCTGCGCTCGGTCGGCATGAAACCGGTCGCGAGCGGCAGCGAACCGACGGCCGATGGCCTTCGCAATGCGGATGCCGAAGCGCTGGTCGCGGCGAGCGATCCGCGGCCGGAGTACGCGCTGTGCAATCCGATCGCGCTCGCCCCCCCGATCGCGCCGCATCTCGCCGCACGCGATGCCGGCATCGAGATCGATCTCGCGAACTTGCGCGCGCGCCACGCGCAACTTGCGGCGACCGCCGATTGCGTCGTCGTCGAGGGCGTCGGCGGCTGGGCGGTCCCGTTCTCGCCGACGCTCATGCAGGCCGACCTGGTTCGCGCGCTCGACGCGCCGGTCGTCCTCGTCGTCGGCCTGCGCCTCGGCTGCCTCAACCATGCGTTGCTGAGCGTGCGTGCGATCCATGGCAACGGTTGCCGGCTCGCGGGCTGGATCGCGAACCACATCGATCCGGACATGGAACGCGTGGAGGACAACATCGAAACCCTGCGCTGCAGGATCGACGCGCCGCTGCTCGGCGTATTCGGCCACGCACCGTTCGCGCTCGCTTCCGATATCGCGCACTGGCTCGATACCACGCTCCTGATACCGGAAATGCGCGCCGGCACGCAGGGTTCCACCGCTGGTGCAACGCGCTGTTAAACTTCGTCCGGACCCTCCAGGACCAGGACACCATGGCCGCCAACCAGCGCTACTTCATCTCGATCGAGGACCTCACCAGGGCACGCGGCGAGTTCAACGAGCTGTCGTTCCAAGGCACCTCGCCGGACAGTTTCGCGTCCCTGCTCCAGGAAGCGCTGCGCGAACCGACCTTGTGGCGGCGCTGGCGCGACATGCAACCGGACCCCGACGCGATCGATCCGGGCCTCGGCGTCAACGACCCGGCCGCGACGGTCAGCGCGCACCAGAGCGACCTGCACGTGGACGTGGAGGTCGTCACCAACCTGCCGCACGCGATCCTCCGCCATCGCCTCGAGTTGCTGATCGGGCACAATTGGAAGCTGCGCGACGTGCGCTCCGCGTGATGGTTCCGCAGGTCGGTTCAAGCGGCGCAGCCGCGGAACCGACGGTGCCTCCTCGCAAGGCCGAACGTGGAGTTCCTCGCGAGAATCGGGCGCCGTCGGCTCCGGCGCTGCGCGCCTCGAGCCGACCTACGTGGTTGTGCGACGTGCGCTCCGCATGATGGGTTCCGTAGGTCGGTTCAAGCGGCGCAGCCGCGGAACCGACGGTGCCCCGCGCCGGGTCGAATGCGGAATTCCTCGGGAGGATCGGGCGCCGTCGGCTCCGGCGCTGCGCGCCTCGAGCCGACCTACAATTTTCCCGATTTTCCCGATTACCGATTACCGGCTACCGATCAGCGCATGTCCTCCGGCGCCTTGACCGGATCAGCCGGGCGCGGCGGCAATTCGACCGGATCGGCGGCGATCTGCTTCTTGATCTCGGCGATCGCGCGGTCGAGTTGCGGATCCTTGCCCGCGAGCACCGAGGCGACGTCCTGCTCGACGACGATGTCCGGATCGACGCCGTGGCCTTCGATCACGTACTCGCCATCGACGCTCGCGGTCGCGAACTGCGGCACGTTGACGTGGCCACCGTCGATGACCGGACCCCAGTCGCTGATGCCGACCACGCCGCCCCAGGTGCGCACGCCGATCAGCGGCCCGAGTTTGGCCTGCTTGAACATGTACGAGAAGATGTCGCCATCCGACGCGGTGGTGCCGTTGCACAGCGCGGCCATGTGGCCGAGGAACACCTGCTGCGGATAGGTGCCGGTGATGTCGAAACCGCGACCGAAATCGAGGCCGAGCAGCTTGCGTGACAGGCGCTCGATGATCATCGCCGACACGTTGCCGCCACCGTTGTCGCGCACGTCCACGACCAGGCCGTCCTTGCGCAGTTGCGGATAGAACCACTTGATGAACTCGCGGATGCCGTCGCCGCCCATGTCCGGGATGTGCAGGTAGCCGATCTTTCCGTCGCTCGCCTCGGTGACGTATTCGCGGTTGTGCTCGGTCCACGCGTAGTAATAGAGCGGCGCCTCGCTGTCGATCGGCTTGACCAGCACCGTGCGCGCACCGTCCGTCGTCGGCCGCGAGTTGACGGTCAGTTGCACGAGCTGGTTCGGTGCGATGCGCAGCAGGCGGTACGGATTTTCCGCGGCGGTCAGCGGCTGGCCGTTGATCGCGAGGATGTAGTCGCCCTGCTTCACGTCCACGCCGACTTCGGTCAGCGGTGAGCGATAGCGCTGCTCGTCGTTCTCGCCTTCCAGGATCTTCGCGACACGATAACGGCCGGCCGCGGCGTCGAGTTCGAACTGCGCGCCGAGCAGGCCCACGTGCGGGCGGTCCGGCATGCCGAGATCGCCGCCGCTGACATACGCGTGCGAACTGGACAACTCGGCGACCATCTGGCCGAGCAGATAGTTGAGGTCGCTGCGGTCGCCGACGTCGGCGAGCAGCGGCTCGTACTTCGCGCGGATCGCGTTCCAGTCGTAACCATGCATGTTCGCGACGTAGTAATGATCGCGGTAGCGGCGCCACACCTCGCGGAAGATCTCCGCATACTCGGCCTTCGGATCGACCCGCGCGAACAGGCCGTCGAGCTTGACGCCCTTGGCCTCGGGCTTGCCTTCACCGAGACTGATGCGCTTGTACTCCTTGCCATTCTTCACCAGCACGGTCTGGCCGTCGCCGGACAGCGCGAGGTCGTCGATGCCTTCGTAGATATCCTTGTCCTTGCGCTCCTCGAACGAGTACGACTTGAGCTTCGGCCGGGATGCGCTTTCGCGACCGTAGTAGAACCCGTCGCTGACCACGTACAGCAGCGCGTTCGACGTGACCGCGATCCACTGCACGTTGTCCGGTTCGATCGGAGCGCGGATCAGGCGCGCGTCGAGGCCCGCGAAGTCGATGCGGTCGTTGATGTCGGCCGGCGACTTCGGTTCCTTCTTGCCGTTGTCCCCGTCGTCGCCGTCCTTCGCATTCTCGCCGTCGCCCTCGTCGGTCGCGCTGTCGTTGCGCGGTGCGAACGGGTTGTCGAGACCCGCGCGCAACGCGAGTGCGTAGATGCCCGCGCTGCGGTTGGTCGCGAAGTTCCATTCCACGCCGGAAAGCTGCGGCGCCCACTCGCGATCGCCGATGAAGTAGAGGTATTTGCCGTCCGGCGAGAACGCGGGCCCGTAGGAATTGAACTCGCCGCCGCCGACCTGGTGGCTCGTGCCCGCGGCGAGGTCGTGGACGTGCAACTGGACGAGCTGCGATTCGGGGTTCGTCGAGGTATAGGCGAGATAATGCCCTCCGGGCGACCACGCGTAATCGCGGCGCGAAATCGACGGATCGTCGGCGACGACCGGCGCCGGCCCGCCGCTTGCCGACACGATGTGCAGGCGGCTCTGGCTGTCGACGAACGCGATGCGCGAACCGTCCGGCGACCACCGTGGCGCGTACAGGCGGCCGAACACCTCGGTCGTCAACTGCTTCGCGCCGGCGCCGTCCGCGTCGCGCACCCAGATCGCCTCCTCGCCGCTTTCGTCCGACACGTAGGCAATTCGCTTGCCATCGCGCGACCACGCAGCCTCGCGCTCGTGCGCGCCGGGCGTATGGCTGAGATCGAGGGTGATGCCATGCTCCATCGGCACGCTGAACAGTTCGCCGCGCGCGGTGAACACGGCGCGCTTGCCGTTCGTGCTGAGCGCGAAATCCTCGACATGCTTCTCGACGCTGCGCGTTTCCGCGCGCGCGGGCACGAGGTCGCTCGGCACGCTGATGTCGAGCGCGGTGTCGGTGTTCGCGGCCGTGTCGTAGAGGTGCAGCACGCCGTCCACCTCGAACACGATGCGGCTCTTGCCGTCGCCGCTCGCCCAGCGCGCGTCCTTGCCCTGGTAATCGGTCAACTGCGTCGTCTGGCCGCTCGCCGGGTCGTAGCGATACAGGTTGAGATGCTCGCCGCGATCGGCGAGGAAGTAGATCGCGTCGCCGAGCCACATCGGGTCGCGATCGGTGTTCGGATCGTCGGTGATGTTCTTCGCGGTCTTGCCCGCGATGTCGTAGATGTAGAGATCCTGCGCCCAGCCGCCCTGGTAGCGGTTCCAGGTGCGGTAATCGCGGAACTTCGGCGAGTACACGATCTGCGTGCCATCCGGCGAGAACTCGCCGCTGCCCGCGGTCGGCATCGGCAACTTCGTCGGCAAGCCGCCCGCGAGCGGCACGGTGAACAATTGCGGATTGGACATGCCGACCGCCTCGCGCGCGGAGCGGAACACGACCGCGCTGCCGTCCGGCGTCCAGCCGTACACCTGCGCATCGATGCCCCAGCGCTGCGGCAACGGCCCTGGCGTCGGATACCAGGTCAACTGACGCGGCTCGCCGCCGAACGCGGGAATCACGAACACCTGGTCGTCGCCAGTGTATTGACCGCTGAACGCCACCTGCGTGCAATCCGGCGAGTAACGCGCGGCCTGTTCGACGCCGGGGCCCGCGGTCAGCCGCGTCGCAGTACCGCCCGCGACCCCGACCGTCCACAAGTCACCCGCATAGGTGAACACGACGCGATCGCCGCACACATCCGGGAAGCGCAACAAGCGCGTGCCGGCCGTCGCAACCGACGGCAACATCGCCGCCGCACCGAGCAGGGAAAGGAGGGACAACGTGATACGCGCGCGCATGGAAGGCTCCGGATCGGCGGAAAGTGGGGTCTTGATAGCGCCGCCGGGCGCTGCGCGCCAGCGCCGGAAGTCACGTCCGGCGGCACGCCGTTGCGGCGCAGGATCAGTTCGGCGTCCGCGACCTGGCGTTCCACACGACCTGCATCTCGCGCATGCACTCGGACAGCAGGAGGCTATTTCTTGCTCTGCAGGCGATCCCGCTCATGAGCCAAACCAGTTTTCGATCGCGAGATCCGGCACGCGCTCGAAGTCACGGACGTTGCGCGTGACCATGGTGAGGCCGTGTGCCTGCGCCGTGGCAGCGAGGAAGGTATCGAACATGCCGATGCCCTGGCCCCGGCGTTGCAGGTCGGCGGCGAGTTCCGCGGCGCGCAAGCTGATCGCTTCGGTGACCGCAAGCCATTGCACCACCGGTAGCACCATTGATTCCAAGCGTGCCCAGAACGCACTGGCGTCCGCGCGCAGGCAGGCGCCACGGCGCAACTCGTAGCGGGTCATCTCGGAGGCGAACAGGCGATCGGGGCGCTGCGCGAACAGACGCGCCATGACTTGGGGATTCGGGCGCGGCCGAATGATCTCGCTGAGGATGTTGGTATCCAGGAGTCGCATCACTCGAACCCGGCAAACGGATCTCGTGTGTGCTCGCGACGGCCTTCTTCGCGGATTCGATCCAGTTCCTCGAAGAAGGCTGGATCGTCGATGCCGTCCGGATTGGTGATCGTGCCGTCCGCGTGGAAGACCAGCTTCTTCATCAGGCCTTGCAATGGATTGTCCGCGCTCTCGGTGGGTGAACGACGGAGTCCCAGTTCGATGAGCTGCGCGACGACATCCTTGAGTTTGCGATCCGTCTGCGCAGCGCGAATCTTGACTGCGCGCATCAGTTCGTCGGGAAGTTCCAAGGTGGTCTTCATGGGCATAATTACATAAATATGGTTTTATGGGATTCTAGCCAATGCTGGAGATGCCGTAAAGGCGATCTCCTCCAACCAGTAGATGCTTGTCTTGATGAGGCCTGCGCGCCTACCTGAAGGAAATCGCGCCGGAGCCAGCAGGCAGGACGCCATCTTTGCGCCTCGCCGCACGCACCATGGTCGCGGCGAAGTCGGTCAGCGCCGCGGCGCACGAAAGGGGGTCGTCGCCATGCCGTTCGACGATCGCGACGACCGCCGATCCCGCGATCGCCCCGGCGGCGCCGGCCGCGATCGCCTGGCGCACGTGTTCCGGTGTGGAGATGCCGAAGCCGATCAGTGGCGGCGGCGCACCGACTTCGCGCAATTTCGCGATGAGGTCCGCGGCGGGTGCGTGCATCGCGGTGTCGGCGCCGGTGACGCCGGCGCGGCCTAGCACATAGGTGTAACCGCGGCCCCATTGCGCGAGGCTCGCGAACGTCGCGTCGGTCGCGTTCGGCGGGACGACGAGGATCGGGGCGAGCCCCGCGTTTCGTGCCGCACGCGCGAACGGCGCGATCTCGACGCCGGGCACGTCGGCGACGAGCAGCGAATCGGCGCCGGCGTCGGCGAGTGCATTGCAGAAGTTCGCGATGCCGCGTTGCGCGACGAGGTTCGCGTAGGTCAGCACGCCGATCGGCAATGCGGGATGACGCGTGCGGATCGCGGCGATCAGTTCGAACGCGCCCGTTGTCGTCATGCCCGCCGCGAGCGCGCGTGCGGACGCGCGCTGGATCACCGGGCCGTCCGCAACGGGATCGGAGAACGGGATGCCGACTTCGATGGCGTCGGCGCCGCCCGCGACCAGCGCGTCGACGACCGCGAGGCTTGCATCCGGCGTCGGGTCGCCGAGCATCATGAAGGGTACGAACGCGCCCGCGCCGGCTGCGCGGAAACGATCGAACATGACGGCGTAGCGAGTTGCGTGCTCCGTCATTTCACGTGCTCCCCGGCCGCAAGGCGTCGGGCCCGTCCGACACCGCTTGCGCCGTCATTCCCGCGAAAACGGGACTGCGCAGGCATGGATGCCGAAGCGAACGCCGGAGGCGGCCCGAAGGGCAGGCTGCAGGAGCAGCCGTAATCCAAGTTGCCGTTCCCGATGGATACCAAGGATACCCGCTTTCGCGGGCATGACGTTCATGAGCGGATGCGGCAAGACGGGACTCGGTGCGGTTCACGAGGCGGCTCCGGAATGCGCCATCACGTGCGCGAGATCCTTGTCCCCGCGCCCGGACAGGTTGACGAGGATCAGGGTTTCGCGATCGGCGGGTTGCGCGTGCGCGGCATGCGCGAGCTTCTTCGCATGCGCGAGCGCGTGCGCGGATTCGAGTGCGGGCAGGATGCCTTCGCAACGTGCGAGTTCGGCGAACGCGGCGAGCGCCTCGTCGTCGGTGACGCCGACGTACTCGACCCGACCCTGCGCCGCGAGCCACGCATGTTCGGGTCCGACCGCGGGGTAATCGAGGCCGGCCGAGATCGAATGCGATTCGCGGATCTGGCCGGCGTCATCCTGCAACACGAGCGTGCGCGCGCCGTGAAGGATGCCGGGCCGGCCCTTCTGCACGGTGGCGCCGTGCGCCTGCGTGTGCAGGCCGCGACCGGCCGGTTCGACGCCGACGAGCTTCACGCTCCCGTCCTCGACGAAATCCGCGAACAGCCCGATCGCGTTCGAGCCGCCGCCGACGCACGCGATCGCGACATCGGGCAGGCGACCCGTGCGTTCGAGCATCTGGCGCCGCGCCTCGGCGCCGATCACGCGCTGGTACTCGCGCACCATCGTCGGATAGGGATGCGGCCCGGCCGCGGTGCCGAGCAGGTAATGCGTATCGGCATGACTCGCCGACCAGTCGCGCAGCGCCTCGTTGATCGCATCCTTGAGGCTCGCGCTGCCGGTATCGACCGCGACGACCTGCGCGCCCATGAGGCGCATGCGCTGCACGTTCGGTTCCTGGCGCGCGACATCCTTGGCGCCCATGTAGATGCGTGTCGGCAAGCCGAACAGCGCACCGGCGAGCGCGGTCGCGACACCGTGTTGGCCGGCGCCGGTTTCCGCGATCAGGCGGGTCTTGCCCATGCGCCGGGCGAGCAGCGCCTGGCCGAGCACCTGGTTGGTCTTGTGCGCGCCGCCATGCACGAGATCCTCCCGCTTGAGGAAGATCGCGGCGCCCTCGCCCGCCGCGAAATGGCGACATCGGTACAGCGGCGTCTCGCGGCCCGCGTAGTCGCGTAGAAGATCGGCAAGTTCCGCGCGAAACGCGGGGTCCGCCTGCGCGGCAGCGAACGCGGCATCGAGTTGTTCCAGCGCGGGCACGAGGATTTCCGGCACGTACATGCCGCCAAACGGGCCGAACGCGCCGCGCGCAGGTCTATAGTCCACATCGGGCATCGCATTCATTCCGCACCTCGCAGGGCCGCGAACAAGCGGCGAAGTTTCATTGCGTCCTTGATGCCCGGCGCGGATTCGACGCCGGAGTTGATGTCGATGGCATATGCGCCGAGCGACTGCGCGGCATGCGCGTTGTCGGGCGTGATGCCGCCCGCGACGAGGATGCGATCGCGCTGCGCGCAATCGTCGAGTACGCGCCAGTCGAAGCCGACGCCGCTGCCGCCGTGCGGTCCGTCGAGGACGAGCCGGTCGGCGCCGGTGGCTTCGATGTCGGGGATGCGCGCGGGCGAATGCAACGCCTGCCAGATCTCGCAGCCGTGCGGCAGTCGCGCACGCAATGCATCAAATGCTTTCGCGGACGACTCGCCGTGCAATTGCACGGCAACCAGCGGCAGGGACGCCGCGAGCGAGGCGATGCGGTCGTGCTCGTCGTGGACATTCGCGCCGAAGCGGAACACGCCGACCAGCGGCAGCGGCGAGGCGGCCGCAATCTCGACGGCGCGCGCGGCGTCGATGCAGCGCGGTGATCCGGACACGAAGACCAGGCCGCCGAACGAGGCGCCTGCGTCCCAGGCAAGCCGCGCATCCGCCGCGCGGGTCAGGCCGCACAGCTTGACCCGTCCGAACGCGAGTTCGCGCGCGGCGAGATCGACCCGCGCCGCCTGCATCAGGTGGGTGCCGACCAGGAACGCATCGGCGTGTGCGGCCAGTGCGTCGATGTCGGCGCGCGTGCGGATTCCGGATTCGCAGACGATCACGCGATCGCGCGGAACGTGTGGTGCGAGTCGGGCGGTGGTCGCGAGATCGATGCGCAGGGTCGCGAGATTGCGGTTGTTGATGCCGACGATCGGCGCGCCGAGTGCGAGCGCGCGGTCGAGTTCGACTTCGTCGTGCACTTCGGTGAGGACGTCCATGCCGAGCGCCGCGGCCACCGCGGCACACGCCCGCCATCCCGCATCGTCGAGTACCGACAGCATGAGCAGGACCGCGTCCGCACCGGCCGCGCGCGCCTCGAATACCTGGTACGGATCGAGCAAGAAATCCTTGCACAGGATCGGCACGTCGCTGCGTGCACGCACGGCGGCGAGATCGGTGAAAGCGCCGCCGAAGAACGGCGTGTCGGTCAGCACCGAGATCGCGTCGGCGACTCCCGCATACGCGTCGGCGATCGCGACGGGATCGAGATCGGCGCGCAAGTTGCCGGCCGATGGCGATGCCCGTTTGCATTCGAGGAGGAAGCGGCGGCCACGTTGCCGCAGCGCGGCGCCGAACTGCCTCGAGGTCGGCTCGACGCGTGCCTGGAGTTGCGCGAGCGGCAACGCGGCGCGACGCGCCGCGACATCGATGCGCTTGCGTTCGAGGATCTTCGCGAGCACCGACATCAGTCCGCTCCCCGCGAAATCGCCGCGAGCCGCTCGACGCGCGCGAAAGCGCGACCCGAGTC
>CAYWZC010000043.1:18680-19897 GCA_964462745.1 uncultured Rhodanobacteraceae bacterium
AGTTCGACCGCCAGCGTCTCGCCGTGCAGCGCGATTTCGTCGAGGCCGAGTCCGTGCACGACCAGCGCACGTTCGCAACCGAGCAGGCGCAATGCGTCGGCGACGAGGCCGCACAGACGCGCATCGTACACGCCGACGAGCATTACCGGCGGCGCGGCGGGATTCAGCAACGGGCCGAGCAGGTTGAACACGGTGCGCGTGCCGAGCGCACGCCGTGCGGGCATCGCGTGGCGGATGCCACCGTGGTAGTGCGGCGCATGCAGGTACGTCACGCCGACTTCGTCGAGTGCGCGGCGCGCGACATCGGGCGGCATGTCGAGGCGCACGCCGAAATGCTCGAGCAGATCGGCCGCGCCGCAACGACTGGATACCGAACGGTTGCCGTGCTTGGCGACCGGCAGGCCGGCTTCGGCCGCGACGAACGCGACCGCGGTCGAAATGTTGATCGTGTGCGCGCCGTCGCCGCCGGTGCCGACGATGTCCGCGAAGCGGTACGCCGGACTCGGAAACAGGCGTGCGACGCCACGCAATGCCTCGGCCGCACCCGCGACCTGATCGGCGGTCTCGCCGCGCAGCTTGAGCGCGACGAGCAGCGCGGCGATGTCGATGTCACCGAGTTCGCCGCGGGTCAGCGCGTTGAACAGGTCGCGGGTCTCGGCCCGTCCCGGCGATTCGCCGGCGAGGACGCGGGTCAACCGGGCGTGCATGCGGCAATCTCCCTGCGCTGGATCGTGGAGAGGTCGAGCACGTTGCGCAGCAGGCGCTGGCCGTGCGTGGTCAGGATCGATTCGGGATGGAACTGCACGCCCCACAGCGGCGCTTCCCGGTGCGCGAGCGCCATCACGATGCCGTCGCTTTCGGCGATCGCTTCGAGTGGCGCGGCCAGCCCGGTCGCGGCCAGCGAGTGGTAACGGCCGACCTCGAAGGTCGAGTCGAAACCGGCAAACAGCGCATGGCCCGAGTGATGCACGAGCGATCGCTTGCCGTGCATCACCGTGGTCGCGCGCGCGACCGTCGCGCCGAATGCGACCGCGATCGCCTGGTGTCCGAGGCACACGCCGAACAGCGGCACGCGACCCGCGGCACCGCGCACGAGGTCCACGCAGCAACCGGCCGATTCGGGCGTGCCCGGGCCGGGCGACAATACGACGAGGTCGATATCGCGCTGCGCGACGATCGCGAGCGCCGCATCGGCACCGATGTCGTTGCGGTACACC
>CAYWZC010000043.1:19997-22940 GCA_964462745.1 uncultured Rhodanobacteraceae bacterium
GCGATGCGCGCGACGTCGTTGCGCGCGAGATCGACGAGCATCATGTGCTCGGCGTTTTCCTTCGCGTCGAGGCGCAGTTCCGCTTCGTGGCGGCTGTCGAGATCCGGGTCGACGCTGCCGTCCGTGCGCAGCCCCCGCGGCCGCGTCCCCGCGATCGGCGAGATTTCCACGCGGCGCGCGCTCGCATCGACCTTGATCGAGGACTCCGGCGACGCACCGAACAGGACGAAGTCGCGGCCCGCGCCGTCGTCAGCGTGCAGGAAGAACAGGTACGGGCTCGGATTGAGCGAGCGCAATGCCGCATACGCCGCGAACGGATCGCGGCATGCCAGCGAGAACGTGCGCGAGGCGACGACCTGGAACGCGTCGCCGGCCGCGACATGGCGTTGCAGCGCGGCGACATCCGCGCCGAATGCGGCGTCGTCGCGATCGCACGACGCCTCGATCGTCGGCGATGGCACCGCGTCGTGCGGCGTTGCCGCGGCATCGATCGCGGGCGGCGCGGCAAGCACCCCGATTGCGAGCCGGTCGAGCGCGATGTCGGCCGCGCCAGCATCCCGGTCGAATCGCATCGCGAGCGCGCGCGTGCGGTGCGCGATGTGGTCGATGACGACCAGCTCGTCGGCGAGCAGGAACACGTAATCCGGAAAGGCCGCGTCGGTGGCCGTCGCGGGCAGGTCCTCGAACTGCGCCGCGAGTTCGTAACCGAACACGCCGACGAGGAACACCGTCTCGGGCGGCGCATCGGGTGGCGCGCTCAGATCCTGCGCGACCGAGCGCAGCACCGACAACACCGAAGGCCGCAGCAGGCGTTCGCGATCGCTGCCGCCGTGCGCGTCATGCGTGACGCACACGCGCAGGCCGCGGGTGGTTGCTTGCGGTGCGAACGGCGCGAGGCGGTCGCGTAGCGCCGGCAGCAGCGCGCGACCGTTGTCGTTCAACGCATCGATCGTTACGTCGCTGCCGCGGCACACGATCGAGACGGCCGCGGACGCGACCAGCAGGCTGCGTTGCGTGTGGCGACTGCCCGGTTCGGCTGATTCGAGCAGCGCGCTGTGCACGCGGCGCCCCGCGGCGCCGAGTTGGCGATACAGGTCGAGCGCGCTCGGCGCGGTGTCGAATGCGCGCTGCGCGACGTGGATGTCGAAAGGTACCTGGGCGTTCATCGGAATTCCGGTCGGGGAAGAAAACGCGGGCACAAAAAAACCCGCGAAGTGCGGGCTTTCGGGGAAGGACGACCGGATTCCGGTCGCTCAGCTACAGGCAGCCCGCCACGATGCGTGATCGCGCCACCACCAACGACGGGTATTGGACGAAGACGTGCGGTTCATGCCGGGTTGCGTTCCTGGATGCGATGGATCGGACGCCGCGAAGTTCGCGGCGTGAGTGGACTCTAGCGGCTCCGATGTGCGCAATGCAAGCAACGAATGCGAGGAATCCCGCCGCAGGAACCGGCTTCCGCCGTGATGCTGCTGGGTTCGTGCCACGGCCAGGCCAGAAGCATCGCGGCTGAAGCCTGCTCCTACCAGATGCGAGGAATCCTGCTGTAGGAACCGGCTTCAGCCGTGATGCTGCTGGGGCCATGCCAGGCCGTGCCAGAGCGTCGCCGCTGAAGCCTGCTCCTACCGGATGCGAGGAATCTTGCGGTAGGAATCGGGATGTGCCCGCTCACACCGTGGTCGGATTCGGCTTGTCCGGATCGAGTTTCCAGAGTTCGAGCGCGCGCGCGGCGTCGGCGGGCTTCAGGGTGCCTTCGGCGGCCAGTGCGCTGACGGCGGCGTGCGCGATCCAGTGGCGGTCGACCTCGAAGAACTCGCGGAGGTGCGCGCGCGTGTCCGAGCGCCCGAAGCCTTCAGTGCCGAGCACGACGTATTGCTTGCCGGACGGGATGAACGCGCGGATCTGGTCCGCATACGCACGCACGTAGTCGGTCGCGGCGATGACCGGACCCTCGCGATCCGCGAGGCAGTTCGTCACGTGCGCGGTACGCGGCTTCTTCTCGAGCGGATGCAGGCGGTTCCAGCGTTCGACATCGAAACCGTCGCGGCGCAGTTCGTTGAAGCTCGGGCAGGACCAGATGTCGGCGACGACGCCGAACTCCTTCTCCAACAGCTCCGCTGCGGAAATCACCTCGCGCAGGATCGCGCCGCAGCCGAGCAACTGCACGCGCGGGCCGGATTTGCGGCGCTTGCCGGCACTCGATGGTTTGGCCGTCTTCGCGGCCGCGTTCGCGCGCGACTTCGCCGCGGACTTCGGCTTTTCGCCCGCGCTGTCGTTCGCGGGAGCGGAATCGGATTCGTGGATGACCGGCGCCTTGCGTCCCGGCGGATCGCTCTTCGCATCCGCGCCGGGCGCGGCTTCGGGCAGTGGATCGTCGCCATCGCGGAACAGGTACATGCCGCGAATGATGTCGGCCTCGACGCCCTTCGGCAGTTCCGGGTGCGCGTAGTTCTCGTTGAGCACGGTCACGTACCAGTACGCATCCTCCTGCTCGGTCAGCATGCGGCGCACACCGTCCTGCAGGATCACCGCGACCTCGTAGGCGAACGTCGGATCGTACGCGTGGCAGTTCGGAATCGCGCCCGCGAGCAGGTGCGAATGGCCGTCCTGGTGTTGCAGGCCCTCGCCGTTCAGCGTGGTGCGGCCGCTGGTGCCGCCGATCAGGAAGCCGCGCGCGCGCATGTCGCCCGCTGCCCAGCAGAGATCGCCGATGCGCTGGAAACCGAACATCGAGTAGTAGATGAAGAACGGCAGCATTGGAACATCGCTGACCGAGTAGCTCGACGCAGCGGCCATCCACGCCGACATCGCGCCGGCCTCGGAGATGCCTTCCTGCAGGACCTGGCCCTTCTGGTCCTCGCGGTAGTACATGAGCTGGTCGGCATCCTGCGGCCGGTATTTCTGGCCCTCGGGTGCGTAGATGCCGATCTGGCGGAACATGCC
>CAYWZC010000044.1:0-18906 GCA_964462745.1 uncultured Rhodanobacteraceae bacterium
CGTGTTGTCCGCCATCTGCGACAGGATGTCGGTGCCCAGCACGACCGGCGTGCCCTGCAACGGAGCATTCGGGTTCTCGTTCCAGTTCAGCGTGGCCATCGACGGGAAGCTGTCCATCGATGCCCGCGCCGCACGCGCCGTCTTGTAGCTGCTCGGCGGACTCGCGGTTTCCGACTCCGTGATCGTGAAGTCGAGCACGCCGCCGCCCGTGTTGGCGATCGTCAGCGTGGAACTGCTGCTGTCGCCCGCATCCACGTCGAAGTCCAGCGAACCCGGATTCACCGCAATCGCCGGGTCACCGCCGCCACCGCCCGTCGTCACCGCGTAGGTGCCGAGCAACACGGCCCCACCGATGTCGTCCGACGTGTCCGCCGGGAAGTACAGGTTGCCGCTCGTCGGTGCCGTCAGCATCGCCGCATACAGCGCCGGCGAAATGCTCCACGTCGCCGAACCGCTGAACGCCACCTGGCCCGTCGTGAACGTCGTCGTTCCGGTCGCCGAGTAGCTCCAGATGTTGAGGCCCGCATCGGTATCGGAACCACGGAACAGCGCCGGCGAACCGTCGGGCGGCACCGACGCCGCCGTCAACGTGGCCGTGCCGACGATCGTCGGGGCACCAACTCCCTGGGTTCCGGCGTTCGAGAAGAAGTTCTCGAACAGGAAGCCCGTGGTCGTGCTGCCGCTCGCATCCGCCTCCGACACGCCGCTCGTCGCGGTGATCGTCACCTGGTTCGGTACCGACAGGTCGACCGTCAGCAGCTCGCCGCCGCCGCCACCGCCACCGGTGTGATCGAGGTGCAGGCTCCAGCCTTCCAGGGTGCCCGTGTCACCGCCCGCCGAATCACCGACGCACAGTGTCCACGTGCCCGAAGCCGTCTCGCCCGCCAAGTCCGCGAACGAGGCCGGCGGGGTCGCCGCCGCACCCGGGTTCGGGAAGAAGTCGCAGATGCCGTCATCCTGGCAAACCACGTCGGTGCTGCCCGGCAGCCCGGCGCCCATGGACTCTGCATCGTTCGCCGATGCGTCATCGAAGGTCAACGGGCTCGTCGCCGCCATCTCCGAACTGTCACCGCAGCATCCCTGGCCGTCATCCGCCGGCTCCACGAAACCCGGCCGGCTGAGCAGGGTCAGCACGCTGCCGTCCGGGCTCACCAGCTTGGTCGTGACATCACCGATCCAGGTGTGGGTGATCTTCGTGTCCACCGTCACGCCCGTGACCGTCGCGCTCGGGTCGATCGAACTCGTGTCGATGTCGGTACACGCCATCGAACCGGTCGTGCCGTCGTAACCGTCATCCGGGACCGGCACCACCTCGGTGTTGTCGAAATCATCACTGCCACCACCGCCGCCCGCGGTCACGGTCAGGCTGACCGGGACTTCGACCAGCGGGGTCACCGGATCGTTGCTCGCCACGCACAGGATGCCCTCGTAGGTGTCCTGGGCGAGGCCGGTCGAGTCGAACGTCACCGTCACGTCCGTGGACGCACCCGGCGCAGTCGTGCCCGCCGACTGCGAGACGCTCGCCCACGGCAGGTCGCTCGGCGCGGCGCAACCGGTCGGGCCGGCAACACCTTGCTCGAAATACATCTCGTCGATCAGCTCGCCGCTGTCGTTCCCACCCGCGACTTCGACTCGTGCGACTTCGACCGCGCTGACGATGCCGATGAAGGATCCGTTGACGGTATCCGCGGGCACAACGTCGGCGGTGCCGATGACCGCATCGCTCGCGTCGTACAAGGTGACAGTCACGGGGTCGGGACTGTTGCTGAATGCATCGAACGCAATCGCCGTGATCGGCGGCGAGAATGCGATGTTCGTGGTCTCAGTAAACGTGTTCGCACCAATGATCGGACTCGTCTGACCGAGGAAGCCATCGCCGAGCACGACAATGCCGGTGCCACCACTCGATGTCATCGAGAACCCGTCGACGAGGTCACCCGGCGTGAAACACACGTCGTTGGATGCACTGTTGACCGGTTCGTTGCAGGTGTTGACCACGCCAGCCGCCGTGAGGCCACCGTCGAAGTTCTCGAATACCAGCGCACCGGGGTCGGCGACTGCGCCTTCGAAGTCCACCAGCGTGGAATAGATATCGAGCGCCCCGCGTGGAGCACGCGGAGCCGGCGCACCAGAACTCGCCGGCAAGGCCGGCTGGCCGGCTGCCGCCCATGCCGCGTAGTTCGCCCGCGGATCGGCGGAAGCCTGCGGCGCGGGCTGACCGGCCGTTTCCGCCTCGTCGATCGTCCAGTCGAGATCGCCCGTACCGGTGTTGCTGATGGTCAGGGTCTGGTCGGTCGTGGTGCCGACCGCCTGGGTCGCATCCAGCGTCGCGGGGGTTACGCCGATCTCCGGCGCCCCGCCGTGCTCGATCGTGATGCTCCAGCCTTCCAGGCTGCCCGTGTCGCCGCCACCCGAGTCGCCGACGCACAGCGTCCACGTACCCGAGGCGTTCTCGCCGACCAGATCCGCGAACGAGGCCGGCGGGGTCGCCGCTGCATCCGGGTTCGGGAAGAAGTCGCAGATGCCGTCATCCTGGCAAACCACGTCGGTGCTGCCCGGCAGCCCGAGGCCCATGGATTCCGCATCGTTCGCCGCTGCGTCATCGAAGGTCAGCGGGCTCGTCGCCGCCATCTCCGAACTGTCGCCGCAGCAGCCCGTGCCGTCATCCGCCGTCTCCGTCAAGCCCGGCCGGCTGAGCAGGGTCAATACGCTGCCGTCCGGGCTCACCAGCTTGGTCGTGACATCGCCGATCCAGGTGTGGGTGATATTCGTGTCCACCGTAACGCTGGTGACCGTAGCGCCCGAGCCGATCGAACTCGTGTCGATATCCGTGCACGCCATCGAACCGGTCGTGCCGTCGTAACCGTCATCCGGCACCGGCACCACTTCCGTGCTCGTGAACGTGTCACCACCGCCACTGCCGCCACCCGAAGTGCCGTGCAGCACGAAGGAAAGATCCGGGCCGTCCGCGGTCGGAATGCACACCGCCTGCAATGCGTCCCACGTCGGGCACACGGCGAAGCCACCGCCGGGGTTCTGCCATGCGGCAGCGCTGTTGGCCAGGACCGTGCTCGAGAGCCAGCCCCACTGGCCGCCGACGCTGAAATTCAGACTCGCCTGCACCGACACCCAGTAGGTGCCTTCCGTCAGTACCACCGGCGCTGCGAGGGGGATCGAGGGGGATCCGAGGCCGCTCGGATCGGTGTAGGTCAGCGCCATTTGGCTCTCGACCTCCGCACCCGGCAGGCCGGCCGCATCCGCGTAGAAGTACACGTTGTACGAATCCGCCGGCCCGACGCCATTGAAATACGCACCCTGCGCATCGACGCTCGTGATCGTCCAGGTCTCGCCGGCCGGCACCACGAAATCATCCGCCGCCTGGTTGTCGAACGGATCGTTCGCCGCCTCGAAATCCTGCGACGAAGTACTGTTCAAGCCCGGGTTGCCGGACTGGTCGTACAGGATGTCCCCACCCGTTGGCGAAAACGCGCCCGGGGATCCGGATATCTGTGCCATCGAACTGCTAGGCACCGGCACACCTGTCGCATGCGCAATGCCGATCGTGGCGATCAGACTGATCGCTGCCCACAATACTCTCTTCATTGCCAAAACCCCCAGCCGTTTACGAAGGATGAAACCCGTACGGTGGATCGTCTGGCAACTCGATACGCTTGCAGCTCGGCGGACAACATCGTCGGGCAGTGCTATCGACTTGCCGTGACCCATCCAGTCCTTTTGCGTGTACGCCCCGACCAGCCACGATCATTCGGCCAGCTTTGAGGACGCGGGAACTATAAGCGGGTTCAATGGTCGCTGGCAACCGGGTTCGCGCGTCCGGAGTGCGACATTTTGCCCAAGCCACTCGACCGGCGCATTCGGCAGGAACTTTGCATGCGTTCATGGTGCATCGCACCATGCAAGGAATGCATCAGGGCGGCATCATCGGGCGTGGGGAACGCGCGCATCGCGCGGCAGTCACCGATCTTCCTGCCGCCAGTGGGCAGCGCGAGCCGACCGTGCGATGCACGGTCGGCGTTTTCTCGAGGGAAGTTGCGCAAACTCGAGTCCGCCGTCGCGCGCAGCGCATCCGAACGGCCCCTGCGGGGTTTCCCGCCTTGCGCGGGAAACCCCGGCGAAGATGTCAGCGGCCGGCGCGCATGCTGCGGGAAGTCGAAGGCACCAGCGTCGCGACATCAAACGACGCGGGCGATCCGGCCTCGGCCACATGCAAGGTGACATCGCCCGCGACCGGCGCGGTATCCGCAACGAACGAGAACGAATACAGCGTGCCCCAGTCGAGCGTCGGCAGCACCGCAACCGGCGGATGGTTGTCGCCGACGCCGGGAATCGAGGTATCGGTGTTCCAGGTCACGTCCCCATCGCCAATGCTGAAACGCCAGTTCGCATTGGGATTCGGTTCGCCGGTGCGGATACGCGGCGCATAGATCCTCGCCCCGGCCGGTACCGGCACGCTGAAGCTGTCGAATCCGCGATTGCTGATCACGCGCAAGTTCGGTTCGGCGCCTTCCGTTACCGCGCGCGCGAAATCGAAGTTCATGACCGCGTAGTTGTAGCGCCACTTGCCGTTGCCGAGATCGACGACCTTGACCGCGACCTTCGCGTGGCCTTCGGGCGCATCGATTTCGGTATTCATCTCGTTGTCGCCCGGATCGGTCGAATCGACCCAGCGGTCAATCGCGGAACCGAGGCGGTATCCGCTGGCGCCCGCGAGGCTCCATTGCGAACCGGAGAACTGGGGATTCACCGAAGTCGTCGCCATCGAGTTGTAGATATTGATCTCTTCCCGTGCGAGGTACCAGGATTCGAACAGGAAGCTCGAACCGTCTCCGCTCGTGTGTTCGAGATCCGCCTCCCGGACCTTCATGCGTTGCGTCCAACTGTCGTTGCCGCTGTCGTCCTGATTGCCGTTGCAATCGGAATCGAAGATCGAGCCGCAGCGTCCCCACTGTCCGGTCGCGGGGATGATCTCCGAGCGCGGGCCCATGCTGCTCGGGCTGTCGTTGTTGCCGACGCCGTAGGTGTCGCCGCAGCCGAGACCGAGCGAATGGGAGTTGTTGCACGAATCGTCGCAGCCTGAATTGACCGTCAGGAAGGCGTGCTTGACCCCGGAACGACCGATCTGCTCGATGCTGCCGTCCGCATTCTCGCGGTACAGGTTCCAGATCAGGTACGGATGCTGGTCGTTGTTGTACGGCGCCGAGTTGCCGCTGAATTTCGTGTACCACGCAATGTTCGCGGTGTACAACGCCGTGCTGGTGCCCAGCGGATCACCCGGAATCGTGGCCTCGAAGCTGCCATCGTTGACGTTGTTGCGCAGGGTCGAAGACGGCGCGAACGCAGCGATACCGTCCATCGCACCGGTTGGCCCGCTGCAATTCTGGCAGCCGACCGGCTGGGTGCTGAAGGTTTCCATGAACAGGTCCGCCTCGTACACCGCGCCGGGCACGCCCGGTACGGCGACGCCGGGCCACGGATACGGGCTGCACACGCGCTCGATCTGCGCTCCGCTGCCCTGGATGAAGACCTCGGTATTCAGGGCCATGTCGGCAATTTCCCAACCGGCTGCCTCGGGCGCACCGATGCGTTGGGCGAGCAATGGCGAAATCACGAGATCGGCGGCCCGGATCGCGAGGGTGCGATTGTCGTCGACCAATTCGAACATCACGCGGTCGTTGTAGAACCAGACCTTGCCGTCGCCGCTCACGATGTCGAGGATCAACGGATTGTGCGGGTTGACGCGGATGGTGAAGTTGCGCAGGTCGATGCTGCTGCCGTCAGCCAGGCGCAATACATAGCCACCGCGCATCTGCAGCGAACCGCCGGTGAACTCCTGCAAGGTGACGTTCTTTACCGAGAACTCGAGGCCACCGCTTTCGCGCAATGTGAACCACTCGTGCTTCTGGTAATCGCGCGTCGCCGTCTTGCCGCTCGGGGCTTCGAGCGACAGGCCGAGATTGGCCATGAGATCGTGGTTCCAGCGCAGGCCGATTTCGCCGCCCCACGCGGACCAATGGCGTTCCGCGCCCGGAGCGCGCACTTCGGCACGCGCCTGTGCGTCGCGCGCGTCGCCAATCACGCCCGCGTTTGCGAGCGGCACGACGGCCAGCGCCGCCGCGAGTGCCAATACCTGCTGCTTCATTATCGATGTACCCCGGCAAGATCAGTGCCCGCCGGCACCGTGCCGGGCGGATCGAATGGACAACCCGGCAAGTTTGTCACGCCAAAACCGGCTGCGCATGGCGCAGCGCACCATTCCGAGTCTGTGCGCCCGTACGGCGCTTCCCCGTGCATTTGCACGCCGCGGGCACCGGATGCGGCTTCCGCCCGTCCGTGCCGCTCGGCGATACTTGCCGTTCGCTGTTCCTGTCAGGTACGCCGCATGATGACCGAGGCCGAACTCGCGCCACAGCCGCTCGACACCGCGACGGCCCTGCCCGCACATTGCTATGTCGACCCGGTCGCCGTCGAGCTCGATCGCATCGCGGTGTTCGCGCGCAGCTGGCAACTCGTCGCACGCGCCGACGCACTGTCGGGTGCGGGAGATCACGTGGTCTGCGAAATCGCCGGCGTGCCGCTGCTGCTCGTGCGTGGCGCGGATGGCACGTTGCGTGCGCTGCACAACGTGTGCCGCCATCGTGCCGGTCCGCTCGCCTCGTGCGACGGACGCGGTGCGCGACGATTCGCATGCCGCTACCACGGCTGGACCTACGCGCTCGACGGGAGACTGCTGAGCGCGCCGGAAATGGCCGATGCAGCGGACTTCGATGTCGCGAAGGTCCGGCTGCCCGAGGCGCAGGTCGGTGAATGGCACGGCCTCGTGTTCGCCGCACTCGGCAACGTACCGCCGCTGGTCGAGGTACTCCACGGCATCGCCGGGCGATGCGCCGCACATCCGCTCGGCAACTATGTGTTCGCGAACCGGATCAGCTACGACATCGCCTGCAACTGGAAGGCCTACGTCGACAACTTCCTAGAGGGCTACCACCTGCCGCATGTGCACCCGGAACTCAACCGCCTGCTCGACTATCGCAGCTACGTGACCGAAACGCGACGCTGGCATTCGCTGCAATACAGTCCGATAGAGGATCGCGCAACGACCGGCATCTACGCGGGCGGCGAGGCACTGTACTGGTACGTGTGGCCGAACACGATGCTCAACATGCTGCCCGGGCGCTTGCAGACCAACCGCGTGCTGCCGCTCGATGCGGAGCGCTGCCGGGTCGAGTTCGACTATTACTATGCAGCGGACGACCCGACCCGCGATGCGTTGCGCGCTGCCGACCAGGCGTTCAGCGACACGGTGCAACACGAGGACATCGCGATCTGCGAACAGGTGCAACGCGGTCTCGCGTCCGGATCGTATGTCGCCGGGCGGCTCAATCCGCGCCGCGAATCCGGCGTTCATCATTTCCACGAAATGCTGCGCGCGGCGTATCGCGCGCAGCGAACGGCGTCAGCGGAGACCGGGGTCGCGTGACGGGACGATCCGCCGCAACCGGATCCGCGACCTCGCCGCAGGAGCGACTTGCGCGAGCCGCGCAAACCGCGCGGCAGCGACCACGTGATTACGCGGCGCTGATGGAATACGCGGTCGCGCTGCACGCGATCGGCCATTCCAGCGAAGCACTGGAGCCGGCCGACGCGGCGCACGCGTTGCGTCCCTGGGAACGCGACCCGGTCGAGATGCGCGCAGTCGCCCTGCTCGATCGCGGCGAAATCGAAGCCGGACTCGCGATGTGGCGCGAACTCGATGCGCGTTTCGCGCCCGACGCGGACACACGGCATCGTCGCCTGATCTTCGGCTATTACGATCCGGCACAAACCAATGCGGGCTTGTACGAAGCGGTGCGCGAACACGTACGCAGCTACATCCGGCCATTCGGCCCCGCGTTTCGTGCAGCCGTTCCGGCCGACCCCGAACGCACATTGCGGATCGGCTGGATTTCGCCACGATTCGGCCACGGGCCGGTCGCGAGTTTTCTCGGCGGCCTGCTCGACGCATTCGACCGCGAGCGGTTTCGCCATGTGACGATCGCGCTGCGCGAACCGTTCGACGATACGGGGCGCAAGCTGTTCGAGCGCGGCGATGAAACCGTGATCGCAGGATCGCTGGACGACACCGGCCTGCTCGACCGCCTGCGCGATGCGCGCCTCGACATCGCGGTCGACCTGGCTGGCCACGCGACCGGCAATCGCATCAACGTGCTGGCGCAACGCATCGCGCCGATCCAGCTGTGCTGGCTCGACTGGTTCGACACGACCGCCGTGCCCGCGATGGACGGCTGGATCAGCGACGACTGGCTGACCCCGGCCGATTCACCGCAGCGATTCACCGAGCGTGTGCTGCGCCTTCCGTACGGACGCTTCTGCTACACGCCGCCAGCCGACGCACGCGAAGCGACGAGGCTCGGCGACGGACCACCGGTATTCGCGGCATTCCATCGTCCGTCACGCTTCAACGATCGCGTGCTCGATGCGTGGGCAAGCATCCTGCGTCGCGTGCCGGACGCGCGTCTCATGCTCGGTGCGCGCCGGCTCGGCGATCGTGTCGCGCATGCGAACCTCATCGCACGTTTCGCCGAGCGCGGAATCGACCCCGCGCGGCTGTCCCTGAACGGCCGACGCGAGTATGCGGACCTGCTCGCTGCGTATCGCGAAGTCGACATCGCACTCGATCCATTCCCGTTCTCCGGCTGCACGACGACCTGCGATGCATTGTGGATGGGTTGTGCGGTCGTCACCCTGCCTGGCGAAACGTTCGTTGGCCGACAGAGCGCGAGCCTCGTCCGGCGCATCGGGCGTGATGCGTGGCTCGCGAACGACACGACCGATTACATCGAGCGCGCGGTCGATCTCGCGCGGAACGTGCACGTGTTGCGCCGCGGTCGCGCCGAGCTGCGCGCGGTCGTGCAGGGCAGGCTCTGCGATGCCGGCGCACAGGCCGCGGACTTCGCCGGGCTCCTGCGCGCGCAATGGCGCACATGGTGCGCGCGGCAGGCGCAGCGCCAATGAGCTCCGACCGTCCCTCGTTACCGCGAGCACGGGCCCAGCGGAGAGCGAGTTGACGATATTTCGACCCTCGTTCGATGTCGCGAGAAGCATCACGGCTGAAGCCAGTTCCTACCAGCCATCACCTCCGTGGTGCGACCGGGCTTCCGCTGTGATCGAACGGGGATCGCGATGTCAATCGCAATCGCAGGCGCGGGCGCAGGCAGCCGCAGCCGCAGCCGCAGCCGATATCATCCGTCGCTGCGCATCCCGGCAAGGATCTTCGGCACCTCGGCGGTCGCGATTTCGAGGTTCGCCATGATTTCATCGACGCTGATTTCCACTTCGTCGTCGCAGCCCGCGGCCCAGTTCGCGACCACGGCAAGGCATGCGTACTCGATATCGAGCTCGCGCGCGAGTGCGGCCTCGGGCATGCCGGTCATGCCGACGAGGTCGCAGCCGTCGCGACGCAGGCGTGCGATCTCGGCGCGGGTCTCCAGGCGTGGGCCCTGGGTCGCGCCATAGCAGCCGCCATCGACGACGGCAACGTCGGTACGCGACGCCGCATCGAGCAGGTCACGACGCAATCGCGCCGTGTACGGCTCGCTGAAGTCGATGTGCCGCACCTCCGCGCCGTCCGCGTCGGAGTAACTTGAAACGCGCCCACTCGTATAGTCGATGAGCTGGTCCGGTACGACCAATGCGCGCGGCCCCATGTCCGCGCGGATGCCACCGACCGCGTTGACGCCGACCACGCGTCGCGCGCCGAGTGCGTGCAGCGCCCACAGGTTCGCACGGTAGTTGACCCGATGCGGCGCGATCGAATGATCCTCGCCGTGGCGAGCGAGGAACGCGATGCGCAGCGCACCGAGTCGGCCCGTGACCACGGGCGCCGATGCCGCACCCCAGGGAGTTTCCACCTCCGCGCGACGCGCGCCTTCGATCTCGGCGAGACGATACAGCCCGGTGCCGCCGATGACGGCCAGGTCGATCATGTCGCTCATGCGTCCACCGCCCAGATCGCGGGCAGGTTGCGACCCTGCTCGTGGTAATCCATGCCGTAACCGAACACATAGCGGTCCGGTACTTCGACGCCGACGAAATCCGCATCGATTCCTTCGACGCAGCGACCGTGCCGCTTCGCGCACAACACCGCGACCAGCACGCGCGCCGCGCCCTGCGCTTCGCAGTAGTCGCGCAGTGCCTTCAGGGTGTGGCCTTCATCGAGAATGTCGTCGGCGAGGACCACGTTGCGCCCCGCGAGGGAAACGCGCGGTTCGGAAATCCAGCGCAACTCGGTACCGCGCGTACCGCCGTGGTAGCGGGTCGCGTGCACGTAGTCGAACGCGAGCGGCGACGTGATCGAAATCGCGAGCCGGCCCGCGAACACGAGCCCGCCCTGCATCACGGTCAGGAACACCGCGTCGTCGCCCGCGAGCGCTGCATCGACCTGCGCCCCGATACGCGCGATCGCCGCCTCGAGCGTCGCGCCATCGTGGACGAGATCGGCGCGTGCGAGCGCGCTGGCCAGATCCGGTTCGTTCATCATTCCTCCGTGCAATCCGTGGCGAGCGGAAAAGGTCCACGATGGACGTTTTCAACATTCTTCCAGTGTACCTACGTCACGGATGATCCGTTCCCGACGCGGGTCATCGAGCAATGCCTGCCAGGTGGGTGCGACGCTGCCGAGCAGCTTGTCGAGCCGCGCGGCTTCGAGTGCGGGCGCGCCGCGGCTCGCGGCCAGCGCTTCCGGCACGATCGACGGATTGCAGGCCAGCACGAGATCGCAGCCGGCGCGCCGATGCGCATCGATGCGCTCACCGATTCCGCCGAACGCCTCGGTCGCGGCCATGCCGATGTCGTCGCCGACCACGAGGCCCTCGAAGCCGAGTTCGCTGCGCAGGATGTCCTCGATCCAGACCCGCGAGAATCCGGCCGGCGCATCGTCGACGGCCGGATACGCGACGTGGGCGAGCATCACCGCCTCCGCGCCAGCCGCAATGCCGTCCGCGAACGGCACCAGATCGGCCGCGTGGATTTCATGCAGCGGTCGCGCATCGATCGCCATGTCGAAGTGCGTATCCTCGGCCACCGAGCCATGGCCCGGGAAATGCTTGAGCGTGGCCGCCATGCCGGCCGAACGCATGCCGCGCACATACGCCTGCACGAGGTCCGACACGACCACCGGATCGGCATCGAACGCGCGCTCGCCGATCGCGCGATTGCCGCGCGCGAGATCCGCAACCGGCGCGAAGCTCAGGTCCACGTCGGCCGCGCGCAGTTCGCTGGCCATGAGCCAGGCGTGCTCCTCGGCGAGCCGGACCGCCTGTGCCGCATCGTTCGCATGGCGTTCGCCGATACGCGCGAGCGCCGGCAGGCGCGTGAAACCGTCGCGAAAACGCTGCACCGGTCCGCCTTCCTGGTCGACGCAGACGAGGAACGAGGTACCGCGCTGCAATCGGATGTCGTCGACGAGTGCGGTGAGCTGCTCGCGATCCGCGAAGTTGCGCGTGAACAGGATCACGCCGGAAAGCTGTGGCGCATCGAGCCAGCGCCGCGTTTCGTCGTCGAGTGTCTTGCCGGGAATACCGATGATCAGCATGCAGGACGGCCCTCAGCGTTCGAACAACGCGATCGATTCGACGTGCGCCGTGTGCGGAAACATGTCCATCACGCCAGCCGCGACCAGTCGGAAACCGTGGCGGTGAACCAGGGTGCCCGCGTCGCGCGCGAGCGAACCCGGATGGCAGGAAACATACACGACCCGGTCGGTGCCGCGCGCGGGCAGGTACTCCAGCACCGCCGCCGCACCCGATCGCGGCGGGTCGAGCAGCAACTTGTCGCAGGCCGGCCGGACCCAGCTCGCGTCCCGCTGGTCGAGGGCAAGGTCCGCCGCGTGGAAGGTCGCATTGGCGATGCCGTTGCGCGCAGCGTTTTCGCGTGCGCGCGCGACCAGCGCCGCGTCGCCCTCGACACCGACCACCCGGCCCGCCCGCCGCGCGATCGGCAAGGTGAAATTGCCGAGTCCGCAAAACAGGTCGAGTACCGTGTCGTCGGGTTGCGCATCGAGCAGTTCGAGCACGCGCGCGACCATGCGCTGGTTCATGCCCGCGTTGACCTGGATGAAGTCGAGTGGCCGGAATGCAAGCTGCACGTCGGCGGCGTCGATACCGAACGTGAGATCGATCTCGGCGGGCCACAGCGATTCGACGCTTTCCGGTCCGCCGGGCTGGAGCAGGATCGCGAAGCCGTGGCGCTCCCCGAATGCGACGAGCGCGGCGCGGTCCGCATCCGACAGCGGTACCAGATGGCGGAACACGAGCGCGATCGCCGCATCGCCTGCGGCGATCTCGATCTGCGGGATCTCGCGCTTCGCGTCGAGCGACCCGATCAATGCCGCGATCGCGTCGATGCGCTCGCCGACTTCGGGCAGCAGCGTGTAGCAGACGGAGAGGTCGGCGACGAAGCGCGGATTGTCCTCGCGGAACCCGACCAGGAGCTTGTCCTTCTTGTCGACCCACTTGACCGAAAGCCGGCCCTTGCGTCGATAACCCCACGGCGCACCGCTCAACGGATCCAGCCAGCGCCGCACTTCGACCTTGCCGATGCGCTCGAAGTTGTCGCGCAGCACGCGCTGTTTCGCGACAATCTGTTCCGCTGCCGGCAAATGCTGCAATGCGCAGCCGCCGCAGGTGCCGAAATGCGGGCAACGCGGCTCGATGCGCAGCGGCGAGCGCACGAGGAGTTCCTCGACGCGCGCCTCGTCGTAGTTGCGATGACGCGCGACCAGCCGCGCCATGATCCGTTCGCCCAGCAACGCGTACGGTACGAACACGGTCTTGTTGTCGATTCGCGCGACGCCGCGGCCATCGTGGCTGAGGTCGAGAATCTCCAGTTCGATCGCCTGTTCGGGCAATCGCGATTTGCGTGCCATGCAGCGTTCTTCCTTCAGTGCTCCTTCCCTTCTTCCCGCGAGGGAGAAGGTGGCGCGCAGCGCCGGATCATGGGTCACGGGAGTTGCGATGTTCGGGGTGCCGCCGATACCCGCGATCCGGACGCGCCGGGAGCGAGATCCCACCGAACTTGCGGCATCAGCGCAAAAAGCGCCCCTCATCCGCCTGCGGCACCTTCTCCCCGTTTGTACGGGAAGAAGGGAACCGCATCGAAGCTGGAGCCTCTCCCACGAACTCGAACAACCGACGCGGCGCTGATCCGCGCCGCCGCGCCTACTTGCGCTGCCAGGCGCCCGAGGCGTCCTGGTAGTACCAGCCCGCGCGCGCCTGCGCGATCCATTGCTTCGCAAACGTCTCGCGAATCTGCGACTCCCATTCCGGATGGCCATTGGCGACCGCGATTTCGCGGTACACCGCATTGCGGTCGCGGTTCTCGTCGGCGACTGCGGGATTCAGCGCGGCGCGTTCGGCGAGCGAGGCGGCGCTCGCATCACGTATCGCGACGAGGCCGTCGGCCGTCAAACCGATCGCGCCGCTCGCGAAGTACTTCGACAGCTTGTTGTCGAAGCGCTGCTTCATGCGCGCCTGGATCGCCTGGATCTGCGGCGTGCGGATGTCGATGTCGGGCTGCTGCGCATAGGCGCTCGGAACCAGGAAGTCGAGCAACATCGCACCCTGCGAATGGCCCGGCGGTGGCTGGTCGTCGCCCTCTTGCGAGGGTGCATCCGACGCTCCGCCGATGACCTTGCCGACGAACTGTTCGGCGGCCGCCTCCGCCGCCGCGGCCGGAAAGTACACGTTGATCGTGACGCACGCGACCGGCAGCGCGAGCAATGCGGCAACGGACATCCAGGTGAGGGGCTTGCGCATGGCGAATCTCCACGGGAATGTTGGCGAACACGGAATACCGTGTCCGGGCACGACGACCTGCGGCGAGCCGGCAGGATGCCGAGTGGCTTCCAGCGTCCTGACCGACCGCTCGCACGCCATGGTAACCGAGCGGACGGAGTCAGCGAACCTCGGGTCCCTGCCCCCGGGTCGCCGCGACCAGGCGCGAAACGAGGGTCGGCCAGTCGACTTCGTGCTGGAAGCCGACGACGGTAATCCGCGGCAGGCCGGATCCAGCGACGATCGTGTAGCCGCTGCCCGACGCGGGGCCGATGCCGTCCATGTGGCACACATTGTCGGCCAGCCGGCAATCGAGGCCGAGGCGCGCGTAACCGAACGTGTCGAACAACTTGAGCGCCATGCCCTGGATGCCGCCACCGATGCCTGCGCCACCAACCGCGGACAGGCTACCAACCGCGCGCTGGCTGATGCGGCCGCCCGAGTCGGCGCGCAGGCTCGCGTCGAATGCAACCGGTTTCCAGTCGATCAGGCGCAGGTCGTCGATGCGCCCGTCGAGACGGCCGGTGATCTGGCCGAACGAGAACACGCCGGTCAGTTTCTCGAGGTCGATATCCGACATCGCGACGTCGGCGGCCAGCGACGGCGCAATGCCGAACGGCCGTTCGAGACGCATGCGCGTCACGTTGAGCGTGCCGTCGAACACGTCGAGCAACAGGCCGCCATCGAGGGTCAGCACGTCCCCCGCGTAACCGATGTGCGGGATCGCGCCGCCTAGCGTCCCATCGAACGCGGGCCAGCCAAATGCCGTCGAAAGTCGCGAAAGATCGATATCGACGAGCGCAAGGCCCGCACCGAGCCGCTCGGCGGAATCCGCACGCGGCCGCAATGCGAGTTGCTGCAGCACGAGGCGACCTCCGAAGACGCCGATGTCGGACGCCTCGGCCAGCGCGAGCGCACCGTCGCGCGACACGAACGCGAGGGATCCCGGCGCCAGTGCAACCCGGTAGAACTCCGCGGCATCCCAGCCAAGCGTGGTCCGCGGACGCACGCCCGACGCGCTCCAGTCGATTGCTCCGTCGATGCCGCGGATGCCGAAGCGGCCGCCGGGGTCGCGCACGCCGACTCCGTCCAGGTGCAGCGCGAGGCGATCGATCCCGTTGCCGTCGAAGCCGAGGCTCGCGCCGAGCGTGCCGCCGAGTTCGAGATCACCATAGCCCTCCGCCGCGAGCCAGGTGGCCGCGTAACGATCGGCCGCGACGGGCAGGACCGCGCGGGTCAGTTCGACGTCGAACCGGGCCAGCGACCTGGTTGCGGCACCGTCGAGCGTGGCGCTCGCGTTCAGCGCGAGCACGCCCGGATCGTTCCATTCGAACCGGCGTACCTGCCATGCGTGCGCGCCGTCCGCGCGCGCATCGATGCGGAAATGCACCGGTGTCGCCGGCCACTTCGCGTAGAACGGACCGACGAGGACCTCGCCGCCACGCAGTTCGCCGTCGAGTTCGATCCGCGGCGACCCGCCTGCATGGACGGTCAGCTCGCCGGCGAGGCCGAGCTGGTCGCCCGCGATGCGACCCTCGCGACTGTCGAACGCAAGCCGTGCGATCGCGTATTTCGCGGTGATCGTGCCGTCCTGCGCAAGTTCGGCATTCGCGTCGAGTTGTCCGCCGCCGAGCCGGCCGTCGGCCCACAAGGGTTTCAGGAACCGATCCAGCCATGTCAGCGGGAGCGTCTCGACCGATGCGTGTACCGGCGAACCGGCGGACAGCGGAATCTGCACGAGCCCCTTCATCCCTTCGTGCGCGAATTCCAGTTCCACCCGCTCGTCGAGCACGCGCACTTCAAGCCGTGCGGCAAGCTTTCCGGCCGCCGTATCCTGCAATGCGAGCGGACCGACGCAGGCCCAGGCATCGGGCGCCTCGCGCTCCAGCGAGCAGCGCCAGTCGAGCTCACCAGCCAGGTCGAGGCGTGGAATCGCGAGTCGTGCGGCAAGCAGGTGCAGGTTTCGATTTGCGCCGGATTCGTCGAACCGCAGTTCCACGTCCCGCATTTGCACGAAATCCTGCGCGATTTCGGCCACCCGGACCCGCACGCCCGCCGCAAGTGCGGGATCGCATGCGAATCCCGAACCAAGGGCGACCGCGACCACCATGAGCCGGTGTCCGGTCCTGCGAACCCGATCGCGGATTGACGATGCGCACATGGCCCGGCATTGTGCCAGCGTGCGCATGAACGCCACACGCCGATGGCAAGCAGGGACGTCCCGATGCCGCGCATCCTGATCGCCGACGACAACCCACTGAGCCTGCGCTTCTTCGAGGACGTCCTGCGAGCGGCGGGCCACGATTGCACCTGCGTCGGAAATGGCCTCGATGCCGTTGCCGCCGTCTCGGCACGGCACTTCGACCTGCTTCTGTTCGACGCGCGCATGCCGGGGCTCGACGGCCCCGGCGCCTTGCAACGCATCCGGACGAACGACCATCCCTCGCGTGATTGCCCGGCGCTCGCAACCACGGCCGACAACGACGCGACCAGCCGCGAGCGGCTCCTCGCAGCGGGCTTCGCCGAGGTGCTGCCGAAACCGCTGGCGGCCGCAACGCTGCGCGCGGCCGTCGCCGCGCACCTGCGCGTCGCGCTGGACCCGGCCGTCCCGCTCGACGACGCGCGTGCGCTGTCCGCAGCTGGCGGCGACGTGGCCATCGTTGCCGCACTGCGCGACCTGCTCGCGGGGGAGCTTTCCGGCTTGCCGGAGCAGGTCGAGTGCTGGGCGCGCGAACGGGATTTCGATGCGCTGCGCGAATGCCTGCATCGACTCGATGCGTCGGCGGGATTCTGCGGCGCGAGCGCACTCGCCGAAGCGATTGCGCAACTGCGCGCGGCGCAAGCCGAATCGCATCCGGCCTGGCCGGAAGCCGCGATCGCGAAGTTCCTCGCCGCATGCGAGACCCTGCACACGGACCTCGCACGTTCGTCGCAAGAAAAGTAGGAGCCGGCTTCAGCCGCGATGCTCCTGCCGCAGCCAGGTAGCCCGGATCAGCGAAGCACACCCGTGGGCCCGGTCCCGACGTCATCGCTTCGGCCCCGGGTGCGGCCTTCGGCCTTACCCGGGCTACAACTCCAAAATTCCTCCCGCAGGAGCTCCTCGCCCCGCTTCCCGTCTCCCGTCTCCCGTCTACCGAGCCCCACTCGTCAACGACCACGCATTGAGCGTCGCGCCGCCGAGATGATGACGGATCACGGCGCGCATGAGGCGACGCAACTGTTCGAGGTCGGTGGCATCGGGACACTCGTCGTCGGCCAGGGCGAGCAACGCACTGCCGCGAATGCGCAGGGATTCGCCAGCGACCGGGTCCTCCAGCGGTCCGGCCTCCGGATCGTAGGCATACGTCGAAGCGAGTCCGACCGCTGCGCCGCTGCCGGCGACCCGCCGCAATGGCAACGCGTAGCCGAGCTCGGCAAGCAGGTCGCGCTCGAAACGGCGCAAGGTCCATCCGGTTGCGTCGCGCGCCCGCCGCGCCGCGGAGTCGTCCGCGGCGGATTCGCGCACGCCGCGGTCGTCCCTGCGCGCCAGTGCCGCGACGCATTCGGCGTACGCATCGAACATGCGTGGATGCGGGTCGGCGCGTCCCGTCATGCGCAGTACGAGTTCGTTGACGTAGATGCCCGCGAGCAACGCGTCCCCGCCGGGACCGGGCAGCGTCGCGGCCGGTTCGGCGCCGGTCAGGGTTCCCAGCTCGCCGCGCAGGACGAACCCGATCCGCAGCGGTTGCAGCGGCTGCAATTGGCCGCGCGGCAGGCGCGTGCGTTCGCGGCGCACGCCACGCGCGACGAGACCGAGGCGTCCGTGATCGCGGGTGAGCACTTCGAGCAGCATCGAGGTTTCGCGATACGCACGCGCGTGCAACACGAACGCGGGCTGGCCGTCGACGCGCACGTCACTCGCTGTAGCCGAGCCGCGCGACGGCCGAATCGTCGTCGCCCCAGTTGTCGCGCACGCGAACCCACAATTCGAGGAACACGCGCCGACCGAGCAGGCGTTCGATGCCACGCCGCGCCGCGCTGCCGATCGCCTTCAAGGTGGCACCGCCGGCGCCGATCACGATTGCCTTCTGGCTGTCGCGTTCGACCCAGATGACCGCGCCGATACGCGTCAACGCGCCTTCCTCTACGAACCGTTCGATCTCGACGGCGGCGGCGTACGGCAATTCCGCGGACAGGCGCAGCATGAGCTGCTCGCGGACCAGTTCGGCGACCAGGAAGCGTTCGCTGCGATCGGTGAAATCATCCGAATCGTACGCGGCCTCGCCCGGCGGAAGACGGCCGACGACATCGTCGAGCAGCGCTTCGACCCCCTTGCCGCGACGTGCATCGAGATAATGCACCGCCGCGTAGTCGTGCTCGGCGAGGAGCTTCGACGCGAATACCGGAAGCGTGGTCTTGTCCCGGACCCGATCGACCTTGTTGACCACGAGCAGGCGCGGCTTCGATGCGCCGCCGATGACCCGCCATGCTTCCTCGTCCTCCGCGTTCCAGCGCATCGCCTCGACGACATGGACCAGCACGTCGGCCTCTTCCGGCGCCTGGCGCGCGGTGCGATTGAGGCGCCGGTTGATTGCGCGCCTTGCGTCCAGGTGCAGGCCCGGCGTGTCGATGAACACGACCTGCGCATCGCTGCGGCTCAGGATACCGAGGATGCGATGGCGCGTCGTCTGCGGTTTCGGCGTGACGATGCTGAGCGGCATCGCGATCGCGGCGTTCAGCAGGGTCGATTTGCCGACATTTGGTCGCCCGATCAGGGCAACGTGACCAAACCGGTGCGGTGCTTCCTCAACCACCGGTGGTCTCGTCGTCGAGCTGCCGCAGCGCCTTCTCCGCCGCGTCCTGTTCGGCTGCGCGCCGGCTGCTGCCGCGACCGCTGGTGCGCAATTCGAGGCCCTCGATGGAACAGGAGACTTCGAAGGTACGTGCGTGGTCGCGACCGTGGCTGCCGGCAAGTTCGTACACCGGCAACGCGAGCGCGCGCGCCTGGACCAGTTCCTGCAAGCGGGTCTTGGCATCCTTGGGCACGCGCACGCCGACTTCGGCCACGCGCTCCGTG
>CAYWZC010000044.1:19006-22624 GCA_964462745.1 uncultured Rhodanobacteraceae bacterium
GCGGGTCTTGGCATCCTTGGGCACGCGCACGCCGACTTCGGCCACGCGCTCCGTGAACAGGCGTCGCACGACCTCGCGACACGCGTCCCAACCCGCATCGAGGTAGATCGCGCCGACCAGCGCCTCGAACGCGTCGGCAAGTATCGAATCGCGTCGGTGCCCGCCGCTCTTCATCTCGCCGGGGCCCAGATGCAGGCGTTCGCCGAGTTCCTGCGTGCGTGCGACCTCGGCGAGCGCCGTGCCGTTGACCAGGGCGGCGCGCAAGCGCGTCATCTGCCCCTCGTCCGCCCGCGGATGGCTCTCGTAGATCAGTTCCGCGACCAACGTGTTGACCAGCGAGTCGCCGAGGAACTCGAGCCGCTCGTTGTTGAGGCGTCCCGCGCTGCGATGGGTCAGCGCGCGTTCGAGCAGGTCCGGGTTCGCGAATCGATGCCCGAGCGCCGCGGCGTCGCCGGATCCCGCCTGCCTCGCATTCACGGCGTCACCGCGCGAACCGTCATGACGTGCGATCTCATCCGGCCGGCGCGTTGGTCAGGTTCACCGACTTGTCGAAGGTCGCAACGAGATCCACGTTGTACACGAAGTGCACGCGTCGTTCGTAATGGATGTTGAGCACGACCGCGCCTTTCTCGTGGCGCAGCGTGACCGCGTCGGGCGGCAGGTCGTCGACGTACTGGACGTTGAACTTGAGGCTCAGATTGCGCTTGATCTCGTACAGCGAAAGCTGCGCCGCATTCGGTTCCATGCGGATCTGTTCCATCGACTTGACCACGCCGAAGTATTCGACGTACAGCGGTACCAGGCGCATCACCATGTAGGCGAAGAATCCGCCGACCATGAGCACCAGCAGAAAGCCGATCATGGTTATGCCGCCGATCCTGCGATTCATGTGCATGCGCTCCCCGTCATTTGATGGTCTTGCCGATCCGCGAGAAATCGATGCCGCCGTCGAAGTTCATCCAGATCAGGAATGCCTTGCCGACCAGGTTTTCCTCGGGCACGAAACCCCAGAAGCGGCTGTCGGCGCTGTTGTCGCGATTGTCTCCCATCGCGAAATACTGTCCCGGCGGTACCCGCCAGCTACCCTCGTGTCCGACCCGCACGCGCGGCAACTGCATGATGCGGTGCTCGACGCCGGTCAGGTTCTCCAGCTTGACCTCGGCGCCAGCCATGCTGCGGCCGGGTTCGGACGGCCCCGTGTACGGGCCGACATAGGTATCTTCCACCCTCTCGCCGTTCACGTACAAGGTCTTGTTCCGATAGGTGATTTCGTCCCCCGGCAGGCCGATCACGCGCTTGATGTAGTCCTCTTTCGGGTTCGGCGGGAAGCGGAACACCATGACGTCCCCGCGTTCAGGTTCGCCGATGTCGATGATCTTGGTATTCAGCACTGGCAGGCGGATGCCGTAGGCGAACTTGTTGACCAGGATGAAATCACCGACCAGCAGGGTCGGCATCATCGAGCCGGAGGGGATCTTGAACGGTTCGGCAAGGAACGACCGGAACAGCAGGATCGCGAAGATCACCGGAAAGAACGAGTGCGCGTACTCGACGATGATCGGTTCGCGCAACGCCTGCTGCGCGCGCGCTTCGCGCTCTTCCGCCGAGACGAGTTCGAGGCTGCGGATCGCCTCGGCCTTGCGCTTGCGCCCGGCAACGAGAAACAGGCGATCGAACAGCCAGATGACACCGGTCAGCGCGGTCAGGACGACCAGCAACAGGGCGAAATCGAAATCCATCAAGGGCTCCTCAGCAGGATGCTGAAAAAGTCCATCGTGGACTTTTTCAGCTCGCCGAGTCCGGTACACGCCCGGACTCGTCTCCGACGAATCCATCACTTGCGTGATCGATTCGCGGGCGGTGCGTCCCTGCACCGCTTGATCAAGCCGCTGAGGGGTATTTCAGCAGCCTGTTGGGTCGGGATCGGAGATTCGGGATTCGTCCAGAGTCCACCACATTGCGACTCCGACGAATCCTGATTCCCGATTCCCGAATCCCCGCTTCGTCATTTGTCCATCTGCAGCACGGCGAGGAATGCCTGCTGCGGAATCTCCACGCGTCCAACCTGCTTCATGCGCTTCTTGCCTTCCTTCTGTTTTTCCAGCAGCTTGCGCTTGCGCGTGACATCGCCGCCGTAGCATTTCGCGAGCACGTTCTTGCGCAACGCCTTGACCGTCGATCGGCCGATGATCTGCGCGCCGATCGCGGCCTGGATCGCGACATCGAACTGCTGGCGCGGAATCAGCTCCTTCATGCGGTCGACGAGGTCGCGGCCACGCCGATCGGCTGCGGAACGATGCACGATCAGGCTCAGCGCGTCCACCCGTTCGCCGTTGATGAGGATGTCGAGGCGCACGAACGGCCCGACCTGGAAGCGCTCGAAATGGTAATCCATCGATGCGTATCCGCGCGACACCGACTTCAGCCGGTCGAAGAAATCGAGCACCACCTCGGCGAGCGGCAACTCGTAGCTGATCTGCACCTGGGTCGCGAGATAATGGATCGAGCGCTGCACGCCGCGCTTCTCCTCGCACAGCGTGATCACGTTGCCGACGTGATCCGGCGGGGTCAGGATGTTCGCGACGATGATCGGCTCGCGGATCTCCTCGACGTTCTGCTGTGGTGGCAGCTTGGCCGGATTGTCGAGTTCCAGCACGCTGCCGTCGGTGCGCAGCACTTCGTAAACCACGGTCGGCGCAGTCGAGATGAGATCGAGGTCGTATTCGCGCTCGAGCCGCTCCTGGATGATGTCCATGTGCAGCAGGCCGAGGAACCCGCAGCGAAAGCCGAAGCCCATCGCCTCGGACGTTTCCGGCTCGAAATGCAGCGCCGCGTCGTTGAGCTTGAGCTTGTCCAGCGCCTCGCGCAGATCCGGGTAATCGTCGGCCACGACCGGGAACAGCCCGGCGAACACGCGCGGCTGCATGTGCTGGAAACCCGGAAGCGGCGCCGGCGCTGGCGCATTCGCGTGGGTCAGGGTGTCGCCGACCGGCGCGCCATGCACGTCCTTGATCGACGCGGTCACCCAGCCGACCTCACCCGCGGCGAGTTGCGACCGCGGCGTGCGCTTGGGCGTGAACACACCGACGCCATCGACTTCATGGCTGCGCCCGGTGGACATCACGAGCAGCTTGTCGCGCGGACGGATCTGGCCCTGCATGACGCGCACCAGCGAAACCACGCCGAGGTAGTTGTCGAACCAGGAATCGATGATCAGCGCCTGCAGGCGATCGGTGTCGCGCGGCTTCGGCGGCGGGATGCGCGCGACGATCGCCTCGAGCACGGCTTCGACGTTTTTGCCGGTCTTCGCGCTGATCGGGATCGCATCCGACGCATCGATGCCGATGACGGCCTCGATCTCGGCCTTGGATCGATCGATGTCTGCGGTCGGCAGATCGATCTTGTTGAGTACCGGCACGACTTCGAGGCCCATCTCGACCGCGGTGTAGCAGTTCGCCACCGATTGCGCCTCGACGCCCTGCGCCGCATCGACCACCAGCAGCGCGCCCTCGCACGCGGCGAGGCTGCGCGAGACCTCATAGGCGAAATCGACATGGCCCGGCGTGTCCATCAGGTTGAGGACGTAGGTCTCGCCGTCCGGCCCCTTCCAGTCGAGCC
>CAYWZC010000045.1:0-9728 GCA_964462745.1 uncultured Rhodanobacteraceae bacterium
GCCCACTGGAAGCGTCCGCGCCGCACCAGGACCACGCCGAACAGCGCAACCGCGCTGACCGCGGAACTGACGATCACGCCGATCGTTTCGTCCGAATCCCACGGCAGCGGACTCGCGAACGCACGATACAACCACATCAGCGGCGGCGTGAGGCCGAGTAGCAGCAGTACGACCTGCAAGATCGGCGCATTGCGCCGGTCGACCGGATCGGCGACCGGAACACGCACGAACCAGTTGGACACGCGTCGCCAATAACCACCACGATCGACGGCCGCGGCGTCCGCGGTAGTCGTGGTCATGGATCGACTCTTGCAAACACTTGGTCCCCCGCGTGGCGCCGCACGCGCGATCCCGCGCGAGCAGCAGGCCAAATGTAGGACACGCATCCCGCGCCGGTCCGACGTTCGAACCCTTCCCAGCGGGAGCACGATGAAGGGGAAGTAAACCCGATCCGGCACGCGAACATCAAGTATGCTTCAACGACGAACGTGCGGCCGTTCACACCCCGGCATGCGAAAGCCATTCCAATCGCATGACAAATGCCGATCCCGCCGATGATTCCGGCAACGCCGCGATGCGAGTTCCTACGATTCGCCGTGGATGCCGCCGCGGGTCAGCGCGAGCGGGTCGAGCAACTTCCGCAGTTCGGCCTTCGACAAGCCGGTGGTCTCGAGTGCGACATCGAGGATCGGGCGCTGCTCCTTGTACGCCTGCTTCGCGGTCGCCGCGCCCTTCTCGTAACCGATCACCGGATTGAGTGCGGTCACGAGGATCGGGTTGCGGTCCAGCGCCTCGCGGATGCGCGCCTTGTTGACCTTGAATCCCGCGATCGCGTCGTCCGCGAGCAGGCGCGAGACATTCGCGAGCAGGTCGATCGACTGCAGCAGGTTGTACGCGATGACCGGCAGCATGACGTTGAGCTGGAAATTGCCTGCCTGGCCGCCGACCGTGATCGTCGCATCGTTGCCGATGACCTGCGCCGCGACCATCGCGGTCGCCTCCGGGATCACCGGATTGACCTTGCCCGGCATGATCGAGGAACCCGGCTGCAATGCCGGAAGTTCGATTTCCCCGAGGCCCGCGAGCGGCCCGGAGTTCATCCAGCGCAGGTCGTTCGCGATCTTCATCAGCGCGACCGCGAGCGTCTTCAACTGGCCGGAGAGTTCCACCGCGGCATCCTGCGACGCGATGCCCTCGAAAAGGTTGCTCGCCGATTCGAACTTCACCCCGGTCAGTTTCTTCAATTCCACCGCGACCGCCGCGCCGAACCGCGGATCGGCATTGATGCCGGTGCCGACCGCGGTGCCGCCCTGCGGCAGCCGTCGCATGCGCTTCAGCGCATCCTCGATGCGCTCGATGCACGATCCGATCTGCGCCGACCAGCACGCGCACTCCTGGCCGAACGTGACCGGCATCGCATCCATGAGATGGGTGCGACCGGTCTTGGCGACGTTCCTCAGTTCACGCGCGCGCTTGTCGATCACCTTGCGCAGGTGCTTCAGCGCGGGCAGCAGCCGCTCGCTCGACGCGAGCGTCGCGCTGACCTGGATCGCGGTCGGGATCACGTCGTTGGAACTCTGTCCGTAATTGACGTGATCGTTCGGATGGACCTTCGTGCCCGCATTCGCCGCGAGGTGCGCGATGACCTCGTTCGCGTTCATGTTGGAACTGGTACCCGAGCCGGTCTGGAACACGTCGATCGGGAAATGCGCGTCGACCTCACCCGCCGCGACGCGGTCCGCCGCCTTGCGGATCGCACGCGCCTGCCTCGGCTTGAGATAGCCGAGCCTGGCATTGGCTTCGGCCGCCGCAGCCTTGACCAGGCCGAGCGCGCGAATGAATTCGCGCGGCATCGCGAGCCCGGAAATCGGGAAGTTGTCGACCGCGCGCTGGGTCTGCGCGCCATACAGCGCATCGGCCGGGACGCGCAACTCGCCCATGCTGTCACGCTCGGTTCGGTAGGTGCTCATGAGTTTCCTTCCACGGCTGATCGGAGATGCGCGGGATTATAGCGATCGCGGCCGCGCGACACGGCATCCTGCTAGAATTGCGCGCTGATCCCGGCCTTCCACGATGCTGGATAACCTGCTGTACATCATCGTCGCGCTGCTGCTCGTTCTGCTGAACGGGTTTTTCGTCGCCGCGGAATTCGGCCTGGTCAAGCTGCGCCAGACGCAGGCGCGCGCGCTCGCCGACGCGCACGGCTGGCGCGGTCGCGTGCTGATCAGCGTGCACCAGCATCTCGACGCCTACCTGTCGGCCTGCCAACTCGGCATCACGTTCGCCTCGCTCGGTCTCGGCTGGGTCGGCGAGCCGGCGTTCGCGCGCCTGCTGGAACCGCTGTTCGCGCACTTCGGCGGGGTCGGCGCGGACACCTTGCACGTGGTGTCGTTCGTGTTCGCGTTCACGGTGATCTCGTTCCTGCACATCGTGCTCGGTGAACTCGCGCCGAAGTCGCTCGCGATCCGGCGCACCGAACCGGTCGCGCTGTGGACCGCCGCGCCGCTGTACGCGTTCTACTGGATCATGTATCCGGCGATCCGCGTGCTCAACGCGAGCGCGAACGCCACCCTGCGCCTCGCCGGCGTGAGCGTCGAGCAGCAGCACGAAGCGCGCTACTCCCGGGAAGAACTCAAGCTGATCCTGAATGCCAAGCGCACCGCGCGCGGGGAGGAAAGCGAGGACAGTGGTGAGGAAATCACGATGATGAGCCGCGCGCTGGACCTGCCGGAGCTGGTGGCCGGCGACCTGCTGCGCACCCGAGACCAGCTCGCCTCGCTGCGCGACGGCGCGACGCTCGACGACGTGCTCGCCGAATTCCGCCGCACCCGCTACAGCCGCTACCCGTGGTTCGACGCGGACGGCGAGCAGGTGCGCGGCGTGCTGCACATCAAGGACCTGCTCGGTACGCTCGCAAGCCGCACGGAAATCGGCGACATCGAGGGCGTGCTGCGCCCGGCCGTGGTCGTGCCGATCGATTCGCCGGTACTCGACGTCCTGCCGCGCTTTCGCAGCGGCGACACGCACATCGCGCTGTGCGCGGAGGAGCACGGCCGCATCGTCGGCTTCTTCACCCTCGAGGACATCATGGAAGTCATCGTCGGCGACATCGAGGACGAACACCATCCGCGTTCCGGCGCCCGGCCCGCGCGCGCCGCGGACGGCTCGTTCACGATCGCGGGCACGGTGCCGATCTATCGCCTCGAACGCCTGCTCGACCGCGACATCGACGCCCCCGCCGACGTCAATTCGGTCGGCGGCCTCATCATCCATCGCCTCGAACGTCTGCCGCTGGAAGACGAAACGCTGGCCTTCGACGGCTTCGACCTCACCGTGCGCAAGATCCGTGGCGCGCGCATCCAGGCCATCGACGTGCATCCCGCCCAATCCACGCAATCGGACGGAAACCGATCATGACCGACGCACTTTTCGCCCTGTCGCCGCTCGACGGACGCTACGCCGCCAAGGTCGAGGCGCTGCGCCCGATCTTCAGCGAAGCCGGCCTCATGCGCCATCGCGTGCGCGTCGAACTCCACTGGCTGCTCGCGCTCGGCGACGAACCGGCGATCGCCGAAGTGCCCGCGTTCCCGGCCGACACGCGAGCGGCATTGCTCGCGATCGACGACGGTTTCTCGCCGGCCGATGCGGAGCGCATCAAGGCGATCGAAGCGACCACCAACCACGACGTGAAGGCGGTCGAGTACTTCATCAAGGAACGCATCGCGGACCACGCCGGACTCGCCGCGGTGAAGGAATTCGTGCACTTCGCATGCACCTCCGAAGACATCAACAACCTCGCCTACGCGCTGATGCTGCGCGATGCGCGCGACGGCGTGCTGCTGCCCGCGCTCGACAGCCTGATCGGGAAGTTGCGCGCGCTCGCACGCGAGCACGCCGTGCTGCCGATGCTGTCGCGCACGCACGGCCAGACCGCCTCGCCGACCACGCTCGGCAAGGAAATCGCGAACGTCGTCGCGCGCCTCGAACGCCAGCGTGCGCAGATCGCCGCGGTCGCCCTGAGCGCGAAGATCAACGGCGCGGTCGGCAACTACAACGCGCACGCAGCCGCCTATCCCGATGTCGACTGGCCCGTGCTTGCGCGTCGCTTCGTCGAGTCGCTCGGCCTGCCGTTCAACGCGTACACGACCCAGATCGAACCGCACGACGGCATCGCCGAACTCGGCGACGCGGTGCGCCGCGCGAACACCGTCCTCATCGATTTCGCACGCGACGTCTGGGGCTACATCTCGCTCGGCTATTTCCGCCAGACGCTGAAGGCCGGCGAAGTCGGTTCCTCGACCATGCCGCACAAGGTCAATCCGATCGACTTCGAGAACGCCGAAGGAAACCTCGGCCTCGCCAACGCGCTGTTCGCGCATTTTTCCGAAAAGCTGCCGATCAGCCGCTGGCAGCGCGACCTGACCGACTCGACCGTGCTGCGCGCGCTCGGCACCGCATTCGGCCATACCCAGGTCGCACTTGAATCGCTGCACAAGGGACTCGGCAAGCTCGCCGCCAACCCCGACCGGCTCGCCGCGGACCTCGACGCGAACTGGGAAGTGCTTGCGGAGGCAGTGCAGACCGTCATGCGCCGCCACGGACTGCCCGAGCCCTACGAGCAACTCAAGGCGCTGACCCGCGGCCAGGGCATCACCCGCGACACGCTGCGCGCGTTCATCGAAAGACTCGACCTGCCGGCCGATGCGAAGTCCCGCCTGCTCGAACTGACCCCGGCAAGCTACACCGGCCTCGCCGAGATGCTGGCACGCGGCGTTTGACGGGTCGTTCCGGATCCACGCCTGGACACCACTAAACCCGATCCCATGATGCGTGGCGTAGCGGAGCAAGCTCCGCTCTACGGATCCACGCTGGACGCGGCTACCACACGATTCCATTACCCATCGTCATTCCGGCGGAAGAATGCCAGCCCGGATGCCGACCCGGAATCGAATTCGCTTCACGACACGCAATGCCGGTCTCTGCATCCGCAATGCATCACCCGGGTCCAGTCGATCGCGTCACCGCGCCGCATCGTACAACGCCACGCCGAGCACCCCGGCATAGCGTTCGAAGTCCTTGTCGGTGGTGAAGATCGGAATCTCGCGCCGCAACGCAAAGGCGCACAGCAGGAAGTCGGTATTGGAACCCTGCACGCCGCGAGCACGGCAACGGTTGTAACAAACCGCCGCCTCCTCGAAATCCTCTTCTTCCAGCACCGCGTCGGGAAATGCGTGCAGGTGCTCGCGCAACCTGTCGAACTGCGCCTTGACCCGAATTCCCGAAAGCAGCTCCTGGCGTACCGGGCCGATCATGAGCACGCGCCCCTCGCGAATCAATTCGGCCAGCGCGCGTACTTCGATCCGGTCGAGGTTGGCCGGCCGACGCAATGCGAGCGACCACACCGCCGTATCGACCAGCACGTTCATCGCCTGCGCCGCTGCGCCTTGTGGTCGTACTCCGGGTCGATATCGAGTTTGCCGAACAATGCGACGATATCGCCCTGCTTGCGACGCCGGATGTACTCCACGAGCGCTTCGTTCACGGTGGCCTTCTTGGTGCGGTGCCCGCCCGCGCGCAGCGCCTCTTCAAGGAGTCGTTCATCGATTGCGAGATTGGTTGCCATGTGTGAATATTTACACATGGAGGTGCGTCGTTCAAGGCTTCGTCGAGCCGGCGATGGAAGCGTCCGGTCTGCTGCTTGCGCACACTCGAACCACCACGCTGATTGCTGCGAAACCAGCCGATGACGACACCCGGCAAGCCGATACCCATCGAAATCCATGCCGGCAGGAACCACCCGCTCGGCATGCCGCCTGCGCAGTTCCTGCGCGATTACTGGCAGAAGCGACCGCTGCTGGTCCGCGGTGCGTTTATGGATTTCGCGGCGCCGCTGGAGCCGGAGGATCTCGCCGGCCTCGCGTGCGAGGAATTTTCGCTGGCGCGGATCGTCCGCCACGATCGGGCTGCCGACCGCTGGATCGTACGCGACGGGCCATTCGCGGAAGCGGATTTCGCCGGCTTGCCCGCGACCGACTGGACCCTGCTCGTGCAGGATGTCGACAAGTGGGACGCCGATGTCGCCGCGCTGCTCACGCAATTCGCGTTCCTGCCGAGCTGGCGCATCGACGATGTCATGGTCAGCTACGCGGTCGAAGGCGGCTCGGTCGGCGCGCACGTCGACCAGTACGACGTGTTCCTGCTGCAAGGCCCGGGTCGACGCCGCTGGCGCATCAGCCGCGACCCGGCCGCATCGCGGGATTTCCGCGAGGACGCCGAACTCAAGCTGTTGCGGGAATTCGTGCCGACCGACGAGTGGATACTCGAACCCGGCGACCTGCTGTACCTGCCACCCGGCATACCGCACGAGGGCGTCGCGCTTGATGCGTGCATGACATTTTCGATCGGCATGCGCGCGCCGTCGAAGACGGAGCTCGCCGCCGATCTCGCGGATTTCCTCGCCGCGCGCTGGACCGAGGACGATCGCTACGCCGACCCCGATCTCGTTCCCGCGCGCCGCGCCGGCGAGATCGACGCGGACACCTTCGCGAGACTGCGTGCGACCCTGCCGTTCGCGCAATCGCTCGACGAGGATGTCCTGCGCGACTGGTTCGGCGCATTCATCACGCGCTACCGCAGCGCGCTTTCCGCCGCGCCGCGCGCGCGCGCGATGGATGGCACGACGTTCGAACGCCGCATCGCGAACGGCGTGCGCGCGGTGCGCAATCCGTTGTCGCGCTTCGCGTGGAGCCGATCCGGTCGTGCGGCCCGACTGTTCGTCGCGGGCGAGGCACATGCGTGTTCAACGCGCCTCGCGATGATCCTGTGCGGGCTGCCCGCGAGCGGAGGTACGATCGCGCCTCCGCTGCCCGCCGCGGATCGCACATTGCTGTTGCACCTCGTCAATGCCGGTCATCTCGACTTTCCGACGCCACGCCGCGCGTGACGGGATCCGCGGTACCTGCTGACACCACGCTGGCAGCAGGCATGCGCGAGGATCGGCCAGTCCATCCTTCGGAGACCACCATGACACAACCCCGAGTCACCTTCTTCCACGCCCCGCAATCGCGTTCCGGCGGCACCCGCGCGCTGTTCGAGGAACTCGGCGTCGAGCCGGATCTGCACGTGCTGAACCTGAAGGCGAACGAACAGCGCCAGCCCGAATACCTCGCGATCAACCCGATGGGCAAGGTCCCGGCGATCCGCCACGGCGATGCGCTGATCACCGAACAACCGGCGGTGTTCCTGTATCTCGCCGACCTGTACCCGGACGCGAGCCTCGCACCGCCGATCGGCGACCCGCTGCGCGGCCCGTACCTGCGTTGGCTGGTCTACTACGGCTCCAGCTTCGAACCGGCCGTGATGGACCGTGCGATGAAGCGCGACCCGGCGGATCCGTCGACCTGCCCGTACGGCGATTGGGACACGATGCTGAAGACCCTGACCGACCAGCTCGAACGCGGCCCGTACCTGCTCGGCGAGCGTTTCAGCGCGGCCGACGTGTTGTGGGGCACCGCGCTCGACTGGACGACGAAGTTCGGGCTGGTACCGGATCTGCCGGTGATTCGCGCGTACATCGACCGCGTCACGCAACGCCCGGCGATGCAGCGCGCGGCGGCGAAGGACGCCGAACTCGCGGCGTCGTTCAAGAGCTGAACCGGCACCTCGATTTGCCACCATCCCGGTCGCGGGCATGGCCGGTTCCTACAAGTGTGCCTGCGTTGCGCTGTAGGAACCGGCTTCAGCCGTGATGCTCTTCGCGCCACACCGAAACCAGGAGCATCGCGGCTGAAGCCAGCTCCTACAACTTGCATGAACCTTTGCCGCGTGGTTCGTGACAGCCGTCGCTGGCCCTCGCAACCCGCCTCGGCGATCATGCGCGCATGCGCCGCGCCGACCGTCTGTTCCTCGTCATCCATGCCCTGCAGGGTCGCCGCACCGCATTGCCCGCGCGGCGGCTCGCCGAAACGCTCGGCGTGTCGTTGCGCACGGTGTATCGCGACGTCGCGGACCTGCAGGCGTCCGGTGTGCCGATCGAAGGCGAGGCAGGCGTCGGCTACCTGTTGCGCAAGGGCTCGAACATCCCGCCACTGATGTTCAACGCCGAAGAACTCGAGGCGCTCGTGGTCGGCACGCGCTTCGTGCGCGCGTTCGCGGGCAGCCGTCTCGCCGATGCCGCGCAAACCGCGATGCTGCGCATCGAGGCGGTCCTGCCGGCGGAGTTGCGCGAACGCGCCGCGCAAACGCGCATCTTCGCGCCGGTCTGGGAGGACGAGCATCGGCGCAACTTCGCGGAAACGATCGACCGGCTCAACGCCGCGATCGGTGCGCGCCAGGTCCTGCGACTGGATTACCGCGACGACGCCGGAAGCAGCACCCGGCGCGAAGTCGAACCGCTGTGCCTCGCATTCTGGGGCGGCAAGTGGACCCTCGGCGGCTGGTGCCGGCTGCGCGAGGCGTTCCGCAATTTCCGCCCGGATCGCATGCTGCACTGGGACGTCACCGGGGAACGGTTCGCGGACCACGCGAGCCGCAATCTCGCGGCCTATGTCGCCTCGATGCAGCACCCACCAGCAGGCATGGAGTAGGACGATGGACGCAACCGGATTCCACGTCGAACCGGCCAGTTGGGAGACGGACCGCGACGAACTGCTGCGCATTCGCGAACAGGTTTTCGTCGTCGAACAGAACGTGCCCGTCGAGGACGAGCGCGACGCGCTGGATCCCGGTTCGCGCCATGTGCTCGCGCACGACGCGGACGGCCGCGCGATCGGCACCGGTCGCCTGACCGCCCGGCACACGATCGGGCGCATGGCAGTGCTCGCGGAATGGCGCGGTCGGGGGGTCGGCGCGGCCATGCTGCAACTGCTGCTCGACCAGGCCCGCGCGTTGGGTTATCCATCGGTCGAACTGCACGCGCAGGTCCACGCAATCGCATTCTACGAACGCCACGGCTTCACGATCGAGGGAGAGGAATTCGACGAATGCGGCATCGCGCATCGCGCGATGCGCCTCGAACTCGCGCCGTTCGAGCGTCCCGCACGAAAGCCGCTGCCGCCGTTGCCGGTTGCCGAAACGTTGGCTCCGCAGGATCGCGACGAGGCGCTGGCCGCGATCGAGCGGTTGCTCGCCGACGCCCGCCACGAACTCGCGATCCTGACCCACGACCTCGACCCGGCCCTGCTCGATGTCGCACCGGTGCTGGATGCGATCCGGCGCATCGCGCTGTCCGGACGCCGCGCGCGCATCCGGGTGCTGGTCCGCGACCCGCGCAAGGCGGCCGCGGACGGCCATCGCCTGATCGCACTCGCCCAGCGCCTGCCGAGCGCGATCGAGCTGCGCGTGCCGCAGGAGGACCGCGATCTCGACGATCCCTCGGCCTGGCTGCTCAACGACCGCCACGGCTATCTCGCCCGCCCGCTGGCCGCGCGCAGCGAAGGCGCCGGTTCGACCTGCGCGCCGGGCCCGCATCGCCAGTTGCTCGCCCGGTTCGACGAAATCTGGGAACGCGCCCAGCCCGCGGCGGAACTGCGCGCGCTCGCGTTGTAGCGATGTGGAAACGATGGCTTGTGCGGGAACGCCGCGCTGGCGAGGGCTGAAAGGTGGTCCCCGGGTGCGCTTCGCTTGCCGGGGCCACGAGTCTGCCGGTTCGCAGACAAGTCGCCATCTCGAACATCGCAAGGCCCGTGGCCCCTCATCCGGTGCTACGCGCCACCTTCTCCCCGTCTTTT
>CAYWZC010000045.1:9828-21864 GCA_964462745.1 uncultured Rhodanobacteraceae bacterium
ACACGCATCTCGCTCGAGCGGAGAAAGGAGAAGCCCCAGCGCGAAGCCGCTCTTGCCGCGTCGCCGCCTGCGCACGCCCCCTTGCCGCAACGCAACAAGGCCCCAATGTGAACCGCTATACTTAGCGGTTTGCGGGGCGGGCACCCGGACGCAGCGATCCGGCGCCCGGACACGCCACCGCGATCCTTCTGTCTTTCGAGTGATGACGTGAGTGCGAACCTGATCGAGCAGTTCCGGAACACCTCGCAACTGGGCAGCAACGGCGATTTCGTCGAGGGTCTGTACGAGGCCTGGCTGCGCGATCCGGGATCGGTCCCGGCCGACTGGAGCGAAACCTTCGCCGCGCTCAAGGGTCGCGAAGCCGGCGACGTGCCGCATTCGGACGCGATCGCACGCATCGAATCGGCGCAGAAGCGCAACGGCCGCGGTGCCGGCCGGTCCGTGTCCGCGACGGACGACCCGAAGGCGCGCAAGCAAGCCGCGGTGCTGAAACTGGTCACCGCCTATCGTTCGCGCGGTCATCTCGTCGCGAAGCTCGACCCGCTCGACCTCGAGCACACCTTCACCCCGGACGAGCTGCGTTCGATCGGACTGCTGCCGCGCCCCGCGGCGCCCGACCTCGATCCCGCGTTCCATGGCCTCGACGCGACGGACCTGGAAACGGAATTCGATACCGGTTCGCTGGCCGGCCCGCAGCGCCTGACCCTCGGCAAACTGATCGAACTCCTGTCCGCGACCTACGCCGGCTCGATCGGCGCGGAGTTCATGCACATCTCCGACGCCGAGCAGCGTCGCTGGGTACATGAACGGCTCGAACAAGCCGGCGGTGACTACGCGCTGAGCGCCGGGGACAAGCGGCGCGTGCTGCAGAAGCTGACCCAGGCCGACGGCCTCGAGCGCTACCTGCATACGAAGTACGTCGGCCAGAAGCGCTTCGGACTCGAGGGCGGCGACAGCCTGATCCCGTTGCTCGACGAGCTGCTGCGTCGCGGCGGCAAGGACGGCCTCAAGGACATGGTCATCGGCATGGCCCATCGCGGCCGGCTCAACGTGCTGGTCAACGTGCTCGGCAAGCCGCCGCAACAATTGTTCGCGGAGTTCGAGGGCCGGATCGAGCATGCCGACGACCCCGCGCACTCGGGCGACGTGAAGTACCACATGGGCTTTTCGGCCAACGTCGGCACCGACGGGCGCACCGTGCATGTCGCGCTCGCGTTCAATCCCTCGCACCTGGAGATCGTCGACGCGGTGGTCGCCGGTTCGGTGCGTGCGCGCCAGTCGCATCGCCGCGATACCCGGCGCGAACACGTCGTGCCGGTGCTGATCCACGGCGATGCCGCGTTCGCGGGCCAGGGCGTGGTCATGGAACTGTTCAACATGTCGCAGGCGCGCGGCTTCACGGTCGGCGGCACGATCCACGTCGTGGTCAACAACCAGGTCGGATTCACGACCTCCAATCCGCACGACGCGCGCTCGACGCTGTACTGCACCGACGTCGCGAAGATGGTCAATGCGCCGGTGTTCCACGTCAATGGCGACGACCCCGAAGCGGTACTGTTCGTGAGCCGGCTGGCCTACGACTTCCGCCAGAAGTTCAAGCGCGACGTGGTCATCGACCTGGTCTGCTATCGCCGCCACGGCCACAACGAGGCCGACGAACCGGCCGCGACCCAGCCGCTCATGTACCAGGTCATCCGCAAGCGGCCGACCACGCGCGAGTTGTACGCGCGCAAGCTCATTGCGGCGGGCGCGATCGCCGAGGCCGACGCGCAGGCCCTGGTCGACGACTATCGCAAGCGCCTCGACGAGGGCAAGCCGGTCACCGAGATCGATGCGGACTTCCGCGACGAGTTCGCGATCGACTGGTCGCGCCACATCGACGCGAAACTCGAGCAACCGGTCGCCACCGGCGTGCCGATGCCGCGCATCGACGAACTCGCCACGAAGATCCTCGCCGTCCCGGCCGGCATCGAACTGCACGCGCGCGTCGCCAAGATCTACGAGGACCGCCGCAAGATGGCGGCCGGCGACCAGCCGATGGACTGGGGTTTCGCGGAGAACCTCGCGTATGCGAGCCTCATCGCGGACGGTTACGAACTGCGCCTCGTCGGGCAGGACAGCGGACGCGGCACGTTCTTCCATCGCCATGCCGTGCTCCACGACCAGTCCAGCGGCGGCGCCTATGTCCCGCTGACCGCGGTGCGCGAGGGCGCCGATGTCGAGGTCATCGACTCGGTGCTCAGCGAGGAGGCGGTCATGGCCTTCGAATACGGCTTCGCGACCGCCGATCCGAAAACCCTGACCCTGTGGGAAGCGCAGTTCGGTGACTTCGCGAACGGAGCGCAGGTCGTCGTCGACCAGTTCCTGAGTTCCGGCGAGGCGAAATGGGGCCGCCTGTGCGCGCTGGTGCTGCTGCTCCCCCACGGCTACGAGGGCCAGGGTCCGGAGCATTCCTCCGCGCGCCTCGAGCGCTACCTGCAACTGTGCGCGCTCGACAACATGCAGGTCTGCGTGCCGACCACGCCCGCCCAGATGTTCCACCTGCTGCGCCGGCAGATGCTGCGCGACGCGCGCAAGCCGCTGGTCGTGATGACGCCGAAATCGCTGCTGCGCCACAAGCTCGCGGTGTCGCCGCTCGAGGATCTCGCCGAGGGCAAGTTCTGGCAGGTCATCCCGGACACCGTCGCCGCCAGGCCCGCCAAGGTGCGCCGCGTTGTCTTGTGTTCGGGCAAGGTCTACTACGATCTGGCCGAAGACGCGGCGAAACGGAAGCTCGATGATGTCGCGATCGTGCGCGTCGAGCAGCTCTATCCGTTCCCGCGCAGCCAGGTTCGCGACGAACTCGACCGCTTCAAGGCCGCGAAGGAAGTCGTCTGGTGCCAGGAGGAACCGATGAACCAGGGCGCCTGGTACCAGATCCAGCATCACCTGCAGGCCACGATCGGCAAGCGCAAGCTCGGTTATGCCGGACGCGTGCGCTCGCCCGCACCGGCCTGCGGGCATCTCGCCACCCACATCGCCGAACAGAAGGCGCTGGTCGAACAGGCGCTCGTCGCGCCGATCGGCGCGAACCACGCATCCGAATAACAGGGTCCAGGCACGACCCGCCCCGCAGTGCGCAACAAGGAATCCAACACCATGTCCATCGAACTCAAGGTCCCGGTCCTGCCCGAATCGGTTTCCGACGCGACGATCGCGTCGTGGCACAAGAAGCCGGGCGAAGCGGTTGCGCGCGACGAAAACCTCGTCGATCTCGAAACCGACAAGGTCGTGCTGGAAGTGCCGTCGCCGGTCGACGGCGTGCTCAAGGAGATCAAGTTCGACAGCGGCGACACGGTGACCAGCCAGCAGGTCCTCGCGATCATCGAGGAAGGCGCCGTGGCCGGCGCGGATGCACCCGCCGGGGCGGAATCGGCACGGGACGAGGAAACGCCCGCCAAGGCGGCTGCAAAGCCCGAGAAACCGGCCGCGCAGGAAGAAAAGCAGCCTGCGCGGCAGGCGCCGAAGGGCGCCGACGAACTGTCCCCGGCCGCGCGTCGCGTAGCGACCGAGAAGAACATTGATCCCTCGCAGGTCGAAGGCACCGGCCGCGACGGCCGCGTGACCAAGGAGGATGTCGTCAACTTCGCCCGCGACAGGAAAGCCGCGCCCGGCCCCCAGGCCCCGGCCCCCAGCCCTGTCGCCGGCGATCGCCCGGAAGAACGCGTCCCGATGACGCGCATTCGCGCGCGTATCGCCGAACGCCTCATGCACGCGAAGGATTCGATCGCGATGCTGACGTCCTCGAACGAGGTCAACCTCGCCAACGTCATGGCGATGCGCAAGCAGCTCGGCGAGCAGTTCCAGAAGACCCACGGCGTCAAGCTCGGCTTCATGAGCTTCTTCGTGCGCGCCGCGTGCGAGGCGCTCAAGCGCTTCCCGGTGGTCAATGCGTCGGTCGACGACAACGACATCATCTACCACGGCTACCAGGACATCTCGATCGCGGTGTCGACCGATCGCGGCCTGGTCACGCCGGTGCTGCGCGACGCGCAGGCGATGAGCTTCGCCGACATCGAGCAGGCGATCGGCGATTTCGCGACGCGCGCTCGCGAGGGCGGCCTCAAGCTCGAGGAGCTCCAGGGCGGCACGTTCACGATCACCAATGGCGGCACGTTCGGTTCGCTGTTCTCCACCCCGATCGTGAACCCGCCGCAGAGCGCGATCCTCGGCATGCACACGATCAAGGAACGCGCGATCGTCGAGAATGGCCAGGTCGTCGCGGCGCCGATGATGTACATCGCGCTGAGCTACGACCACCGCATCGTCGACGGCAAGGACGCGGTGCTGTTCCTCGTCGACATCAAGAACCAGTTGGAGAATCCGCATCGGATGCTGCTCGGATTGTGAGCGGCTGAGCGGTAAGCGGCGAGCGGAAGAAGGCCGCTTTTGCCGCTAACCGCTATCCGCTCACAGCTCACGGCTCACGGCTCACGTAACAGGATGGAATCAACGCAATGAGTGACAAATACGATGTCATCGTCATCGGGGCCGGTCCGGCCGGTTACGTGGCCGCGATCCGCGCCGCACAACTGGGCCTCAAGACCGGGTGCGTCGACGCGTTCGTCGGCAAGGACGGCAAACCCGCGCTCGGCGGCACTTGCCTCAACGTCGGCTGCATTCCGTCGAAGGCGCTGCTCGACTCCTCGCGCCAGTTCCACAACCTCGAACACGGCTTCGCGGTGCACGGCATCAGCGCGAAGGACGCGAAGATCGACGTCGGCACGATGGTCGGGCGCAAGGACAAGATCGTCAAGCAGTTCACCGGCGGCATCACGGCGCTGTTCAAGGCCAACAAGGTCACGCCGATCGCGGGCTTCGCGACCCTGAAACCGGATCGCGTGGTGTCGATCAAGGACACCGATGGCAAGACCAGCGAGATCCGCGCGACCAACGTGATCCTCGCGGCGGGTTCGGTGCCGATCGAACTGCCGTTCGCGAAGTTCGACGGCAAGCACATCGTCGACAATGCCGGTGCGCTCGACTTCACCGAGGTACCCAAGCGCCTCGGCGTGATCGGCGCGGGCGTCATCGGCCTCGAACTCGGCAGTGTCTGGAAGCGTCTCGGTGCCGAAGTCACGATCCTCGAGGCGCTGCCCGACTTCCTCGCCGCGGCCGACGCGGACATCGCCAAGGTCGCCGCGCGCGAATTCAAGAAGCAGGGACTCGACATCCATCTCGGCGCCAAGCTCGGCAAGGCCGAAGTCAAGAAGGATGGCGTGCACCTCACCTACACGGACGCGAAGGGCGAGCAGCAACTCGTGGTGGACAAGCTGCTGGTCGCGGTCGGCCGCCGCGCGGCAACCGGCGGCCTGCTCGCCGACGGAACCGGCGTCAAGCTCGACGATCGCGGCCGCGTCGAAGTCGACGAGCACTGCTGGACCGGCGTCGAAGGCGTGTGGGCGGTCGGTGACTGCGTACGCGGCCCGATGCTCGCGCACAAGGGCTCCGAGGAAGGCGTCATGGTCGCCGAACTCATCGCGGGCAAGGCCGGCCACATCAACCTCGAAACGATCCCGTGGGTCATCTACACGGAACCGGAAATCGCCTGGGTCGGCCGGACCGAGGCGCAGCTCAAGGAAGCGGGCGTCCCGTACAAGACCGGTTCGTTCCCGTTCGCGGCGATCGGCCGCGCGGTTGCGATGAACGAGACCGCGGGCCAGGTCAAGGTCATCGCGCACGCCGAAACCGATCGCATCCTCGGCGTGCACATGGTCGGCCCGGCGGTATCCGAACTCATCGCCGAAGCGGTCGTGACGATGGAATTCAAGGGTGCATCGGAGGATCTCGCGCGCATCGTCCACGCCCACCCGACCCTTTCCGAAGCCGTCCACGAAGCCGCGCTCGCGGTCGACAAGCGCGCGATCCACAAGGCGAACTGAGGAGGAGTTCGCCCCCGGCAGGCCATGGATGGCCGATGATCGGGGGCCCTGTGAAGAATCCCCTCATCCCGTGCAGACCAGGGATGGCCGTTGACACGGGATCCACTTCCCAACAATTCCGTCATCCCGGACAGGCCATGGATGGCGGTGACACGAGGCCATCCTCATCCATGGATGAAACGCATCGCATACGATGGCTCGTCATCCCGGCGAAAGCCGGGATCCAGCTCTTCATTTGCGTTGGGGCAAAATCTGGATCCCGGCTTTCGCCGGGATGACAAGTACGGTGACATTGTCTGTCGGGTCGCAGCCATTGTCTGTGATGCGCAATCCGCTCCCGGGACCGCCATTGTCGAAGTGCAATGAGACAACCCTGCGTCTACATCCTCGCCAGCGGTTGGAACGGAACGCTCTACGTCGGCGTCACTTCGGATCTCGTCAAGCGCATCTGGGAGCACAAGAGCGACCTGGTGCCGAGTTTCACGAACAAGTACCGTGTACACGACCTGGTGTGGTTCGAGCAGCACCAATCCATGGAATCGGCAATCCTGCGCGAGAAGGCGATCAAGGAATGGAAGCGTGCGTGGAAGATCGAACTGATCGAAACGGCGAACCCGAAGTGGCGCGACCTCTACCCCGGCCTGCTCGAATGAAAAACTGGATCCCCGCTTTCGCCGGGATGACGACGAGAGAACAATCCCGATGAATCCAAGCTTCCGCGCCTTTCGCATCCACAACGACGCCGCCGGCCATCGCGCGGGCATCGAGGACCTGCGCGTCGACGACCTGTCGCCGGGCGAGGTGCTGGTCAAGGTCGCGTATTCGTCGGTCAACTACAAGGACGCGCTGGCCGGTACCGGAACGGGCAAGATCCTGCGCCGGTTTCCGCTGAACGGCGGCATCGACGTGGCCGGTTACGTGGCCGCATCGACCGACCCGGCGTTCCGCGAGGGCGACCAGGTACTGTGCACCGGCTGCGGCCTGTCCGAGACGCGCGACGGCGGATACGCCGAGTACGCGCGGCTCGAATCGAAATGGACGATCCCGCTGCCGACCGGCCTGACCCTGCGCGAGTCGATGGCGCTCGGCACGGCCGGATTCACCGCGGCGCTGTCGCTGTTCCAGATGTTGCGCAACGGGCAGACGCCGGACATGGGCCCGATCGTGGTGACCGGCGCGACCGGCGGCGTCGGTTCGCTCGCAATCGACCTGCTGACCCGCGCCGGCTTCGAGGCGCATGCGATCACCGGCAAGGTCGAGGAGTTCGACTGGCTGATCGGACTCGGCGCGAAGCAGTGCATCGCGCGCAAGGAACTCTACTGGGGCCAGCGCCCGCTCGAGAGCGCGCACTGGGCCGGCGCGATCGACACGGTCGGCGGCGACATGCTCGCGGGCCTGACTCGGGTCATCCGGCCCTACGGCAACATCGCGATCTGCGGCATGGCCGCCGGGCCGGAACTGGCCACCACGGTCATGCCGTTCATCATCCGCGGGGTCAGCCTGCTCGGGATCGCCTCGGCGGGCACCGCGCGCGACATCCGCGAGCAGGTCTGGGCGCATCTCGGCGGCGACTGGAAACCGACGCATCTCGACACGATCGCGCACGGAGAAGTCACGATCGACGAACTTCCGGCGATTTTCGCGAAGATGCTGGCCGGCGGCTCGCACGGTCGCAGCGTCGTGCGGGTCCACGCCCCGTCCGCGGCCGCTGAGCCCTGATTCACCCGGTCGGGGCGGAACCGCGCACGAAACCTTCCCGTTCCGGCGATCAACACGTTTCCCGGGACCGCCGCGGATTGAACCGGATTCCGCGCCGCATTCGGGGACATCGCGGCGCTGGATTTCGCGACGAACCGGGCTAGAATGATCCTCCGCCGGGCACGTGAGCCGGTTTCTTGGGGAAGCATCACATGGCGCGAGTACTGATAGTCGATGATTCGCCGTCGCAACTGGTCGGCCTGCAACGCATCATCGAGAAGATGGGCCACGAAACCATGACCGCGGAGGATGGCGCGGCGGGCGTGGAAGTCGCCAAGCGCGAGGTTCCTGACCTCATCATCATGGATGTGGTCATGCCCAACCTCAACGGCTTCCAGGCCACGCGCACGATCGCGCGCGATCCCAAGACCAGCCACATCCCGATCATCCTGGTCACCACCAAGGACCAGGAAACCGACCGCATCTGGGGCATGCGCCAGGGTGCCAAGGCCTACGTCACCAAGCCGGTCGACGAAGCCGAATTGCGGCGCACGTTCGAGACCTTCATGCCGGCCGCGTGACCACGTTCACGCAGCCACTACCTCCACTACTACGGGAGTAATCCATGCAGCTCAAGCCACTGGTTATCGCACTCGCGCTCGGCGTATCACTCGGCGCGTGCAGCAACGATCAGCAACAGCAGGCCCAGGACGCCGTCGACCAGGCGCAAAAGGACGCGCAACGCGCCGCCGATGTCGTGAAGAAGGAGGCCCAGGAGGCCGCCGAGGCGACCCGGGACGCGGCCAGCCAGGCGGCCGAAGCCACCGGCGAGGCCGTGGACCGGGCCGCCGAAGCTACCGGCGAGGCCGTCGACGCCACCGGTGAGGCCGTGGACCAGGCGGCCGCGAACGCCGATGCGGCGACCCAGGAAACCCAGGACCAGGCCGCAGGCGCCTGGGACAAGACCAAGGAAACCGCGAAGGAAGGCTGGGAGGCGACCAAGGCCGCCGGCCGCGAGATCAAGGAAGGCGCCAAGGACGTCGGCCACGAGATCAAGGAAACCGCGGTCGAAGCGAAAGACGCCGCGAAGGAAGCGGTCAAGGACGAGGATTCCGGCGGCTGATACCGCGATCTCGATGCAAGCTGTTGCGCGACCGGCCGTCTCGAACGGCCGGTTGCATTTTGGCCTGTCGCATTGCGCGCCAATCCCGGAACCCGCCCTGCCATGCCCACGATCCAGACCCAGATCGATCCGCGCTCCCCGGATTTCCGCAGCAACGCCGACGCGCTGCGCGAGTTGGTCGCGGATCTCGAGGCACAGCTCGCGCGGACCGCACTCGGCGGCGGCGACAAGGCGCGCCGGAAACACACCGATCGCGGCAAGCTGCTGCCGCGCGAACGCATCCGCGCCCTGCTCGATCCGGGCTCGCCGTTCCTCGAGCTGTCACCGCTCGCCGCGCACGGCATGTACGAGGATGCCGCGCCGTGCGCCGGGCTCATCACCGGCATCGGCCGCGTGCACGGACGGGAGATCCTCGTCGTCGCCAACGATGCGACGGTCAAGGGCGGAACCTACTTCCCGATCACGGTGAAGAAGCACCTGCGCGCGCAGGAAGTCGCGCTCGAGAACCACCTGCCCTGCGTCTATCTGGTCGACTCGGGCGGCGCGTTCCTGCCGTTGCAGGACGAAGTGTTCCCGGACAAGGAACACTTCGGCCGCATCTTCTACAACCAGGCACGCATGAGCGCGCGCAACATCCCGCAGATCGCGGTGGTCATGGGTTCGTGCACGGCCGGCGGTGCCTACGTGCCCGCGATGAGCGACGAGACCATCATCGTGCGCGAGCAGGGCACGATCTTTCTCGGTGGCCCGCCGCTCGTGAAGGCCGCGACCGGCGAGGTGGTCGATGCGGAATGGGTCGGCGGCGCCGACGTGCATACCGCGATCTCCGGCGTCGCCGATCACTTCGCCGAGAACGACACGCACGCGCTCGGCATCGCACGCGACCTCGTCGCGAATCTCAACCGCGTCAAGCGCATGCCGCTCGCGCTGGCCGAGCCGCGCGAACCGCGGTATCCGGCCGAGGATCTGTACGGCATCGTGCCACGCGACACACGCGTCCCGTTCGACATCCGCGAAGTCATCGCGCGCATCGTCGACGACTCGGAATTCACCGAGTTCAAGGCACGCTACGGCAAGACCCTGGTCACCGGATTCGCGCACATCCACGGCTACCCGGTCGGCATCGTCGCCAACAACGGCATCCTGTTCGCCGAATCCGCGCTCAAGGGCGCGCATTTCATCGAACTGTGCAACCAGCGCAACATCCCGTTGGTGTTCCTGCAGAACATCACCGGCTTCATGGTCGGCAAGAAGTACGAACAGGCCGGCATCGCGAAGGACGGCGCGAAGATGGTCACCGCAGTCGCATGTTCGCACGTGCCCAAGTTCACCGTCGTCATTGGCGGCAGCTTCGGCGCCGGCAACTACGCGATGTGCGGGCGCGCCTACGGCGGACGTTTCCTGTGGATGTGGCCGAATGCGCGGATCAGCGTCATGGGCGGCGAACAGGCCGCCAGCGTGCTCGCCACCGTCAAACGCGACGCGCTGGAAGCCGCCGGCAAGCCCTGGTCGGCCGACGAGGAAGCCGCATTCAAGGCGCCACTGCTCGACCAGTACGAACGCCAGGGTCATCCCTACTACGCGAGCGCACGCCTCTGGGACGACGGCGTCATCGACCCGATCGACACCCGCCGCGTGCTCGGCCTCGCGATCTCCGCATCCATGAACGCGCCGATCGAAACGGACCGGTTCGGTGTGTTCCGGATGTAGCTCCGCCCCGTAGGAACCAGCTTCAGCTGTGATGCTCTTCCTGGCTTCGATGGGGCGCGACGCCAACGGCATCACGGCTGAAGCCGGTCCCTACATCAACACCAGCTCCTCCGCCGATGTCGGGTGGATCGCGACGGTCGCGTCGAAGTCGGCCTTGCATGCGCCCATTTTCAGCGCGACAGCGAAACCTTGCAGGATTTCATCGACGCCGAGGCCCAGGAGATGGATGCCAACGACGCGTTGCTCCTCGCCCACGCAGACGAGTTTCATGAGCGTGCGTTCATCGCTGCCGGCGAGTGCGCCGAGCATCGGCCGGAAGCTGCTGCGGTGGATCGTCACCGCATCGCCGTATCGTGAACACGCCTGCGCCTCATCGAGGCCCACGGTCGCGATCGGCGGATGCGAGAACACCACGGTCGGTACGTTCGCGTAGTCGAGCCGCGCATCCGGTTTGCCGCCGAACAGGCGGTCGGCCAGGTGGCGGCCCGCGGCGACCGCCACCGGGGTCAGCGCGAGGCGCCCGGTGACGTCGCCGACGGCATGCACGCCTTCGACATTGGTGTCCTGCCATTCGTCCGCGATGACGTGGCCGCGCTCGTCGCGACGCACGCCGATCGCTTCGAGGCCGAGGTCGGCGCTGTTCGGCTGGCGACCGGTCGCCCAGATCAATTCGTCGAATCCGCCGACCGCACGGTCCTCGCCGAAGCGCAGCCGATAGCCGTCCGCTTCGCGGGTCGCCGCGAGCGGCTCGCAGCCGAAGATCGGCGCGACGCCGCGCGCGGCCATCGCATTGCCGAGTGCGTGCGCGATCTCGCGGTCGAAACGGTCGAGCAGGTGCTGGCGACGCACGAACAGTTGCACATCGGCGCCGAGCGCATGCAGCACGCCGGCGAGTTCGATCGCGATGTAGCCGCCGCCGACCACGGCGACCCGGCGCGGGCAGGCATCGAGCGCGAAGAAGCCGTCCGAATCGATGCCGAGGTCGCCGCCCTCGAGCTGTGGTCGCTGCGGCCGCGCGCCAGTCGCGATCACGACATGCCCTGCTTGCAGCACGCGGTCACCCGCCTCGACGCGGTGTGCATCGAGGAACCGGCCGCGCGCCGCGACCACGTCGATGCCGGCCTCGTCGAAGCGCTTCCGGTAGCTCGCATGGATGCCTTCGATGTAACGCTCGCGATGCGCGATGAATGTCGGCCAGTCGAGGGCAACCGGATCGAGCGGAAAGCCGACCGCCGCAGCCACATGCTGCGCATGCGCGAGTTCGGCCGCGAGCCACATCGCCTTCTTCGGTACGCAGCCGACATTGACGCAGGTTCCGCCGACCGCACCCGGTTCAACGAGCGCCACGCGCGCACCGTGGCGCGCCGCGCGGATCGCGGTTGCGATACCGGCCGAACCCGCGCCGAGGACAATCAGGTCATGGTGTTGCGCAGTCATCGATGCGACCTCCGGAGTTTCTCCACTCTCTTGCTCCCGTGCCATTGGTGTCACGACACGTCGCTTTTTTCCAGCTGCACGGGCACATGCTTTCTACTTAATCCCCGCAAGCGGGCGCATGTTTTTCCCTTCTCCCCGCAAGCGGGG
>CAYWZC010000046.1:0-10082 GCA_964462745.1 uncultured Rhodanobacteraceae bacterium
CTCTGTCGCGCGCGAACGACGCAGACCCGGAACTCGCGGACCGCTTCGAGCTGTTCATCGGCGCGAAGGAAATGGCCAACGGTTTCTCGGAACTGAATGATCCCGAGGACCAGGCCGCGCGCTTCCGCGCCCAGGTCGACGCCAAGGACGCGGGCGACGACGAGGCGATGCACTTCGACGCGGACTACATCCGGGCGCTCGAGGTCGGCATGCCGCCGACCGGTGGCCTCGGCGTCGGCGTCGACCGGCTGGTCATGCTGTTCGCGGACGTACCCTCGATCCGCGACGTGCTGCTGTTCCCGTACATGCGGCCGGAAGCCTGAAGCAGGCGTCAATCCGGTTCCCGGCGCGCGCGCCGGCGCAGCGCGACGAACCGGACCAGCAAGGTCGCCGCATACCAGAACGCGAGCGCGGCCAGCGGCCACGCGACGACTCGCGGCCACCATGCCGCGATCGCCGCGAACGCGACGAACGCGATGCCGGCGTACAACAGCCCGCCGGCTTCGGCGGCGCCGAGCACGCGCCGGTTCGCGATCGCGGCGCCCAGCGAGTTCGCGAGGCGCAATGCGCCGGCCGCCGCGCGCCCGGAACTGCCACCGCGCCCGCGCTTGCCGCGGCGCCTGCCTGCGCTGCCGCGCTGCACGCGATGGCGCTTGCCGAGCACGATCTCGGTACTGTTGCGGAGATCGGTTTCGTATTGCAGTTCCATGCGTTGCGCGAATTCCTCGTCCTCGATCGCGACATCGAGTTCGCAATTGCCGATCCAGCTCGCGAGGTTGAGGTTGGTCGAGCCGACGCGTGCCCAGCGTCCGTCGGCGACCGCGGTCTTGGCATGCAGCATCGACCCGTTCCATTCGAACACGCGGACGCCGGCCTGAAGCAACGGTTTGTAGCCTGAACGCGACAGGGTACCGACGCTCGGGATGTCGCTGCTGCCCGGCACCAGCAGGCGCACGTCGACGCCGTCGCGCGCGGCGGCGGCGAGGGCCTGCACATAGGGGGCGACGCCGACGAAGTACGCGTCGGTCAGCCACAGCGTGCTGCGCGCCATCGCGGCGATGAGCTGGTCGAGCCGGTACACGCCCGCGGTGTTGGGTATCGTCGCGACGACGCGCAGGTCCACGTTGCCGGCCGCTGCCGCGTTCGCCGCGGTCATGCCGGGCGGGTCCGGGAGTTCGTCGCCGAGCGTCGCCCAGTTGTCGGCGAACGCTTCGGCGAGTTCGAACACCGCCGGTCCGCGCAGTGCAATGCCGGTATCGCGCCATGGTGCGATGTCGCGCTGCACGTCGCCGAGCCATTTCGCGCTGACGCACACGCCGGACAGGAAGCCGACCGTCGAATCGACGACGAGCAGCTTGCGATGATCGCGCGACAGCCAGCCGAACACGCTCGCCAGGCTCGGCGGATTGAACACGCGCACTTCGCCGCCCGCGGCAACGAGCGGATGCCACAGCGAGCGACCGGAATTGCCGAGGCAACCCATCCAGTCGCGGATCACGCACACGCGCACGCCCGCGGCGGCGCGGTCGGCGAGTGCGGCGACGAACTCGCGGCCGACCTCATCGTCGCGGAAGATGTAGTTCTCGATCAGGATCGAGTGCCGCGCGTCGCGAATCGCCGCAAGCCACGCATCGAAATGCGCGCGCGCGTCGATCAGCAATTCGACCGCGTTGCCGCCGATCAGCGGCGCACCCGCCGCGCGGCTGAACGCCTGCTCGGCGAGCGTGCGCACGACCGGATTGGGGCTGCCTGCGATCGGCAGCGGTGAGGCTTTCATGCGGTCAGTGTAGCTCGCATCGGCGCATGCGCATCACGGCACCGAGGGCGGCCGCAGGCTGGCATTCATTTGCGGGGCAACCCGGTTCAATGGAGCTTGCGCGCCCATGCGTCGCGTACGTGGCGGCTGATGTAGGTCGCGAGGCCCCGGCCGGCTTCGGCGAGGCGCTGCATGTTGCGCACATGCTCGCGACCCGTCACTTCGGCCGTGTATTCATAGGTGCCGTCATCGATGAAGCGGACGCGAATGGAGTCGCGCCCGGTCTCGTAGGCGTCGACGCCCGAATCGCCATGCAGGTTGCGGTAGCGTTTCATGCGTCGCGGGCGAGCCGCGGCGCGGCGGATCGGGTCGATCGCCGCGCGCCACGGACTCGTCAGCGTCCCGCGGATGCAGAGTCCGGAACGGCTGGTTCGTGCTTGCCGGTAGCCGCAGCTTCCGCCGCCGCGTGCGAAGTCGAACCCGATGCCGTCCCGGCCGGTGCCGGTCGCCGCGTCGCGTGGTCGTCATCCGCATTGCTGACGTACCACGGCGTGCCGTCCGGGCGCAGGAACAGCTTCTGCATTTCCTCGAGGTTGAACGGCCGCGAGCCGATGCGGCCGAAGATCGCGATCTGGTGGCCGGTCTCGTCGACCGCGCGGTCGCGTTCCAGGCCGCGCGACAGCGAGAGGGCGGGGTTCTTCGTCGGATACCACGCGATGAGTTGCGGCTTGGGATCGGGGCTGAAGCCGTAGAACTTCGGTTGCGATTCCGGCGAGGTGAGCTGGATCACCTTGAGTCCGTTCCTGCCGTCGGCAACGTATGCGAACAGCGACGCATTGGTCGTGCCGACCACGACGTCGCGCGCGTCGTCGATCTTTCCGTCCGCGTTGAACAGCTGGTACAGGAACGGCTTTTCGGGATTGGTCACGTCGACGATCGCGAGGCCGTCGGCGCCGTCGGCGATGTACGCATACGTGCGCGCGACGTGCAGCTTGTGCGCGTCGCGCAGTGCGAGGAACGCGCTCTCGACCACGCGTGGCTGGTCCGGATGGGTCACGTCGACGACGTGCAGGCCGTCCTTCGCGGTCACGAACAGGTAGCGGAACTGGACCTGGGCCGCGATCGGGTTCGCGATCGGGATCGTCGCGACGTAGCGCGGCTGGAGAGGATCGTCCATGTCGAGCACGACCACGCCGGCGTCGGCGGCGATGTAGAACCAGGTTCCCGCGATCGCGAGATGGCGTGCGCCGTCGAGCACGTGGTTTTCGTTCCAGGTGAGCTGGCGCTCGAAGAAGTTGTTGCGCGGCTCGCCGTCGGTCAGCGTGTCGATGTCGGTCGCGATGAGGCCCTCGACCGAATCGGTGATGAACGCGTACTGGTACAGCGGATGCATCGGCTGTTCGCGGTTCGCGCCCTGCATGAGTTCGCTGGTGCTGCGCTCCGGCGCGACCGGCTGGGTGGTCGGCAGGACCACGCAGGTCGCATCGGTGGTGTCGATATGCGTATCGTGGCCGAGCGGCGAGAACGGCGCGGTGACGAGGCGCTGCGAGAAGCCCTTGTTGGCGACACTCGCCACGTCATACGCGCGCATGCCTTTCGCGCCTTCGGCGACGTACAGGTATTCACCGCGCAGCTGCAGGCAGTTCGCGACGCCGGCGTCGTGTTCGCGCGCAACTTCCAGCTTCCGGTCGCGATCCTGGTGCTCGCGATACCAGTCCGGATACGCGAACTTCTGAAGGTAGCTGCCGATCACGGCCTGCGGCTCATCCCATTCGGTCACGCGCACCGCGCTGATTCCGCCGTCCTCGCCGACCCAGGCGTGGTAACCGATGAAGTCGACGAACTTCGTGCCGAGCAGGAGCAGCTGCGCCATGATCGCGTTGTTGTCGTTCGCCTGCGACAGGTGGCAATCCTCGCACTGCTTGGTCTCGGTCTTGCGTTCGGTATGTGGGTAGTGCGGGGCGAACGCCTGCGACGAATAGCCGGCCGACGAGATCGGCGGCTGCTGCACGTAGATCTTCTCGCGGTTGATGTTGGTCGAGGACAGGACCAGCGCGGAAGACGAGCGCACCGGCGCGATCTTGTGCTGCTTGATGTCGCCGTGGATGCCGAGCTGGAACATCTGGTCGCGCGCGACCTGCGGGTTGTAGGTCGCGAAGTTGCGCGTCGCACCACCCTCGTAGCGATGGCGTTCGGTCTTCCAGTTGGCCTGGATCGGCAGGTGGCAGCCGCCGCAGCTCGTGGTCCATGAGGTATGGCACGCGTAGCACAACATCTTGTCCTCGTTGTGCGCGCGCTCGGCCTTCGGCACGTCGTTGCCCCAGCGCAGCTCGTCGGTATCGCTCGAGACGGTGTGTGCGCGCGTCGCCTTCGCATTGAAGTTCGCGGCGAGCGGATTGGCGGTGTCCTTGACCAGGCTCATCGTCCACTCGAGCCCCGGCGTGACCGCCGAGCGCTGGATCAGCTTGTCGCCGATCCACTCGAAGCGCTTCTTTCCGTCCGGGTTGCGGATCAGCTTGAGGTCGCGGCCGGTTTGCGAAGCGGCCGGGCCGGAGGTCGTGAGGGTCGGGTAGGCATCGACCGTGCCGTGGCAGTCCTGGCACTGGATCTCGACCGCGCCCATGACTTCGGCCTTCATGTAACCGTTGCCGTGCGCGTCCTGCGCGAAGTGGCAGTCCACGCACTGCATGCCGACATCGACGTGGATCGATTGCAGGTGCACGGCCTTCCGGAACTTGTCCGGATCGGTGTCGGCGACGATTTCGCGGTCCTTGTCGAGCAGGTTGCCCTTGCGATCGCGCGAGAACACCGCGCGGAAGTTCCAGCCGTGGCCGTGGTAGTCGGCGAACTGGGTGTCCTTCAGGGTCGGGTTGAGTTTCGATACGTCCTTGAGGAAATCGACGTCGCCCCACAACCCGCGCGTCGCGGCTTCCTCCGGATTGCGCTCGAGGATCGCGTGCATCTGTTCGTCGGTCGGATACTTCTGTTCCGCCGGCCACATCGATGCCGCGTCGGACTCGTAATCCCACATGGTGTAGCCGAGCATCGTGTTCATGAACATGTTCGGCTGGTGCATGTGGCAGATCATGCACTGGCTGGTCGGGATCCGGCGGGTGAACTCGTGCTTGAGCGGATGCCCGGATTCGCCGTCGGGGATGGTTGGATCGACCTGCTGCGAGGTGCCCATGTTGCCGAACTTCGCGTAGCCGGCGGAGTGGAACGGATCGCGATCGTTGGCATAGACGACATGGCATCCCGAACAACCCGACGAGCGGAAGTCACCCGGATTGTCATTGGTGCCGAGGAACCACAGGGTCGGATCGTTGAGCCGCGTCTTGGTGATGTTGAGGATCGGGATCGCGACGCGCGAACCGGTGCCGGGGCCGCGATTGGACTGTTTGAGGTCGGGGCGACCCGGTTCTTCGAGGCGCTGGATCTGGCCGAGTTCGCCGGGCAGGCCGATTTCCGGGAACAGGTTGACGATGTTGCGTCCGCCGCGCTCGAACACGCGGAAGATGTCGGCCGGCGGCACGGTTTCCCAGCTCGGCAGCGGCGCGATCTTCGGCAGGATGCCGTGCGCATCCATGTTCGCGTCGTTTTCCACGCCGTTGGTCATCGCGGCCGGCTCGCCCTCGCGGGTGTACGCCTCGCCGAGCACGGAATGCTTCGCCGGCAGGATGCCGTTGTTGTACGCGCCCGCACCCCAGAACATCGCGTTGTTGGCCATCAGGCTGCGTTCGTTGGCCTGGATGATCGGCAGGTGGCACGCACCGCAGGCCTCGCGCGCGATGCGCAGGTCACCCGGATTGATGAAGCGCGTGAATTCCGGCGCTTCGCGCATCAGGTGGGTATAGCTGCGCTTCGGGTTTGCGCTGTCCGGGAACTGGTCCGGGAATCGTGGCAGGACATGCGCGGAATCCATTGCTTCGCGATAGGCGGCGCTGTAGTTGCGTGCCTGCAGATCCTCCTTCGAAGGCCGGTCCGCCTCGCCCGCGGGCGCGGACACGCCGGCGTTGCCGCCGTGGCAGTCGGTGCAGCCGAGCACCACGGCCTCGCTCGCGTGCATCGTCTTGCGATCGGAATCCGTATGGCAGGACACGCAGCCGGCCGACTTCGCATCGGCCTCGGCCCAGGTCTGGAATGCGGGTGCGGCGGGCGCCGTCACGTAGTCGCGTTCCACCGCGTGCGCGGCTTCGCTGGCGCGGCCGGAATGCGGCAGCGACATCGCCAGCGCGCAGGCGAGCAGGGCAAGTGCCGATGCAGGCATCCCTGCACGGGTGGCGATCCGGATCGACATCGTTCGCATCCTCGTCATGCTCATCGCCACGCCTCAATAGGTCAGGATCAGGTTGGCCAGCACCGAGTAGTAGACGTCGTGCTTCTGGCCGTACAGATCCGTGAAACCGTCATCCGGCACGAGACCCGCGCCGGACAGCCGGAACACGATGTTCTGGGTGAAGAACGGCCGCCAGATCCACGCGACCGACACGTCGGTGCCGATGCGCCGGTCGATGTGCGCCTGGTTGCGCGCTGCTTCGAGGATCGCGGTATGTTCGAACCACAGGCTGTTGATGTTGGTCGATACGCGCGATTGCGGAGTCAGGTCGAAATCCGCGCCGATGCCGAGCAGGCGCAGGCCGGGATTGTCGAAATTCGACTGGCCGTTCTCCTTCGACGAACGCAGGTTGTTGAGCATGCCGTTGCGGGTGGAAAGCGCGACGCCGCCACCGCCGATCAGCGGCACGTTCTGGCGGATCCAGTAGCTGGTGTCGGCGCCGGCGAAGATCGGGTTCTCGAAGATCGCATCGAAGCCGGTCGAGCGATCGTCGAACGGATCGTTGTCGCCGCTCGCCCATGCACCGGACAGGCGCAGCCGGATCCAGTCGAAATCCATCGACGCCTCGGCCGCGGCGAAGCCGGCGCGGATGTCGGTTTCGCGATTCACGAACACGCCGGGCGTCTGGTGGCCGAACGCGCCATACGCGGACACGGTCAGGTTGAGCCGGCCGAAGTGGCCGTCACCGTTGTAGCCGATGTAGGTGACGTCGTATTCGCGCGGGATCTCGAGGCCGAGCGAGGACGGTCGCTGGATGAATCCGTTGCTGTCGAAGAACGAGCGATCCTCGCGGTTGCGGTTGTAGACGATCGTGCCCTGCGAGGTGAAGCCGCGTACCGGAAAATCCTGGCGATACAGGTTGGCGATCAGGATGTCGTCCTTGCGCGGGCTTTCGGTGACGTCGTTGAGCCCGGAGTTGATGTCCTTGTCGAGGCGCCGGAACCACGCGAGGTTGTACTGCCAGCGGTTGTCGTCGCGGTTGCCGAACAGGCGGATGCCGGGCTGGCTGTCCTGGAACAGGAAGCCGCGGAAGTCGCTGTTGAAGGGCTGGATGCCGATGCGGATCGAATCGAAGTCGTAGCGCGATGACACGTCGCGCAGGTGTTTGTCGAACCACAGTTCCTGCACGCCGATGAAACCGTCGTCGCGGTCGGTGCCGAGGCGCGGATCGACCTGCAACGCGCGAGCTTCCTCGGTATTGACCCGGTTGTAGTTGAACGCGAATGTCGCGCGGTACTCGTAGTCGGGTGGCTTGAACGTGGTGTCGCCGATGTAGTAATCGAGGCTGACGATCGCGTTCTGGGCGAGGATCGTCTGGTCGATGTCGCCGAACAGGTCGAGCGATCCGGGATCGCCGGTGCCTTGCGGGCCGACCGGGGTCGGGATCGAGCGCGGTTCGACCAGCGAATCGGAGATCAGGCTCAGGTTGAAGAAGTGGTCGTTGCCGCGGATCGGCTTGTCCGCCTTGAGCACGTTCTGGTTGTACGGATCGAGCAGCGAATGGCGGAAGCCGAGCGACTCCATGATGCGCCAGCGATCCGGCACCGGCAGGAACGCGCCGGCCTGGTCGACCGGGGCCGGGTTGACCGCATCGGGATTGCGGATCACGACCTCGGGCAGCGGCTCGTACGGATGGCCGGGGCGGCGGCGCGGGATCTGCGATGCATAGGGGTCATAGGTCGGGGCGGGCAGCAGCCCGATGAGTTCCATCCAGTGCGGGGAACCGCCGAGTGTCTGCTGGGCATTTGCGTGCGGCGCGAATGCTGCGGCCGCGAAGGCCAGCGAGAGCGCAGCGGACAGCGCGCGTGCGGGCGACACCAGCAGGTCATGGCGATCCATGTCACTTGCCCTCGCAGACGTTGTTGTCGTCCGAGTCGATGAACGGCGCCTGCGGGCATTGCACGTAGCGCAGGTGCGCGCCGCCCGGCGCAAGCGTGTCGGCACGCATCGCGGGTGGTGCGTTGCCGATCGTGCCGAGGATCACGCCCGCGTTGTGCAGGCCGAGGAAGCTCACCATGTCGTCCTGGTCGACGCCGTCGCCGGAAACGCCGATGCCGCCGACCAGCACGTTGCCGCGGTAGATCGGTGCGCTGCCCGGGAAGATCTGGATGCCGTTCGGGATGCGCTCGATGCCGGTGCAGTTCTGCGGCACGTCGCCGAGCGGCGGCAGGTCGGTGCCGTCGAGCGACACGGAAAGGCCGGCCTGTTGCAGGTAGAACGCGAGATGCAGCGCGAGCCGGTTGTAGACGAGGTCGAGCTGCTCGCCGACCTTGAACGGGCTCCACTCCGCGAGCGGGAAGCTGAACGGTCCGGGCGGATTGCCGTTGACGCCATCGGGGTAGAACGGACGCGAAAGGTTGCCGCCGGCGCGGTCGCTGAACGCGATCGCACCGTCGCCGAGCGCGTCGGGCAGGCCGAGGAACGCACGCAGTCGCGTCACGTAATCCGCGAGCGGGCTGACCGCGACCGTCGAGAGCACCACCGTGCCTGCATCGAGATCGACCGTATCGGCGAGGTAATCCGCCGCGGCCGTCGTCATCAGCGGCGTGGGCGCGGTCGCGGTTTGCAGGTCACCGGCCGCATACGCGCCGGAGTTGAACGCCGCGGTACGCGCCTTCTGCAGCGACACGTCGGTGCCGAACACGGGCGCGTCGCGGGTACGCGCGATCGCGAGCGCGACGCCATTGGTGTCGACGATGGAGACGCTGACCCGTGCGGGCGTGTTCAGCGGCTGGCGGATCTGCGCGCGTGCGTGGTTCGCGACCTTGAGCGCTTCCTGCATCAGGGTGCGGACTTCCTCGACGCCGAGTGCATCGGGGCCATCGGTGCCCGCGCGCGGGGCGTAGCGGTTCGCGCCGCTTGCATCCTCGAGCACGAAGGCATCCAGCCCGGCGTATTCGGCGGTCGCCGGGCGGATGCCCGAACCCGGCTGGCCGAACGCGAGGCCGGCCAGGAGGCCGGCGTCCTTCGCGTAGTAGCCGGGTACGTCGATGAGCGCGCCATCGGCCGCGCCGAGCGCACCGAAGGCGGGCGCGGCGGCCGGATCCGCCGCCAGCCGATCGAACTCGACGTCGGTGAAGCGGAAGATCTTGCCGTCGACCGTGATGCGGTCGCCGCGCCGCTCGACCGGCGCGCCGAAGCCGAACGTGCCGGCCCACGCAATGTATTCGTCGATGTCGCGATCGCGGTCGCTGATGACCGCATCGAGGCCGTAGGTCGCGTCAGCCGCAATGCCGATGCCACCGACCGGCGTGCCGTCCTTGTACAGCGGGAAGCCGCCCGGATCCGCGGACAGGCCGAGCGGCGAGCGATGCGGGCCCGGGCCGGTGCCCGAATCGAAGCGTGCGGCGAGGTCGGAGCAGGGCAGTTGCGAGAATTGCACGCCGAACAGCGGCCCGCCGGGTGCATTGTTCTCACCCGGATTGAAATGTTCCTGCACGATCTGCGACGCGGTGCGGGTCGAGAACGCGTTGCCTTCGCTGGACAGGTAGGTGCCGGTCACGGCCTTCGCGATCGCCGCGAGCTCGCTCGGCACGACGAGGTTTTCGAGACCGCCGGTCACGCCGCGGTTGGACGTGATCGTGACCAGCGGCGACGCGCCGGCCATGCGGTATACCGCGAGCACGTTGCCGAGCCGGTCGACGATCGCGATCGTCGCAGGGGTTGCCTGCGCGCGTGCCTCGCCGACGGCCTGGGCAATCGCCTTGCCGATGTCGGCCGGAGTCAGGTAGCTGCTGGCATCGGCGCACGAACCGTCACACCCGGACGGCGTGTCGTCGGGCGGATCCGGTGGCGGCGACGTGCCGTCGGAACTGGTCGTGTTGCTCCCACCACCGCAGCTGGCGAGCAGCACTGCTCCGACCAGCAACGCACACCAACGTGCCTTGCGCATTGCGCCCTCCCTCTCCCGGCATCCACGATCCGCGATCGGTGGATGTTGCTTGTGCGAGTATAGCGCGCCCGATGCGCGTTGCATCGGGGCAAGACCTT
>CAYWZC010000046.1:10182-21587 GCA_964462745.1 uncultured Rhodanobacteraceae bacterium
CCGTAGAGCGGAGCTTGCTCCGCTGGCTTTCCGAAGCCGAGCAAGCTCGGCTCTACAGATCCGCTTGCAACAACGCCTCGGCGCGATGGTAGTCGTGGCAGTCGATGCAGGTGCTCTGCACTTTCGCGTCCGCGTCGGCGCCGCCGTGGCACTGGCGGCAATTGGCGATGCCCGGGATCAGCAGATCGCTCGCGCGGGCCGATTTCGCCGCGTCGGCGTGGCAGTCCTCGCAGACCATCGTGGTGTGGCGGTCGTGCGGGAACTTCGAATCGACGTACCACGCGCCGGACACGCGCACCGGCGCGACCGCCCAATCCGTATCCGGGCCGGTCGGTGCGGTGATCGTGTGGCAGGTCACGCAGGCCTTGCCGGTGAACACGGTGCGGGCCGCCTGCGCGGCGCGTTCGCGCGCCCAGGCGAGCGCTTCCTGCTTTTCCTGCTGCGATTGCGGCGGCTGGCCCGGCCGGCGTCGTTGCTGGACGATGGTCGGCGCGCGGGCATCTGCGTAGCCGCCCTCGAGCGCGCGGCGCGCATAGAATTCGTTGAGCGTATAGACGACGGCCGCCACGTCCGCATGCGGGACTTCGCGCTCGGGCGCGAGCGTATCGAAACCGAGCGTGTGGCATTCGTGGCACATGGTGTCGAACTCGATCGGCTGCATCCGTGCGCCGCCCGGCTCGGGCCGGTGGCAGTTCGCGCAGGTCAGCACCTTGTGGCCGGAAGGGGTATTGAGCCCCTTCGCGTCCAGATGCTTCTCGTGGTTGAACTTGAGGCCGGATACCTCGGTGAGTCCGGCTTTCCATGTGACCGTTTGCGGCGCGAAGCGACCGTCCGCACCCCATACCGGAAGATTCAGGCGGAACTCCGGATGGTCGGTGCCGAAGTCGCTGACGTCGGCGAGCTGGCTCGCCTCCCTGGTGCGCTGCTTGAGGTCGCCATGGCAGTCGGAGCACAGGCCCTGGTCCGTACGCACCATGCCGGCCGGGCCGTTGTGATCCTGATGGCAGTCGCGGCACTTGGCGTCGCCGAGTTCGGCAAGGTGGAAGCGTGCCGGGTCGGCGTGGGCCTTGGTGTTCGCGTGGCAGGTGAGGCAGGCGTCGTCGCGCACGCGCAGGAACGGGTGTTGGTGGCAGTTCGTGCAGTCGTCGCCGAAATAGCGGTGCGCGGCTTCGAGCGGCGCAGGGTTCCAGAATCCGGTGCCGGGCACGGGCAGGTGCGCGATCGCGCCGCGCAGGCCGGGACTGAAATGCGTGGCCGCCGGGATCGCGAAGCCGAACACCAGCAGCAACCCGAACAGGATCCAGGACGGCCAGCGCTTGCCGAGCCAGGTCTGGCCGAGCCGGGTCGGGCGTGCCTCGCGCGCACGCGCGGCCTGCTGTTCGCTCTTGTCGAGCGCGCTGACCTCGATCGCCGCGTCGTAATCGCGCGGCGGTGCGAGCAGGGTGAGGCGCGTCGATCCGATCTCGATCGTGGCGCCGGCGCCGACCGTCGTCGCGTAGGTGATTTCGCCATCGACGCGGATGCCCGCGACGATCAGGGACTCGACCCGGTACTGGCCGTTGCCGAGCGAACTGACCTGGGCGTGGTTCAGCGCCGCACGCAGGTCGGGAAGGAAGATCGCCTGGTCCGCGGCGCGACCGATCGAGAGGATTTCCCCGTAATGGATGTCCTCCTCGTAGGAGACCGAACCCTTGCCTTTTTTCAGGACCCTGCGGATCAGCCAGCGCATTTCGTGCTCCCGCCCGTCACCAGTAGAAGAACGAAGACACGATGTGCGCGGTCAGCGCCGCGAGCAGCGCGAACGACAGCGGTACGTGGATGTAGAGCCAGATCTCCATCAGCGCCTGGTACTGGATGTCGCGCGCGACGCGCGTCGCGAGGCCCTTCTTGCGCGACAGCATGTCGATGAGCCGGCGCAGCGCCTCGGTCTGGCGGTCGCTGGCCTGGCTGGCGAGGAAATCGACCATCGCGAACATCGTCTGGCCGCCCTTCGGCAACTGCACGTCGCCGGCGTTCTCGCGCGCCGCGACCGCCTCGCGCACGCGCGCCAGCGCGATGTCCGAACCGTCGCGCGCGCGCAACTGCGTCCACACGCTGCCGCCGAGCCGGGTGTTCTCGATCGAACGCAACACGACCGCATGGATCTTCGGGTCGATGCCATCGGCGAGCGCCAGCGCGTTCTGGTCGATATCGGCGATCTCGTCGAGCAGGGCATCGCGCGTCGCGCTCTCGCGATTGCGCGTCATCAGGCTCGGGTAGCGCAGGTACACGTACACGCCGAAGAAGCCGGAGAAGATCACGACCAGCATCAGCAGGAAAGTCAGCGTGTGCAGGTTCCAGTGCAGCTGGAAACCCGCGTGCAGCAGCACGATGAGGATCAGGCTGGTGCCGAGATAGACATGCGCCGACAACCAGCCGCGCAGGGTGCCGATGCGGTTCGCGTACTTGCGCTTGCGGATGCCGAACAGCATCAGCCACACGATCAGCGCGGCCGCGATCGTGCCGAGCGTGTAGCCGAGCCAGGTACCGCCGTTCGGCGGCGTATCCGGATCGTGCCACAGGTACGCAATCAGCGACGCCACGCTCAAGCCGAGCGCGATCCACAGCCACCGCGACTTCGCGTGATTGAGGATGGACTCATGCATGGCTTCTGCAGTTTCCGCTGCAGTGAAATCTGCCGAGCGCTGCTTGCCATCTAAACGTAGCGAGTGGCATGCCCCCTCCCAGATCGAAAGTGCCGCTGTGCACTGCAGCGACGCATCATCCCGAAAATCCTACCCGCGCCGTGCGTCCGCGTCCATCACGACGATCGGACGGCGGATCGTGAAGGGAGGTGGTCGAGGCTGGAATCTTGCGCCCAGCTGCAGGTGAATCGTCTCACTCCTTGAGAATCAGGTGTGGGAAGGTGCATGCTCTTATTACGCTTCTTGGGGGATGCGTATGTGCCACAGGGGATGTTCTGGCGCTTCGAGCGGCCTGCGGGTCGCGCCCGGCGGACGCGAAGTTCGCAAGCACCTGGCGGAATGCCCTGTACGGGGGTTCTCATCGACGGGGACGGCGCATCGCCCGAAGGCAGCGGTGTGATGCTGTGCCGATCGCCTTGTATCGCAACACCCACAGCGCAAGCGAGTCGCTCAAGTGTCGGCGTGTTTCAGGGTCATGCCCAGCGTTGCGGCTGCACCGTCGAGTCTCGTGTCGAACCCCATGAACACGAATTCGCTGCCACCCACGGCGCTCATTACCCGTTCGGCGGCGGCAAGATGCACACTGTCGTACGCACGCAGACCGAATTGGCGCGCCATGCCGCCTGCGCGACGCGTCAGTGCATCGTCCACACCCACGACATGCATGACGCCCCAATCGGCCTCGAACCTGCGCAGGTGGTTGCCCACGTCCGGATCGGACAGACGTCCCATTCGCACCGCCATGGCAAATCCAGCGTGCACTTCGACCCACGCGATTTGATGCGTGCAGACTTCCGCTTCAAGCACCGCCGCGCGCACGCCATCGGAACCCGCCTCGGCCAGGTAGAGCTTCAACAACGCCGAGGTGTCCAGATACAGGATCAATCGCCGCGCACCCAGCGCACGATCTCATCCACCGTGCCCTCCGGAACGGGAGTCGGCCGCTCCGCACCGCGCACCGCCCCGGCCTCGCCCGCACGCAGCCACGGCTGCCGGCGCAACCACTCCAGGCCGGAAGGATCTTCGGTCAGCGGCGGAGAAAGACGCGCCACCACCTTGCCGTGCGACGTCACCGAAATTTCCTCCCCGGACCGTACTCGCCGCAACACGGCGGACAGGTTGGCTTTGAACTCGCGGGTGCTGATCTGCATGGATTCATTCGCCCGAATGGGGTCACGTTACTGCGAATTGTACCCACAAATTGGGCGGGGCGAAAGAAAGAGCTTGGTGCGGAAGCTCCATTCGTGAAGCAAGTGCAAGCCCCTGAAACATCTTCAATGTGGCCGCACCAAGCTAGAACGAGTGTACCGCTAATGAGCTTGTTTGTCGTATTTCAATCCCCTTAAACATAATTGTGACAATGATGAGGATAAGGTATGGTCGTCCGCATGTCCCGACTTCCCGACCTACACGAAGACATACCGCGCGCTGGCGTGGCCACGGTGTGAGTCATCGCTGGCCGCTTCATTTCGCTCTGCTGGACAACGACATGGGACAGAAGTCACTGATAGCCGAGGAGAAGAGCAATGCCGCTGAACATTGAGCAACTCAAGCAATTCGTAGTTGGCGATGCCGTTGCCATCCGTGGCACAGCGACGCTGGAGCCCGCAGGTGGATCGGGAGACAAAATCTTCCCGCCGACCCATGCGGTGGATGACAAGAAGAAGCCTGAGCCAGGCGCCAAGTACGCCTTTGAAGACCGACGTATCGGCGGGCAAAATGTGCGGTGCGTGCTTCTTGCATCGGTGCAGGATCAGGCGAACCGGATGGAGGAGGCACTTCAGACACTTTGGGACGAGAAGAAGATCACGCTGCCAGTCGTGAGCGTCGACTTCTCGTCGGTCGCACCCGAAGTGGGGCGCGTCACGTCGCTCACGGCGCCTCATCGCATCGCCGACGCGCTCCTGCGCGACAGCCTCCTCGACGGTAACCTCTTTCGGCTTTCGGACATTGGCAAGTCATTCACGGACGCGAGCACCAGGAACGCGACCGCGTTGTTCAAAGTCTGCCCGACGGGGCTCGTCTTCGGCCTATGGGACAGCACGGGACCGAAGGGCGGCCTCGGTGCCAAGTTCCAGCGCGCGTTGGTCTCCGAGATCGTCGGTATCAACGCTGTGCACGGCAGCAAGACCGCGAGTCGAATCGACCCCGCCACAACCGGTAAGACCGACCAGGATCTCTACAAGGCGGCCAACTCCGATGAGATGTGGACTTTAGATCCAGCGCAAGCATTGACGGAAGCCGGAGGGCCCATAAAGGTTGGGAAAAAAGAGAAAGCTGGAAAGCCGTCGGCGGTCGTTCTTGGCAACATTGCGCCGAGTATCGACTCAGTCGCAGGTGGGGTAACGATCGACGAGGCCAGACACACCGTCGTGCTCTCACTGGCGTCGCTGCGACGTCTGGGGTTCCTCACTGGAGCGGAGGAAGCCCGCACGGTACTGGCGGCGCTCGGCTTGCTCGCCGTATTCGCTGCCGAGAGTCGCGGACACGATCTGCGCTCCCGCTGCCTGCTCGTACCGAAGATGGGCTCCGCACTAAAGCTTGAGGCGGTCGCCCGGGATGGGAGCACGACTCCCGTGAATCTCAACCTCGCTGGGGCCATCGCGCTTTACAACGAAGCAGTCGGCAAGCTTCCTGACGCGATCAAATTCGGAAAGCCAGCGGGCGAAGCACTTGCAGAACTGCAACCGTCGCCGAAGCTCGCCGATCTCGTGAGAAAGAGCCGCGAGCTTGCGGCAACAGAGGCCGATGCCGGAGACCCATGATGCTCGCGATCGAGGTTGAGCTCCTGACAGGTCGTTATGCGGCGACCGCGCACAACGATCGCGGGCGCGCCGAGTGGCCGCCTCATCCCGCGCGCTTTTTCTCGGCGCTGGTCGCAGCGCTCCACGACCATGGGGACGTCGACCCAGCTGAACGGGAAGCGCTAGTGTGGCTCGAGCAGCAAAGCGCGCCGTCGCTGCGGGTCGATCCCGAGTCGAGCGTCGGGAGGCGACAAGTGCAGGACGTCTACGTGCCGGTCAATGACGTGACGCTCGGATTGGACACTGAGATTCGAAGTGCCGCGAAGGCCGCTCAGGTTTCTCGAGACGATTGCGCGTCTGCCGAGCGGGCCGTGGAAGAGGCACAGAAACGGCTCCAGGAAGTTGAAGACGAACTGTCAGGCCAAAGGATGAGCGCGGGCGAAAAGAAGCAGGCTCTGAAGGGGCCGAAGGAGAACCTTAGAGTTCTGAAGAAGGCTCTGACAGATGCAAACAAGCTGCGAGACAAGACCGAGAAGAGGCTCTCGGTTGCGATAGACGCGCCTCGTGTCGTCGATGTGCCGCCATCGGACAAAGCGCTTGCCACCGCGGTTGCCTTGATGCCTGAACGGCGTACGCGTCAAGTGCGAATGTTTCCGGTCGTGATCCCGGAGACGCCGACCTTTGCACTCCTCTGGTCCGACGTCAATCCGTCATCGCATCGGATCGCGCTCGAACGACTCTGCACGCGCGTGACCCGGCTCGGTCACTCCTCGTCGTTTGTACGATGCAACGTCGTTGATCGCGACATTCCTCCGACGTTGGTCCCGAGCGATGAGGGCGATACCACCTTGCGCGTGGTCGGACCTGGTCAACTCGAACGGCTTGAATCGGCCTTCGCCTACCATCGTGGCGTCGAGAACCGTGTGTTGCCAGCGCGTCCGCAGCGCTACCTTTCCATTTCCGAGACATCCACTCCAACCGCATTTGCCGAGAGCGTCTTTTCCACCGACTGGGTCGTCTTTGAGCGTGTCGGTGGATCACGACCGGTCTCCTCGCGTTCCACAGATGTGGCACGCGCGCTGCGCGGTGCTCTGCTTGAACAGCACGGCGAGAAGGACCTTCCAGCGACACTCTCAGGGCACGCAGAGAGTGGTCCTACTGAACAACCGCACGTCGCGTTCGTCCCGCTGCCATTCGTCGGACACGAGCACGCCGATGGCGCGATCATGGGCTGCGCGCTCGTGCTGCCCCGTCAGCTTCCGACGGATGACCGGGATACGCTGTTTCGCTTGGTTGCAAAGTGGGAGAAAGATCGTGCCGTTGAGCGCAGAACCTTGACGCTTGCGGGCGGGACACTTCCTCCCGTCAAAATCCGTCGTGTGGATGTGTCTGTGAAGAGATCACTATCACCCGAACTGTGGTGCCGCAAATCGAAGCGGTTCATCACGGCGACGCCGATCGCCCTCGACAAGAACCCCGGTAACCTGCGCAGCAACCGGGATGGCACCGCACGCAAGGCCGCTCTGGAAGCACAACAAAGCATCAGCGACGCATGTTTGCGCGTCGCCGGTATCCGCCCACTCTCGGTCGAAGTGTCGCTCGTTCCCTTGCTGCCCGGCGCACAACATGTTCGCGACTTCCTGCCATGGCCCGGTCGCCCAGGGCGTACGCCACGTGTACGCGTCCATGCCGACATCCGCTTCCAACACGCCGTGCGCGGTCCGCTTCTGCTTGGCGCCGGACGCTACTTCGGTCTTGGGCTCTGCCTGCCCATGGAAGACCTGTCCGGGGAGGATCAGTGATGCTCACTGCATCGGATTTTGAAGCCTTCCACAAGGCTGTGCACGGAGAAAGGAAGAAGCCCTTTGCCTGGCAGCAGCGGCTGCTCGAAAAAATTATTGGAGACAAGTGCTGGCCGCGGGTGCTCGACCTCCCAACCGGCACCGGCAAGACAACGTGCATCGACATCGCCCTTTTCGCGCTCGCGCTCAACGCAGACACCGAGGAAAAGGATCGCTGGTGCCCACGTCGTATTGTGATGATCGTGGACCGGCGCATCGTGGTCGATCAGGTCGCCGAGCGTGGCCGAATGCTTCTACGCGCATTGATGACGAGCACGGATGCGATCGCTGTCGAGGTCGCCAATCGCTTGCGTTCCCTGACCCGAGCGGATGAAGAGCCACTCGGGGTGTTCACACTACGCGGCGGAATACCCAAGGATGACGGCTGGGCACGAACACCCGATCAGCCACTCATCGTCGCTTCGACCGTCGACCAGGTTGGATCACGAATGTTCATGCAGGGCTATGGCGTGAGCCAAGGCATGAAGCCAGTGCACGCGGGCCTCCTTGCCAATGATGCGTTGCTCCTCCTCGACGAGGTTCACCTCTCGGAACCATTTCGACAGACCCTCGACCAACTCGCGCGCGTCCGCGAGCGATTCTCCGTAAACGGGTTGAGTACGCGGTTTTCCCACGCCTTCCTGTCCGCGACGCCGGGCGCTGGAACGAAGCCACCCTTCGTATTGCTCGATGACGAGAAGAAGCTCGATTCGCCGCTCGGGCCGCGCCTCCACGCGAGCAAACCAGTGAGCTTCGTCGAGGTGGGCGATCGGACTGCGTTGGAGAAGAAGTGCGTAGAACAAGCGCATGCGTTGCTTGAACGCCACAGGACGATTGCGGTGGTTGTAAACCGGGTGGGAAGCGCTAGCACGATCGCGCGGCAGCTCACAGAGTCCATTGGAAGCGATGCAATCGTCACCCTGATCACCGGCCGTATGCGCCCGCTGGACCGTGACGATGTGCTGCGCGATCTTCGGCCGGCCGTCCAGACGGGTCGAGTGCGAAGCGATGATCTGCCCAAGCGCGTCATTGTTGGCACCCAATGTATCGAAGCAGGGGCGGACTTCGACTTCGATGCCCTCGTGACCGAGGCCGCAAGCCTCGACAGCTTGCGACAGCGCTTTGGACGCGTCGATCGACTCGGAAACTACGAAAAAGCGGAGGGCATTATCGTCTATGACAAGTCCGCGAAGGATGATCCGATCTATGGCGATGCCATCGCCGAGATGGTCAAGTGGCTCAGGCAACAGGCAAAGGAGCGCCCGAAGAAGGTCAAGGACGAGTTGAAGAAGCTCAAGGATGAAATAAAGAATCTGAAGGGTGAGGCAAAACGACAAGCCGAAGAACAACTAGCCAGAATGACTCAGGTCGATTTCGGTATTTTGGCGCTCGACGTGCCGACCGGCGAGGGATTGGCGAAACTGCTCGCGCCCAAGCCGAATGCGCCGACGCTGCTTCCCGCTTATCTTGACTTGTGGGTGCAGACCAATCCCGCGCCGAGTCAGATCCCCGACGTGAGCCTCTGGCTGCATGGCCCAAGTTCCGGCCCGGCTGATGTGCAGGTCGTCTGGCGCGCGGATCTCTCTGAGGAAGCACTTCGGCAGAAAGACCTGGAGACGGCGACAGCCATCGTGGCTTCGGTTCGCCCTTCGAATCTCGAAGCGATGTCACTGCCTTTCATGACGGCGCGGAGGTGGCTGGCAAACCAGCCCACGGGCGACATTGCGGACACCGAGGGTACAGCGCTCGAAAAGAGCGATGAGCTAGCGACTGCTGGGCGGTGCGCGCTTCGTTGGCACGGCGACAAGAGTGACATCATCACGGCAAGGGAACTGAAACCGGGCAACACTATCGTAGTACCCGCAAGCTACGGGGGGATTCGCTCTGGTTGCTTTGACGCTTCCTCGACCGAGGCTGTCACGGACCGCGCTGAGCAGGCCAGTCTCTTCGCCCGCGCGAAGCCCGTGTTACGACTACTTCCCGTCATTGCCGAGAAGCTCGGACTGTCATCACCGTTCGATGATACCGACGCGGTGCGTACCGCGCTTGGCCATCTGGCCTCGAATGGTGAATTGCCGGAGTGGAAGCGCCTATGGGCGCAGAAGCTCGCCAAGAGCCGTGGCTCACTGGTCGTACCCGGTGAACGTGGATGGACTGTCATGGAGGCAAAGCGAGTGCCACTGGCCGAACTACGAAGTGTCGTTCAACACGAAGAGACGCTTGAAGATGGTGTTGAGTTGACGACGGATGGCGATGATTCGTTCTGTGCAGGGCGAGCCGTCTCTCTTTCCGAGCACAGCAGGGATGTCGAGACGTTCGCGCGTGAGTATGCAATGCGCTGTGGACTCGGGGATTGGCTTGCCGAACACGTAGCGCTTGCCGCGTGGTTGCACGACATCGGCAAGGCTGATCGCCGCTTTCAAATCATGCTTCGTGGCGGGAGTGAGATCGAGTACTTCAGGGACGAAACGCCATGGGCCAAATCGGCGATGCCGCTTGGCGCGCGCGCAGCCCGCAAGCTGGCTCGTGAGCGCAGTGGCTACCCGAGCGGGGGCTACTTCCACGCGATACAGTCGGTCGCGATGCTTGATGGACAAAAGACATTGTTGGCTAAATGGCTGAAGAAACGCGACTCCACGAGGGAGCCCGACCTTGATCTCGTGCTTCACCTTGTTGCGAGTCACCACGGCGAATGCCGCCCCTTCGCACCTGTTGTGATTGACAGTGCTCCCATCAAGATATCGCTTTCTGGACACTCCAGCAGTGTGTTCGGAGACATGGATCTTTCAGAAGTTCCATCCAACCCCGAACTCCATCGGCTCGACTCGCCACTCGGCGACCGTTTTTGGAATCTTGTCGCGAAGTATGGTTGGCAGGAACTCTGTTGGCTTGAGGCTATCCTTCGCCTCGCCGATCACCGCGCCAGCGAGGAGGAGCAGACGAAGGAGGCATCACTATGACCCGCATCCAACTCTTGGGTGTAAACGGCTCCAATCCGCTCGGGTTCCTAGCAGCACTTGGGCTGCTTCGTGTCGTTCCCGGCGCTAAGCTCGGCTTTTCCGAAGACGGCTCGTTCAAGGCCATTGTCGAAGGGCTCGACATGCCCGGTTCCGGTCTCGCGGCACTCATTGCGGCCGACGCAGAAGTCGCTGCAAACAAGAGCGCGCCTTGGCGCTTCACGTATACGAAGGTCGCAACCAAGAAGAAGGGCCCACAGGAGGTCGCCGACCTCAAACCGCCACCGGATGACTTCAAGAAATTCCTCGCGACCTGCATCGAGGCTTGGTTGACGGGCAATGATGAGGCAGCAGGCTACGCGGCGGCCTATGGTACTGACATTGCGGTTGATGGTAAGGGTAACACCAAGCCCACTGCCTTCCACTTCACGGCTGCAAATCAGACATTTCTCGGCACGGTGGAAACTATTCGCGCTTCGGTGACACAAGAGTGGATCGAGACGTCATTTTTCGAGGGGCATGGCACGCAACCGGGTAGCAACCTTCGATGGGACCCTGGCTCAGAGCGCAACTGGGCCCTGATGGCGAACAACCCTAACAACGACGGCACTCGCGTCGATGCTCCGCTGGAGTGGCTTGCATTTCGTGGGTTGCCATTGCTTCCCAGCTTTCCTCGTGGCGCGAGAATCATCACCACGGCAGTTCACGGTCGGGGGGAAGACATGACTTTTGCGTGGCCACTCTGGTCGCCTCCCGCTTCGCTGCAGACCGTGCGCTCCTTGCTCCATTTTGATTGGAGTGGCGATGTTTGTGATCGTGGTGAACGTGGTGTCTTTGCGGTCTGCAAATCCGCCATCCGCAGAACCAGTCAAGGATTTGGCAACTTTGGACCATCGTCGGTTACGAGCTGACGTCGGTGTTCTGGACTGTCTCCGCCCATGAGCGTAGCGCGCCGCATCCTTGCCTCGACCGTCCTACAACCCCGACAATCACCACCATGAAAACAGGTCGCAACGACCCCTGCCCGTGTGGCAGCGGCAGAAAGTTCAAGCACTGTTGTCTGGCGAGGAGCGTGCCGGTGTTGTCGCCGGATGATCTCGTGTGGCAGCGTATTCGGCGGGAACAGCATAGGCTGCCGGAGCGAATGTTGCGCTTCGTCACGGAGGTGTATGGTCCCGA
>CAYWZC010000047.1:0-9346 GCA_964462745.1 uncultured Rhodanobacteraceae bacterium
TTTCTCGTGAAGCAACTGGAAGCGACCGGTGGATCGAGTCTGCTGGAACGCATCGGACAGGATCTCGTGCGTGGCGTCGGTACCGAATTCGGCTACCTCGATGACGACCGCAAGACCGCGGACCGCGGCGGCGCCTTCCTGTTCGTGTATGCGCCCGACGATGACACCACCGCGCGCATCACGATCCTGCTCAAGCGCAATCATCCGATCTATGCGCGCCGTTACAACAAGCTCGGCGTGCATCGCATCATTTATCCGAACCAGTCGGTGTTGTGACGAGACCGGAGACGGGGGACGCGCGCAGATCATGGCCCCGCCTTCCTCACGAGTAGCACGAGGCAACAAAAAGCCGGCCCGTGGGGGCCGGCCATGTTTTCGGAGGGGGAAACCACTACAGCGTTCGCTCGAAATCCCTGACCTGCCTTTCGGCTTCATCGCGTGCAATGCCGTAGCGTTCCTGCACCTTGCCGGCCAGGTACTGGGCGTTGCCTTCGGCTTCACCGAGGTCGTCGTCGGTAAGGCGATTCCACTGCGCCTTGATCTTGCCGGTCAGTTGCTTCCACTGCCCCTTGAGGCGATCCTCATTCATGTCGTTCTCCTGTCCGCCATCGCGAACGTCGTGATTGGATCCGCGTCCCCGGCCGGTGGCGGTCCGGGGACGCGGCTCGCATGCAGGGTTTGTTGCTTCGAGCCGGTTATTGCTTGGAGGTAAGGCCCGAGGAATCGACGCTCTTCACGCCCTTGACGCTCTGCGCCGCGGCGACCGCCTTGTCGATCGCCATCTGCGAATCGAGCACGCCGGTCAGCGTGACCACGCCGTTGACGGTTTCCACGTTGATGTCCATGCTCGACACGCCATCGGTCGTCGCGAGTTCGGTCTTGACCTTGGTCGTGATCCAGGTATCCGTCACCGGCTGTTCCGAATCGGTCTCGTCGTTGTTCGGCGTCATGCTGCCCTGTGCGAACGCGACATTGACTGCACCCAGGGCAAGCGCGGAACCCAGGCCGATGGCAAGGACGCGCGGAAGGGTTTTGATGTTCATGGTGTGCTCCTCGTGGGTTGATCCGCGGGAACCGGATGGTGTCGTGTGGAATCCGGATTCACGCAAACAGGAAACACGGTGCTGGCACCGCGTTGCACTCCTCATGGATTGCAAATCCACGGTAGGCGGGCGCGGATTAGCTCGCGATGAATAATCGGCTGCGGCGCGATTCGCGCACGGCCGTGCGTTCATCGTCCGGAACGGCAAGTGAATCGCGCAGAGCGCTCAGGCGGATTTTTTTCGGCGCTTCGCGGTCTTCGCCGCGCGCTTGGCGGGCGTCTTCTTCGTTGCCTTCGATGCGGACTTGCGCGTCGCGGACTTCTTTGCCGGAGTGCGCTTCTTGCTGTCGATGCTCTTCTCCAGCAACGACATGAAGTCGACGACATTGGTGGTCGCGTTCTCCGGCGTTTCCTCGGTATCGGCGATCTTCGCCTTCGCCCCCTTGCCCTTCATGCGCTTCTCGATGACCTTGTGCAGGCGGTCGCGGAACTCGTCGCGGTAGTCGCCCGGCGTGAAGTCGCTGGACATCGACTCGATCAGCGCGCGCGCCATCTCGACTTCCTTCGCCGTGACGCGATACTGCGACAACTTGCCGGATGGCATGTGGTAATCGTCCACGTCGACGAGTTCCTGCGGGTAGCGCAGCATCATGAGCATCAGCGCGTCGCCGTGCGGCATCACCGCGGCGAGGTGTTCGCGGGAACGGATCACGATGCGTGCGACGCCGATCTTGTGCGCGTCGGCCAGTGCTTCACGAAGCAGGACGTAACCCTTCTCGGCCTTGCGCGTCGGGACCAGGGCGTAGGGCTTCTCGAAATAGGCGGGGCCGATCGCGTCGGCATCGACGAACGCCTCGACTTCGATCGCATCGTGGCTTTCCGGTGCCGCCGCGCGGATGTCTTCCTTGTCGATCACGACGTAGTTGCCCTTGTCGTATTCGAACGCCTTCACGATGTCCTTCCACGGCACTTCGTCGCCGGTCTCCGCGTTGATCCGCTCGTAGCGGATCGGCGCGTTGTTGCGGCTGTCGAGCATGCGGAAACTGATGTCCGTGCGCTTCTCGGCCGGCATGAGCTGGACCGGGACATTCAACAGGCCGAAGGAAAGGGTGCCGCTCCAAATCGGGCGCGCCATCGTCGTGCTCCGTGCAACCGGACCCGCGGGGCGATGCCGTTGCGGCCCTCGCTGGCGCGGGACAGGGCGAGTCGATGACTCTACGAGACCGACCTGAAACGCGACTGACTGGGAGCGTGGGCCGGAGATCCTTCGAGGCGGGAATATGGGCCACACAGACGGATTTGCGACCCGGAAGTTCTGCCGCCACCCACGCTCCGGCTACGCGCGTTCCTCCATGCGTGGCTCGGTCGGTTTCGGGCGCCAGACACTGACCCTCGATTCGCGATACTCGCCCCAGCGCGAGCGGAATGCGCGGTCCTCGTAACGGCCATCGATGACGATCTCGCGATCCTCGACGAGAAACTCGACCGGATCGCCCGGGGTCGGAAGGCGTTGCGCCGTGACAAACCAGTTCATCGTGTCACTCTCCGCTTGATGACCCATGCAAGCCCCCGCAGTGGAATTGTGCGCGCACACGGTTGTGTTGGTCGTTCTTGCGCCGTGAAGAACCCGTTACGGCATGCGAAGGATTGCGAAGCGGTTCTCAGATCCGGCAACAGCCCAGGCGCGGACCGTTTCGTGGTCGGCGCGCAACGCATGTTCCGGCTTGCGGGTATGCTGGATGTTCCGCGCCACCCATCAGCCATGCAGTCATGCCATCGGATTCGGGACAACCTTCCGGTCGTCACCCCGGCGCCGACGCGTTCGCGGTCGACTCGGTCACCCGTCGTTACGGCGCGGTGCTTGCGCTCGATCGCATCAGTCTCGGCTTCGCGCGGGGTCGCACGACCGCGCTGATAGGCAGCAGCGGCTCGGGCAAATCCACCTTGCTGCGGCTGTTGCTCGCGCTCGACTGGCCCGATGCGGGCACGGTGTTCGCCGATGGCGAGCCGCTGCGACGCGGGAACCTGCCGGCCCTGCGTCGGCGCACCGGTTACGTGATCCAGGAAGGCGGCCTGTTCCCGCATCTGACAGCGTTCGGCAATCTCGCGTTGTTGCCGCGCGATCTCGGCTGGTCGCAAGAACGCACGCATCGACGGGCGCTGGAACTCGCCGAGCTTGTCCGCTTGCCGGATACGGCGCTCGAACGCTTTCCCGCCGAGTTGTCCGGCGGCCAGCGCCAGCGCGTCGCGCTGATGCGCGCACTGATGCCGGATCCGGACGCACTGCTGCTCGACGAACCGCTCGGTTCGCTCGATCCGGTCGTGCGCCACGAGTTGCAGGACGATCTCCGGCGCATCTTCGGCGAATTGCGCAAGACCGTGATCCTGGTGACCCACGATCTGGCCGAAGCCACCTGGTTCGCCGAGCGCCTCGTCCTGATGCGTCACGGCCGGGTAGTCCAGGACGGCACGTTCGCGGACCTGCACGAGCGGCCGGCGGATGCGTTCGTGACCTCGTTCGTCGCGGCGCGGCGCGGCCTGCCGGTCGTCGGCGCATGATCCGGCAGCGGCTCGCCGCGATGGTCCTCGTGCTGGCCGCCGTGGCCGTCGGCGAACCGGCCGCGGCCGCGTGCGAGGGACCCGTGCGGATCGGATCGAAGGCGTTCACCGAGTCGGTCCTGCTGGGCGAAGTCGCGCGGCTCCGCGCACGCGCGGTGGGTTGCGAGGCACGGCACCGCCGCGAGCTCGGCGGCACGCGCATCCTGTGGGAAGCATTGCGCCGTGGCGAGATCGACGCCTATCCGGAATACACCGGAACCCTGACCCACGAGTTGCTCGACGACATCATGCCGGATGCCGGCGTTGCCGATTTGCGCGCGCGGCTCGCGCCGCTCGGCCTCGGCATCAGCGACGCGCTCGGTTTCGACAACACCTATGCGATCGGCATGCGTGCCGACACCGCCGCGCGACTCGGAATCCGTCGCATCTCGGATCTCCTTGCGCATCCGCAACTGCGCTACGGCTTGTCCAGCGAATTCCTGAACCGCGCGGACGGCTGGCCCGGGTTGAGTGCGCGCTATGGTCTCGCGGACGCGGTGGTGCGCGGCATGAACCACGCGCTGGCGTATCGCGCGCTCGCGAGCGACGCGATCGACGTGCTGGATCTGTACAGCACCGATGCGGAGATCGCGTACTACGGCCTGGTCACGCTCGAGGACGATCGCGGTTATTTCCCGGCCTACCAGGCGGTGTTCCTGTATCGGCTCGGACTGCACGAGACCGCGCCCGCATTCATCGATGCGCTCGACGCGCTGGCCGGGCGCATCGACGCGACGGCGATGCGGCGCATGAACGCCGCGGTCAAGCTCGACGGGCGCGAGGAAGCGGACGTGGCCGCGGAGTTCCTCGGCATCTCCGGCGCTGCGGATGCGGATGGCTTCCGGTCGCGTTTGATCGCGCGCAGCATCGAGCATCTGCGCCTCGTTGCGATCTCGCTCGGACTCGCGGTACTCATCGCGATCCCGCTCGGCGTGCTCGCTGCGCGGCTCAGGCGTCTCGGCCATGTCGTCATCGCGGCGACCGGCATCCTGCAGACCGTGCCGTCGCTCGCGATGTTCGTGTTCATGATCCCGCTGTTCGGCATCGGCGCGGCGCCTGCGATCGCGGCGCTGTTCCTGTACAGCCTGTTGCCGATCGTGCGCAACACGCATGCGGGCCTGGTCGGAATTGCGCCCGAACTGCGCGAGTCGGCGGCCGCGCTCGGCCTGCCGCCGATGGTGCGGCTGCTGCGCATCGAACTGCCGCTCGCGACGCGGTCGATGCTGGCCGGCATCAAGATTTCCGCGGTCATCAACGTCGGCACCGCAACGCTCGGTGCGCTGATCGGGGCGGGCGGCTACGGCCAGCCGATCCTTGCCGGGATCCGCCTGGACGACATCGGCCTGATCCTCGAAGGCGCCGTGCCCGCTGCGATCCTCGCCTTGCTCGTGCAGGGATGGTTCGAATGGGTCGAACGCGCATTGACTCCACGCGGCTTGCGCATGCCTTCGCGTGCCCGGTGATCGGCGGATGTGTCTCGCCGCGTGGCGTCGAACGCGTTGGACGTACGCGCGTGCGCGCGTTCTCAGGTTCGCAGGTGGTAGCCGGTGCGGAAGATCCACCACACCACGCCGAGACACAGCAGCAGGAACACGACGATCATGCCGAGGCTGACATAGACGTTGACGTCCGATATCCCGTAGAAGCTCCAGCGGAATCCGCTGATCAGGTACACGACCGGATTGAACAGCGTGATCTTCTGCCACACCGGCGGCAGCATGTTGATCGAGTAGAACGCGCCGCCGAGGAAGGTCAGCGGGGTGACGACCATGAGCGGGATGACCTGCAGCTTCTGGAAGTCGTCGGCCCACAGTCCGATGATGAAGCCGAACAGGCTGAACGTCGCCGCGGTCAGCACGAGGAAGCCGAACATCCACAGCGGATGTGCGATTTCATACGGAACGAACAAGCGCGCGGTGGCGAGGATCAGCACGCCGAGCAGCACCGACTTGGTCGTCGCCGCGCCGACGTAGCCGATCACGACTTCGGCGAAGGACACCGGCGCGGACAACAACTCGTAGATCGTGCCGACCCATTTCGGCATGTAGATGCCGAACGATGCATTCGAGATGCTCTCGTTGAGCAGGGACAGCATGATGAGCCCCGGGATGATGAAGGCGCCGTAGCTGACTCCGCCGATCTCGCCCATGCGCGAGCCGATCGCGGCGCCGAACACGACGAAGTACAGCGAAGTGGACAGCACCGGCGAGGCGATCGACTGGGTCAGGGTGCGGAAGGTGCGCGCCATCTCGAAGCGGTAGATCGCGCGGATCGCATGGAGGTTCATCGGCGTTCTCCGTGCACGAGGCCGACGAAGATCTCCTCGAGCGAGCTCTGGCTCGAATGCAGGTCCTTGAAGTCGATGCCGTGCGCGGCGAGCCGCCGCAGCAGCTCGGCGATACCGGTCCGCTCGCCCTGCGCGTCGAACGTGTAGATCAGTTCGTTGCCGTCGCCGGCCAATTCGAGCGGATACGCGGCAAGCTCCGGAGGAATCGCGGCCAGCGGCGCTTGCAGTTGCAGCGTGAGCTGCTTCTTGCCGAGCTTCTCCATCAGCGTGTTCTTGTCCTCGACCAGGATCAGCTGGCCCTTGTTGATCACGCCGATGCGGTCGGCCATTTCCTCGGCCTCCTCGATGTAATGGGTGGTCAGGATGATCGTCACGCCGTTGTCGCGCAGGCCGCGCACCATGTTCCACATGTCGCGGCGCAGTTCGACGTCGACCCCAGCGCTCGGTTCGTCGAGGAACAGGATCCGCGGTTCGTGCGACAACGCCTTGGCGATCATGACGCGGCGCTTCATGCCGCCGGACAGGGTCATGATCTTCGACTTGCGCTTGTCCCATAGTGACAGGTCGCGCAGCACCTTTTCGAGATAGGCGGGATCGGGCGGCTTGCCGAACAGGCCGCGGCTGAACTTCACCGTGGCCCAGACGGTTTCGAATGCGTCGGTGTTGAGTTCCTGCGGGACCAGGCCGATCTTGCTGCGCGCCGCGCGGTATTCGGTCACGATGTCGTGGCCGTCGGCAAGCACCGTGCCGACGCTCGGATTGACCAGTCCACAGATGATGCCGATCAGGGTCGTCTTGCCCGCGCCGTTGGGTCCGAGCAGGGCGAAGATCTCGCCGCGGCGGATTTCGAGGTCGATGTCCTTGAGGGCGACGAGGCCGGAGGCGTAGGTCTTTCCGAGACGGCTGACGGAAATGATCGGCTGCACGCGGTTTCCTTGTTGGCAGGGGCGGCTGGCACGGGCGCACGAACGCGAGACGGTGGGGCGCGATTGTGGCGCTTTCAAGGGTGCGCGAAAACCCGTCCGCTACTTCCGTCTGCGCCGTCGCGCCTCGCGGATGACAAAGCGCGGCAGCCACGATGCTCGCGGTTTCGGGTGGGCAAGGAATCACGCCTTGCGGTGATCCCACGGGGCGTCGTTCGGGCCGCGACCGGTTTGCTTGCGGTTCGACGATGGCGGCGCGATGCGCTACCGTTCTCGTGTGGGCCACGCCACTTCGGAGATCCGCATCATGTCCAGGCTTCTGTTGGTCCTCGCTTGCATCGCCGTCTCGATGACCGCCTGCATCCACGGCGACCATGCCGCGTCGCCGCCCGAACCGGCCGCGTCTGCACCGACATCGGATTCGGCAATGCCGTTCACGGTCACCGATGTCGCATCCTTCGACGAACCCTGGGCGATGACGTTCCTGCCGGACGGGCGACTGCTGGTCAGCGAGAAGAAGGGCGCGCTGAAACTGTTCGAGATCGGAGCGCGCGCCGTCGACGTCCGCGGCGTTCCGGAAGTCGCCTACGGCGGCCAGGGCGGTTTCGGCGACATCGTTCTGCATCCGGATTTCGCCGGCAACGGCCTCGTCTACCTGAGCTACGCGGAAGCGGGTGAGGGCGACACGCGTGGCGCGGCGGTTGCGCGCGCGCACCTGGCCCTCGATGCGACCGGCGGCGGTGCGTTGTCCGATCTCGAGGTGATCTGGCGCCAGGTGCCCAAGGTCGGCGGTCGCGGCCACTACGGCCATCGCATCGTGTTCGACGAACACGGCATGCTCTGGATCACGTCGAGCGAGCGGCAGAAGTTCACGCCCGCGCAGGACATGAAATCCAATCTCGGCAAGCTGGTCCGGCTCCATGACGACGGCAGCGTGCCGGCGGACAACCCGTTCGCGGCGGATGGCGGTGTTGCCGCCGAGGTCTGGTCGCTCGGCCATCGCAATGCGCTCGGCCTCGCGTTCGGCGCGGACGGGCGCCTGTGGGAAATCGAGATGGGTCCGCGCGGCGGCGACGAACTCAACCTCATCGAGCGCGGTGCGAACTACGGGTATCCGATCGTTTCCAACGGCGATCATTACGACGGTCGCAACATCCCGGATCACGACACGCGACCCGATTTCCATGCGCCCGCGGTGAGCTGGACGCCGGTCATCTCGCCGGGTGCGTTCATCATCTACTCGGGCAGCCTCTTCCCGGACTGGCAGGGCGATGGCCTGATCGCGGGCCTGTCCTCGCAGGCGCTGGTACGCGTGGAGTTCGACGGCGACAGCGCACGCGAAGCCGCGCGCTACGACATGGGCCAGCGCATCCGCGAGGTCGAGCAGGGCCCGGACGGCGCGATCTGGCTGCTCGAGGATGGTCCGGGCGGGCGCCTGCGCAAGCTCTTGCCATCGGCGTAGTCGGTACGATCAGGCCGCGCGAGGTCCGCGTACGCGCAGCGCGAGGCTGATGCGTGGTCCGACTGGCGTGCGCTGCTTCGGGATGCCGTGGTCGTAATGCAGCTGGCTCGCGTAGTCCATGAGCAGCAGGCTGCCGGGTTCGAGGTCGATGTGCAGCACGCGGCGCGGTGGCTGCCTGGCGCGGATCGTCATGCGCCGCGTGGCGCCGAGCGAGAGCAGCGCGATCGGCTGACCCGCAACCATGAGATGCAGCTTGTCGCCATGCGGCGCGACGCTGTCCTGCTCGTCACGGTAGTAGTTGAGCCCCACGCTGTCGAACGGCGCGTCCACCGCTGCGCGAATCGCCACTGCCGCCTCGGCCACCGCTGCCGGCAGCGCCGGGTCGTCGAGCCGGAACTGCGCGGTCAGGCGTGGCACGTCGACCTCGCGCTCGTACATCCTGCGGCGTTCGCTGTGCCATGCGACGTGCTCGCGCAGGAACGTGAACCAGCGGTGCGCGACGTCCGCGGGCACCAGGTCCGGCGTGTAATCGACGCGTCCCGTCGCACCCTCGAACAGGATGCGCGGTCCACGGTCGAACAGGCTGAACTGGGTCATGTGCGGAGCCTGCCGAACAAGCGTCGCAGCCGTTGCGACGGTTGGATTCGGCAACAATGGAGCCCATATCCGGGATTTCCACCATTGACCGAGCCCGCCATGATTCCCGTATCGATCCTCGACCTGTCTCCGGTTACCGAAGGCAGCGACGCGGCCCGCTCGTTCGCCAACACGCTCGATCTCGCGCGCCACGCCGAGCGTCTCGGCTACCGGCGCTACTGGCTCGCCGAGCATCACAACATGCCCGGCATCGCGAGCGCGGCGACCGCGGTACTGATCGGCCACGTGGCCGGCGGAACCGAAACCATCCGCGTGGGTGCCGGCGGCATCATGCTGCCGAACCATGCGCCGCTGCAGGTCGCCGAGCAGTTCGGCACGCTTGCATCGCTGCATCCGGGTCGCATCGACCTCGGCCTCGGTCGCGCGCCGGGCACCGA
>CAYWZC010000047.1:9446-10940 GCA_964462745.1 uncultured Rhodanobacteraceae bacterium
GATGCCGAGGCGCGGCGCCTGTTCACCACCCAGCAGCAGAGTTTCGTGAACCTGCGTCGCGGCAAACCCGGTCTCGTGCCTGCGCCGATCGACGACATCGACGCGTTCTGCACCGCGCAGGAAAGGGCCGGCGTAGATCGTGCGCTCGCCTGCGCGGTGATCGGCGCACCCGACACGGTACGCGAGGGCATCGCGTCGTTCGTAGCCCGTCACCGGCCCGACGAACTCATCCTCACGGCCAACGTCTTCGACCACCACGCGCGCGTCCGTTCCTTCGAGATGGCCGCCGACGCCTGTCGTTCCGCGGCTGTCGCGGCAGCCGGATAGCGGACGACGCACTCGGTTCGCGCACGATCTTGAACGCGGGCCGTATGCGCCATCGCGTGGTTCAGTGGGCGCACGGTCGCGGCGTGGTTCCATGACGCGTCGCCCCGGCGGCCCATCGAACCGGACAGGAGAGAACGCATGGACATCAAGTCGATCATGACCCCCGACCCCCGCTGTTGCACCCGTGCGACGCCGCTGCGCGAAGTCGCGCGCATGATGCGCGACGAGGACGTCGGCCAGATCCCGGTACTGGAAGAAGCCGGCTCGCGAACCCTTGCCGGCGTCGTCACCGACCGCGACATCATCGTGCGCGTCGTCGCGACCGGCACCGATCCGGTCAGCGTGACCGCGGGCGATTGCATGAGCGCGCCGGCGGTCACCCTTGGCGAGGATGCGAGCCTCGCCGATTGTGCACGGGTCATGGCCGCCGAGCAGATTCGCCGCGTGCCGATCGTCGATGCGGATGGCGCATTGTGCGGTATCGTCTCGCAGGCCGACGTGCAGGCGACCGACGCGCGTTCGCTGAAGGAGGACATCGCGGACCGCGTGTCGGTACCGCATTGAATACGGAATGCGCCGCGTGCCGTCCGGCGATGGGCGCCTTGCGAGCGGCGGCGTAAGATGTCGTGATGGATTCCGCGCCGGACCAGCCCTCCGATCCGCAGCCGATTCCGCCGCAGGAACCGGATGCTGCCGATTGCTGCGGGGAGGGTTGCGTGCGCTGCATTTTCGACGTCCACGAGGAAAACCTCGAACGCTATCGCACCGCGCTTGCCGCATGGCGGGAGCGCACCGGGATGCCGGGATAGCGGCGACCGGTGCGTCCAGCACGGTTGCGTCCAGCGCGTTACGCGTGCCTCCCGGTTATGATCGGTGCATGCGGACCCTGTTGCTCAACCTGCGCGACGTGCCGGACGACGAAGCGGACGAAGTCCGCGCGTTGCTCGATGAGCACGGAATCGCGTTCTACGAAACCCCGCCGAATCGCTGGGGTATTTCCGCGGGCGGCATCTGGAACACCGATCCGGAATCGGCGCAGCGCGCGCGCGACCTGATCGCGGCATACCAGGAGCGCCGTGGTGCGACCGCACGTGCGGCGTATGCGGCGGCACGACGCGAAGGCCGCGTGCAAACCCTCTGGTCGACGCTGCGCGAGCAGCCGTTGCG
>CAYWZC010000047.1:11040-12120 GCA_964462745.1 uncultured Rhodanobacteraceae bacterium
CGACGAGCCGCGCATTCCGTTCGACGAGCGCGTGCTGCACGTGGACGAGGAACTCGTCGTTGCGGACAAGCCGCATTTCCTGCCGGTGGTGCCGGCAGGCCGCTACGTCGCGGAAACCCTGCTCGGTCGCCTGGTGCGGCGAACCGGCAATCCGCACCTCGTTCCGTTGCACCGGATCGACCGCGCGACCGCCGGCATCGTGCTGTTCTCCGCGAACCCGGCGAGCCGCGCGCGCTACCAGGCGCTGTTTCGCGAACGCCGCATCGCGAAGAACTACGAGGCGCTTGCCGCGGCGCTGCCCGATCAGGTATTCCCGATCGTGCGCCGTACGCGGCTCATTCGAGGCGAGCCATTCTTCCGCATGCGGGAAGTGGAAGGCGAGCCGAACAGCGAAACCCACATCGATATCGTGGATCGCGACGGGCCGATCTGGCGCTATGCGCTGACCCCGGTCACGGGCCGCAAGCACCAGTTGCGCGTGCACATGGCCGCGCTCGGCGCAGCGATCCTCGGCGATCCCTGGTATCCGGATCCCGCGCGGGCAGCGGCCGATGAATACGATCGACCGCTCCGGTTGCTCGCGCGCCGTGTCGTGTTCGTCGATCCGTTGACCGGGCTCGAACGCTGTTTTGAAAGCGATCGTTCGCTCGGATCATCGCGAACGCGGCGCGATGACGCAGCGCACAACCTGAACGAATCGTGAAACTGCGGTAAGGTTGGCCCCGGGGTACACGCGTTCCATCGCAGCCCCTTCCTTTTTCAACAGAGGAGCGAAAGCATGGCACTCGTAGGCAAATGGGCCTTCATCATCGGCCTGGTCATCGCGGTACTCGGCGGTTTCGGCCTGGAATATGCCTGGTTCGGCTGGCTGATGGCCGTCCTCGGCCTCATCGTCGGCTTCCTGAACATCCAGGAGGAGGAAACGCAACGCTTCCTGCTCGCCGCGATCGGCCTCCTGATTTCCGCTACCGCGATCAACATGATTCCGTGGATCGGAGACATCGGTACGCGGATCCTCGGCAACCTGTCGGTGTTCATCGCGGCCGCGATCCTGATCGTCTCGCTGCGTTCGCTGTTCTC
>CAYWZC010000047.1:12220-14017 GCA_964462745.1 uncultured Rhodanobacteraceae bacterium
TTCGCTTCGATCATCCGGTCCATGCCGGGTGGAATCTCGAGACCGAGGAACGGCCCGAGTTCCTTGCCGACGGACGCACACACGTCGAGGCCGATCGTGTCGGCAAGCTCGATCGGACCCATCGGCATGCCGAACTTCTTCGCCGCGCGGTCGAGCACCGGTCCCGGCACACCCTCGTTGTACAGGCGCATCGCTTCGAGCAGGTATGGCATGAGGATGCGATTGACGAGGAAGCCCGGCGTGCCGGCGACCGGCAATGGCAGCTTGCCGATGTCGCGGCACAGCGCGAGTGCGCGCTTCTCGTTGCGCGCCTCCAGCGCATCGTGGCGCACGACTTCGACCAGCGGCATCAGCGCGACCGGGTTGAAGTAGTGCAAGCCGAGGAAGCGCCACGGTGCGGCGACCGCGCTGCGCAGTTCATCGAGCGGAATGCTCGAGGTGTTGGTCGCGAGCAGGGCTTCGGCCTTCATCGACGGCTCGGTCGCGCGGTACAGCGCTTCCTTGGCCGCGGCATCCTCGAAGATCGCCTCGATCACGAGATCGGCGTCGGCGGCGCCCTTGCCCTCGACGTCGGCGACGAGCCGCGCCACGGCGGGTTCGATCCGTTCCGGGGTCTTCAACCGCTTCACGAACAGCTCGTGCGCACGGTCGAGCGCGGGCTGGATGTATTGCATCTCGCGATCCTGCAAGGTCACGTCGAAGCCACGCAGCGCGCACCACGCCGCGATGTCGCCACCCATGACGCCTGCGCCAACGACGTGCACGCGACGCACGTCCGCCGCCACGCCCTTGCCGAGGCCCTTCAGGCGACGTTGCAGGAAGAACACGCGCAGGAGGTTCCTGCACGTCGGCGTCGCGGCGAGCTTCACGATCGACCGTGCTTCGAGTTTCAGGCGCTGGCGGATCGAGGAACCGCCTCGCCGCCACACCTCGATCAGCGCGAACGGTGCCGGATAGTGTTCGGGCCGCGCCTTGGCCGCGGCCTGCCGGCGCACGATCGGCGCGAGGATCTGGCGTACCGGCCACAGATTCGTGGCCCAGGCGCGCAGGCGTTGCGGGAACGGTCGCCGTGTCGCGTGACGCACGCGCTCCTTGGCGCGTTCGATCAACTGGTCGGGTTTCGCGGTCGCATCGACGATGCCGATCGATTTTGCTGCCCGCGCGGACAGGCTGCGCCCGGTGAGCATCAGGTCCAGCGCCTGCGGTGCGCCGATCAGGCGCGGCAGTCGCGCGGTGCCGCCCCAGCCCGGATGGATGCCGAGCTGGACCTCGGGCAGGCCGATCTTCGTCGTCGGGTCATCGCTTGCGATGCGCTGGCGACAGGCAAGCGCGAGTTCCGTGCCGCCGCCGAGGCATTGACCGTGGATCGCTGCGATGGTCGGGCAGCGCAGGCTCGCCAATTGCTGGAACACGTGCTGGCCGCGCTCGATCGCATCCGGCACCGTACCCGCGCGCGCGAATCCGGCGAACTCGTCGAGATCGGCGCCGAGTGCGAAATCATCGCGATCCGACCGCAGCACGACCCCGCGCGGCGGGTCGAAGGAAAGGCGTTCGACGATCTCGCCGAGTTCCTCGATGACCTCGCGGCCCAGAGTGTTGACCGGCGCGTCGGCGCGCGCGAGGGTCAGGACGAGGATCGAATCGGCGTCGGCCTCGGTTTGCCAGTGCCGGAAACGGAGACCTTCGAACATGCGTGGCTCCGAGCCAGGAAGGGGAAGCGGCTATAATCCGGGACGGGGTTGTTCCGGTCAATGTTGCGGGTTGCAGGGTGAATGGCCCGAGCCCGCGCGAGGCCGG
>CAYWZC010000047.1:14117-17107 GCA_964462745.1 uncultured Rhodanobacteraceae bacterium
TGGAATCCGGATCAGGGAATCGCTTCGCTGGGTGCGAGCGAGCAACGCCTGCCCGGCACCAAGCGCCTCGTCGACGCGCTGCGCTACATGTCGCAGAGCATCCACTTCGCAGTGTACCTGGTGAGTGGTTTCGAAAAGGAACTGAGTCCGCCGGTGATTCTGCTGCTCAGGCGCATCTCCGCGAGTCGTCGCGGGAGTGGCCGGCGGCTGGTGTTCGTGGCCCCGGATTTCGCGCTGCCGGAGACGCTCGAAAACCTCTTCATGCACCTTGACCCCATCCATGACCGCGCATCGGAAAGACCGCGCCTGCGCGGCGGTCGCTGGGTCGTCTGATGCGTGCGCCACGCCGCGGATCGGCCCTGATCGTGCTCGCCGATCGCACGGACCGGCGCGTGTTGTTCGACCTGCTCGATGCGCGGGGTTTCGAGGCGATCCACAGCGCGGGAAACCCCGCGAAGGCGCGTAGCCTGCTCGAGCGGACCAGGGGCATCGACTTGGTCTTCATGGAAAAGGCAGGTCGTGGCGACGCGGCGGCGCTGTGCGCGGAACTGGCCGCCGCGCCAACCTGCCAGTCGTTGCGGGTGATCGGCATCGCGCCTCCGGGTTCCGCGCGGGAACCGGCGCCGGGGGGGACGCCGGTTGCCGTGCATGCCTGGATCACGAGTCCGGTGGACGCGCGCGAAGTCGCCGCCGTGCTCGACGCTCCAATGAAAGCGCCTCGCGATGCGACGGTGCTCGTGCAGTCGGCAGGCGACTACCGCTTCGCCTTCGATGGCGGGTCGGACGAGCTCCTGCTCGTGGAACCCGGCAGCGGCCTGGTCCTGGATGCCAATGACGTCCTGCTCCGGCAACGTGGGTTGTCGCGCGGCAGTGTGGTCGGCAACCGCATCGATGCCTTCGACGGCATCGCCTCGCGAACCCGGCGTGCGCTGCTGATGCGCAAGCTGGCCGCCGAGGGCGCGGTTCGCTACCGGACCCGGCGACCGCGCAGCAAGGGTGGCGACCGCGCGATCGATGTGCATGTGCGACTCGCGACCCATGACGGGCGGACCGTGCACGTGTACGGTTTCCGCGCCGCCGAGGAAGCCTCGGCCTGGGCCGAGGCGCTGTCGCTGGTCACCGACCTTGCGCGCGAGGCGGCGTCGGGCGCATCGATCGGAGCCGGACTGCGTGCCCTGATCGATCGCCTCGCGTTCGATTTCGCGATGCTCGCGCACTGCCCACCCGGCACGGACGCGGCACATCCGCTCGCATTGTATCGTCGCGAGGACGTCACGCCGTGGCCGAGCGAGGTGGACGCGCTGGCCCGCTTGAAGCCGGTCTTCGATGGGGCGGGAATCATCGCGCCGAGCGGTCGCAAGGATGCCGCCACGGATGGTTTGCTGGCCGGATCCGGATTCGACTGCGTGCTCGCGTTGCCACTGGTCGGGGACGCGCAGACCGGTCGCGGCGCACTGCTGCTCGCGCGACGCAAGCCACTGGAGGACGCCGAACCACTGGTGGTAGCGATCCAGGCGCTCGGCCACCAGTGGATGCTCCAGCTTGCGGTACGCCGGGCCCGCGAAGAAGGGCGCAGCGTCGGCATGCAGGACGTGCTGACCACGCTGCCGAATCGCCTGCTGTTCAACGATCGGCTCGAGGCGACGTTGCAGGAAGCGCACCGCAGCGGCGAGATGTTCGCGGTCGCGTTCGTCGATGTCGATCGGTTCAAGAACATCAACGACTCGCTGGGTCACGCGGCGGGCGATCGCGTGCTGGCCGCGGTCGCGGACCGTTTGCGCGCGAGCGTGCGTCCGACCGACACGATCGCGCGCTATGCCGGCGACGAGTTCACCGTGATCCTGCGCAACATCCAGCAGCGCGAGGAAGCCTTGCGCGTGGCCGACAAGATCGTGCGCTCGATGGCTGCCCCGCTGCGCATCAGTGCGGATGTCGAATTGCGCATCACGGTGTCGCTCGGCCTTGCGTTCTACCCGGACGACGCGGCCAATGGCGAGCGCCTGCTCAAGCAGGCCGACATGGCGATGTACGCGGCCAAGGATCTCGGCCGCAATACCTGGCAGGCCTATGTCGCGATGCCCGAGGAATCGAGCCGCCAGCGGCTTGCTCTCGAAGCGCGATTGCACCGCGCGGAACAGAACGACGAACTGCGCGTCCATTACCAGCCGCAGATCAGCGTCGCCAACGAGGACATCGTCGGCGTCGAGGCCTTGTTGCGCTGGCAGCACCCGGAACTCGGCATGATCAGTCCGGGTTTCTTCATCCCGCTGGCCGAGGAGATCGGCACGATTCTCTCGATCGGGGAATGGATCCTGCGCGCCGCGTGCGCGGATGCGCATCGCTGGCGGCAGCGTTTCGGCTTGCCGCTGCGGATTGGCGTAAACCTCTCGCCGTTGCAGTTGCGGCAGCCGAGCCTGGCCTCGCGCGTCCGGCGGATCTTCGAGGAAACCGGGGTCGATCCGGCGATGATCGATTTCGAGGTCACCGAGAGCATCAACATCAAGTCGATCCCGAACCTCACGGGTACCCTCGATGGCCTGCGCGCCCTTGGCTGCCAGATATCGATCGACGACTTCGGCACCGGGCAATCCTCGCTCGACTACCTGAAGCACTTTCCCGCCGACCGGATCAAGGTCGACCAGGGGTTCGTGCGCAACATCGGCGTCGATCCGGACGACGAGGCGATCGTGCGCGCGACCATCTCGATGGCGCACAACCTCAATCGCGAGGTGGTCGCCGAAGGCGTGGAAACCGAGGAGCACCTCGAGTTCCTGAAGGCCGAGGGCTGCGACGTCGTGCAGGGTTACCTGTTCTGTCATCCGTTGCCGGCGGACGCGCTCGAAAAGGTGTTCGTCGAACGCGAGCGCGTGATGAAGGGCATCGCGCGACCCGAGTCGCGACCGTGAGGGATCGCCCGGTGCCCGCTGCGACCACACCCCAGTGCGAAGCTTCCCCGTCCCTCGTCTCCCGTCTCCCATCTCCCGTCTCCC
>CAYWZC010000047.1:17207-19861 GCA_964462745.1 uncultured Rhodanobacteraceae bacterium
AAACGGAGATCGGCCCGGATGGGCGAAAGCGAACTGGACCGGGCCCTCGTGGAGCGCGTGCAACGCGGCGACAAGGCCGCATTCGATCTGCTGGTACGCAAGTACCAGCACAAGATCGTGAGCGTGATTTCCCGCTACATTTCCGACTGGAGCGAATGCCAGGACGTGGCCCAGGAGGCGTTCATCCGCGCGTATCGCGCGATTGCCTCGTTCCGGGGCGACAGCGCGTTCTATACCTGGATGTACAAGATCGGCATCAACACGGCCAAGAACTACCTGGTGTCCCAGGGGCGGCGGCCGCCGACCGGGGATATCGCGGTCGAGGACGCGGTCCAGTTCGACAATGCGACCCGGCTGCACGAGACCGCGACCCCCGAGCGCGAATTGTTGCGCGAGGAAATTGAACAAACCGTGTTCGATACTGTCGAACAGTTGCCGGAGGAGCTGCGTGTCGCCATCACCCTCAGGGAAGTGGACGGACTCAGCTACGAGGAGATCGCCGAGGCCATGGCCTGCCCGATCGGAACGGTGCGGTCGCGGATCTTCCGCGCCCGCGAGGCGATTGATCTGAAACTGCGTCCGCTGTTGTCGGAGGAGAACTGAACCGCCATGAGCGAGCAAACCCGGGAACGCCTGTCCGCCCTGCTGGATGGCGAGCTGGAACGCGATGACCTGCGGTTCCTGTTGCGCCGGATCGGGCACGACACGGAATCGGCGGCGTGCTGGTCGCGGTATTGCATCGCGCGCCAGGTGCTGCGGCGCGGGCCGGTCGCGATCCTGTCCGATGATTTCAGCGCAGCCACGATGGCGCGGCTCGCGGGTGAACCCGCACCGGCCGGCGGCCACAGGCCGTGGCTGCGCTGGGTCTCCGGCGGTGCGATTGCCGCCGGAGTGGCCGTGGTCGCGCTGACCCTCGGCAACCCGCTTGCTGTGCGTTCCCCCGGCGTGCCGGACGAAGTCGCCACGACCGCCCTGCCGACAGGTCCGTCGCTCGCGGCGTCCTCCACACCGGCCACGAGTGCGGTGCCGGTGTCGGTCGCATCGCGCCCGGCGACCGTGCCGCTCGAGTTCCGGCCGCCGCTGCTGGCGCCATCCCAACCGGTCGTGGCGAGCACCAGCCGCACCTCGATCGCGATGCCGGGGCCGGTGCGCACGGAGCCAGCGACGTTCGATCCGCATCTGCGCTCCTACCTGATCCGCCATTACGAAGCATCCGGTGCGGCGGGCCAGACCGGCTTTGTCCCCTATGCATTGCTGGTCGTGCCCGCGCCCGGAACCGGTGCGTCCGGATCCGTCTCGGGCAACCCGGAACCGGCCGCTGGCCAGCACTGAGCCGGTCGCGTTTCGCGTGATGCGTTGGCGGCGTTACAGGGTGCCGGTGGTCCTCGCGCTGCTGGCTGCGCTGGTCGCGATTCCACCCGCATTGGCCGCCGCAAGCGACGCTGCGACGGCTGCCGCCGGCGATTCTCCCGACACGAACCACCCGGTCGCCTCGCTGCTCGCGCAGATGACGGCGGCCATGCGCAAGTTGGACTACCAGGGTTCCTTCATCTACGAGCACGAGGGGCGGGTCGACGCGCTGCGCGTGTTCCATGCCGGCGGCGCGAACGAGCGTGAACGCCTGGTCGGCCTGACCGGACCGCGCAGCGAGATCGTGCGCGACGGCAACGCGGTAACCTGGCTCCACGCCGATGCCCAGCCCAGCGTGTTCCAGCATTCGGCGAGCACGTTGCCGCTGCCTACGTTTGCCGCGGCGGACGTCGCCGCGCTTTCGCGCCATTACCGCCTGCGCCTTCTCCGTGACGAGGACCGCGTGGCGGGTTATCAGGCGCAATCCATCGAGATCCTGCCGCGCGACGCGTTCCGCTACGGCTACCGCCTGTGGCTGGAACGCGACAGCCACATGCTGCTGCGCTCGCAGGTGCTCGGACCCGATGGCGAGGTGCTCGAACACTTCATGTTCGTCGCGCTCGAGATCGGCGCGCGGCCGAAGCCCGGTGATCTGTTGCCGAGCCGGACCGGGAACGTGCGAGCGCCCGCGGCCGAGGTCGCGATCGGCGGCGCGGCGCACTGGCGCATCCTGCGCCTGCCTCCCGGATTCGAACTGATCGGGCGTCGGCGAGCCGCGCAAGGGCCCGAGGAGGCCGAGCACCTGACCTGGTCGGACGGACTCGCGAACGCATCCCTGTATGTAGAACCGCGCACCAGCAGCACGCCGGGGCAGGTGTCCACCCTGTCGCGTGGTGCGCTGAACCTGTACGCGAGCGACGTGGGGTCCTGGCGAGTGACCGCGCTCGGCAACGTGCCGGCCGCGACCGTCGAGATGCTCGTCGAGTCGCTCACGCCGGTCGTGCAACCGCGTTGACTGGCTGAAAATCGTCTGAAGGTTGCGCTCGCAAACAGGCGCGAAACGGAACTAACGCCGCATCGGCCGCGTCGAAGGCGTGGCTTCCCGGTTGCGCCGCCGCCCCTCGCCATCGTCGAGTGAGGCGCGCCGGTCTGGACTCAACAACAAGGAGCGATTTCATGACGCATCCCCTTTCCCGCTGGTTCGTCGCGGTGTTGTTCGTCGTCGCGTCGAGCGCGACGGTTGCAGCTGCCGAGCTGCCCGACTTCACCCAACTCGTCGAGAGATACGGGCCAGCCGTGGTCAA
>CAYWZC010000047.1:19961-21553 GCA_964462745.1 uncultured Rhodanobacteraceae bacterium
GCGCAGTACGACATCGCCCTGCTCAAGGTCGATGCGACCAACCTGCCGGTGGTCAGCATCGGCAATTCGAAGAACCTCAAGCCGGGCCAATGGGTGATCGCGATCGGCTCGCCGTTCGGCTTCGATCATTCCGTCACCCAGGGCATCGTCAGCGCAATCGGGCGCAGCTTCGGCCCGACCGACCAGCAGTACGTGCCGTTCATCCAGACCGACGTGCCGATCAACCGCGGCAATTCGGGTGGACCGCTGTTCAACCTGCAAGGCCAGGTGGTCGGCATCAATTCGCAGATCTTCTCGAACACCGGTGGCTACATGGGCGTGTCGTTCGCGATCCCGATCGACATCGCGATGAGCGCGGTGGAACAGATCAAGACCACCGGGCACGTCAGCCGCGGCATGATCGGCGTGCAGATCCAGAACATCGATCGTGCGCTCGCCCAGAGCCTCGGCTTGCCGCGCACCGGCGGCGCGCTGGTCAACAAGGTCACCCCGGGCAGCGGTGCGGACAAGGCCGGCATCCGCGTCGGCGACGTGATCCTCGCCTACAACGGCCGCGACATCATCAGCTCGGCGGATCTGCCGCCGGTGGTCGGCGCGACCCGGCCGGGCACGGTTGCACAGCTCTCGGTGTTCCGCGATGGCAAGACCCTGACCATGCCGGTCACCGTGGGCGAACTGCCGGCGAATGCGGTCGCGCAGTCCGGTCGCGGCGCGCCGGCCGCGGTGGCGGACAATCCGCTCGGCATCGTGGTCGACGACCTGACGGCCGAACAGCGCCAGCAGCTCGGCATCGACAATGGCGAGGGCGTGGTCGTCACCCATGTCGTCGGCGCCGCGGCACGTCGCGCCGCACTTGCGCCCGGGGACGTGATCCTCATGGTCGGCCGCAAGCCGGTCAAGTCGGTTGCGGACTTCAACGCGGCGGTCAAGGGCGCCGCGCCGGGCCAGTCGGTCATGCTGCTGGTGCGTCGCGACGACATCACCAGTTTCATCGCGATCCAGGTGCCGGAAAAGGACGAGGAGTGACGTCGCCGCTGCGGCGAGAGGCGAGGGGGAGAAGCGTTTCCCGCCGCGGCAGGGTCTCCGGCTGCCGCGTCCACCTCCGAATGGACGTGCCGGAATTCCTGCTCGCCCTCTCCCTTCGGGGAGAGGGCCGAGGTGAGGGGAAGCGTTCCGCGCCCCACCCGTCCTCCCGATCCTGCGGGTTCGGTTCGGGGCGCCGGTCCCGTCGACACATTGTGCGATAATTGACGGCTTTCCCCGCGGCCCGGCTGGCCGATCACCGCCTATCCCATGGACCGCATCCGCAACTTCTCGATCATCGCGCACGTCGACCACGGCAAGTCCACGCTCGCCGACCGCATCATCCAGATGTGCGGCGGGCTGACCGCGCGTGAGATGTCGGCCCAGGTGCTCGACAACAACCCGATCGAACGCGAACGCGGCATCACGATCAAGGCGCAATCGGTGTCGGTGCCGTACACCGCAAGCGACGGCACGACCTACCAGCTCAATTTCATCGATACGCCGGGGCACGTCGATTTCAGCTACGAGGTCAGCCGTTCGCTGGCCGCGTGCGAGGGCGCGCTGCT
>CAYWZC010000048.1:0-18281 GCA_964462745.1 uncultured Rhodanobacteraceae bacterium
AGAGATGTCCACCATGTCTCCGAACACCCGTTCACCATGTGTCCGGTACAAACACGGGAGAGGGCTGGGGTGAGGGGAGGTCGAAGCGGCGCCTGGCCAGGCTGCCGGCCACTCCAGGGCTGCCGGCAATTGCGGGGTACTACCAACCCATGTAATGCCCGCCGTTGATCGCGAGGTTCGCGCCGGTGATCCAGGCGGCCTGTTCGCCGGTGAAGAAACCGACCGCGTGGGCGATTTCCGCGGGTTCGCCGAGCCGGCCGACCGGGATTTGCGCGACGATCTTCGCGCGGACTTCCTCGGGCACGGCCATGACCATGTCGGTGCCGACGTAGCCCGGCGAGACCGTATTCACGGTGATGCCGAATTTCGCGTTTTCCTGCGCCAGCGAGATCGTGAAGCCGTGCATGCCGGCCTTGGCCGCCGCGTAGTTGGCCTGGCCGTACTGGCCCTTCTGGCCGTTGATCGAGGAGATCTGCACGATCCGACCCCACTTGCGGCCGCGCATGCCGTCGATGACCGGCCGGGTCACGTTGAAACAGGAATTGAGGTTGGTATTGATGACCTCCTGCCATTGCAATGCGGACATCTTGTGGAACGTGGTGTCACGCGTGATGCCGGCATTGTTGATCAGGATGTCGATCGGGCCGACCGCGGCCTCGACCGCGCGGACCATGGCTTCGGCCGCTTCGGCATCGGCCACGTCGCCCGGCACGATCGTGAACTCGAAACCGTCCTTGCGCTGCGCTTCCTGCCACGCGCGCGCGCGGCCTTCGTCGCGATAATTCGTTGCAACCTTGTGGCCGAGCTGGGCCAGTTGCCTGCAGATCGCCGTACCGATGCCGCCGGTACCCCCGGTGACGAGTGCAACGCGTGGGGTCATGGTGCTCCTCCTGAGTCGATGGATGGGGAAGTCGATGTACCGCTGGCGCGATTGTGCCCGCGTGCGCGGCAAAGGTCGTGCGGCAGTGCGGCATGCTGGATGCCGGATCCGTCGCGGCCCGACGAAAGCGAGTCCACGAAGTACCTTGTCAGCCGCGTGCGAGTGGGTCGCGCGGAATGCACGCCGGGTCGAAGCGCGCGAGTGCCGCATTGAGCAGGGCGGTCACGGAGGTTTCCTGCGGAGCCGGCTGGCCGAGCACGCCCAGCGCTGCGCGCAAGGCGGGCACCGGCGCGGACGGATCGACGGGTCGGGCCGCGTCCTGCTTGGACAGCTTGGCGCCGCTCGCGTCGCGCACCAGGGGCAAATGTCGATAGCGCGGTTGCGGGATTCCGAGATGCCGTTGCAACAGGATCTGGCGCGGGGTCGAGTCGAGCAGGTCGGCGCCGCGCACGACGTCGGTGATGGCTTGCGCGGCGTCGTCGACGACCACCGCGAGCTGGTAGGCGGGCCAGCCGTCGGCCCGCCAGACCACGAAGTCCCCGTCCTCGCGGCGCAGGTCGCGCGACACGCGTCCGCAGGTCGCGTCGACGAATTCCACGGTCTCGCTGCGGACCCGGAAACGCCATGCAGGCGACCGCGATTCGTCCGGTGTTACCGGGCAGCGGGCCGGGTGGATGCCGGCATACGCCGCGAGGTCGCTGCGACTGCAACGGCATCGGTACACGAGTCCCGCCGCATCGAGCGCGCGCAGCGCAGCCGCGTGACGTTCGAGGCAGGTGCTCTGGCGCAGGACCGGCTCGTCGGATTCGAGACCAAACGCGGCGAGGGTCGAGAGAATGGACTCGGCCGCGCCGGCCACCTCGCGTGGCGGGTCGATGTCCTCGATGCGCACCAGCCATGCGCCGCCCGTGGCGCGCGCGCACAGCCAACTGCCGAGCGCGGCAACCAGCGACCCGAAATGCAGCGGACCACTGGGTGATGGCGCGAAGCGGCCGCGTGGAATCACCGGGACCCCGTGGCGGGTGTCTGGGTCAGGCAGCCCGGTAGAGCGGATAGAGGTTGTTTTCCTCGCGATCGAGGCGTTGTTCGAGGATCCTGCCCACTGCGGCATGGTCGCTGGTGAAGCGGGCTCGCTCGGCGGCATTGAAATCGCAGGACTGATAGCGTTTGACGAAGTCGATGACCTGACGCGCAATCTGGTTCATCTCGCGGCGGAAATCGCGCATGACCTGGTTATTGCCGGAGTCGTCCGGCAGGTTTTGCTCGAGGTAGTTGTAGAAAAGCACGTTCTCGGTCAGCAAGTGTGCCTCGAGGCGCGATTTGAAGTTGATCAGCAGTGCGCGGATCTCGTCGTAATTGCCACCCGCTTCGTGGAGTTCGCCGATGCGATGGTAGATCCCGCCGAGCTCGGCGTGGTCGCGCTGCAGGGAAGGGACGAGTTTCGGGTCATATCCGATGCGATCGGGCGATGCCACGCCGGCCATGGCGTATCGTTCGGCGGCGCGCGCCCGCGACTCCTCGTCGCCCTTGCCGAACAGCTTCCTGAAAAAGCCCATGGTCAATCTCCGACGGATCCGGATCGATGGGCTCGTGGCGGAACCCCTGCAAGTCTCTGGTGAACTTGGCAGGGAGTGTAGCCCAGTCCGATCGGAGTAGTCCAAGCGCGAGCCCGCCTTCCTTGTCGACGTTTCGATATCGGCGCGCGGTACTGGCGGCAGCGTTTTCGCGTACCCTTGAAGTTGGCACCGGGCCACCCCAGAAACGGCAGGTGCAACCCACGCCGATGGCGATCGTATCCAAGAGGAACCCATGAAGCGAATCCTGCTTTTCATCGCGACCAACCTGGCCGTCATCTTCCTGCTGACCGTGATCGTCAAGGTCACCGGCATCGATGTCTCTACCTATTCGAACGGACGTCTGAATTTCGAGGGCCTGCTGATCCTGTCCGCGGTGCTCGGCATGGGAGGCTCGTTCATTTCGCTGGCGATGTCGAAGTGGATTGCGAAGTGGACGACCCACGCGCAGGTCATCGAACGCCCGTCCAATCCGACCGAGGCGTGGCTGCTCGACACCGTGCGACGCCAGGCCGACAAGGCCGGCATCGGCATGCCGGAAGTCGCGATCTACGATGCGCCGGACATGAATGCGTTCGCGACCGGCATGAGCCGCAACAAGGCGCTGGTCGCGGTCAGCACCGGCCTGTTGCGCAACATGGACCGGGCCGAGGTCGAGGCGGTGCTCGGCCACGAGATCACGCACGTTGCGAATGGCGACATGGTCACGATGGCCCTGATCCAGGGCGTCCTGAACACTTTCGTGATCTTCCTCGCGAGGGTCATCGGTACGCTGGTCGATCGCGCGATCAGCGGAAATCGCGAGGGCGGTGCCGGTTTCGCCTACTTCGGCATCGTCATCGTGCTGCAGATCGTGCTCGGCTTCCTCGCATCGCTGATCGTGATGGCGTTCTCGCGCTGGCGCGAGTTCCGCGCCGACGCGGGTGGCGCGCATCTGGCCGGTCGCGAGTCGATGATCGCGGCGCTGCAGCGGCTCGGCGGCAACCAGGGCCAGACGACCCTGCCCAAGGCGATCAAGGCGTTCGGCATTTCCGACGAGGGCGGCTTCATGCGCCTGCTGCGCAGCCATCCGCCGATCGCGGAGCGGGTTGCGGCGTTGCGCGGGGGTTAGGCGGCGCCCCCCTGCAGGAGGCGAATTTCGCAGGTCGTCTCAAGAATCGTAGGTCGGCTCAAGCGAAGCGGAGCCGACAGCGCGCAGGCGAGCGATGGTCTTGTCCGGTGCCGTCGGACTTCGGGCGTTGTCGGCTCCGGCCCTGCGGGCCTTGAGCCGACCTACGCGACGATCTTTTCCGGTTCCTGCAGGAAGTTGCCCTGCACGAAGTTGACGCCGCAGGAAAACAGGATCGACACGCTGGCCGCGTCTTCGACGAACTCGGCAATCGTCAGCTTGCCGAGGTGGTGGGCCTGGTCACAGATCTCGCGCACCTTGTCCTGGTTTTCCTTGTGCTTCGGCAATTCGGCCATGAAGTTGCGGTCGATCTTGAGGTAGTGCGCCGGCAGGTGCTTGAGCAACTGGAACGAATTGAGGCCCGAACCGAACTGTTCCAGGGCGAAACTGCAATGGATCTGTTCGAGGCCCTTGACGAACGCACGCGCCGGCTTGAGGTTGGTAACGGCCTTGCTCTCGGACAATTCGAATACGAGCGCGTCGCCGCGCTGGCGCGCGTTCTTCAGTTGTTGCGCGATCCACGGCAACATGGTGTGGTCGGACAGCGATTGCGTTCCCAGCTTGATGAAGAACGTCGTCTTCGTGCCGGCCTTCTCGCGCTCGGCGAGCGCCCGGATCGCATGCGCGATGACCCAGCGGTCGATCGCGGGCATCAGGCCATTCTGGATCGCGGTCGGCAGGAACGCGCCGGGCAGGATTTCACCCTGGTCCGAGCGCATGCGCAGCAGGACTTCGCAGAACTCGCCTTCGGCATCGTGCAGGCTGATGATCGGCTGGTGGTACAGCACGAAACCGTCATTCTTGAGCGCATGCCCGATGCGCTCGAGCATCTGTCGTGACTTGGCCGCGGCCGCCTTGTCCTTGGCTGCGGGGTCGAGTATCTGCACGCGGTTGCCGCCTTCCTCCTGGGCCTGACGCAGGGCCGACTGGGCCTGTTCCAGGATCAGGTCGGACGCGGCATTGGTCTCGCCGATCAATGCGACGCCGGTGCTGACGGTGAGGCTGATCGATTGCTTGCCGACTTCGAAGATGCGCTCCTCGAACGCGCTGCGCAGGGTTTCGGCGAGTTGTCGGGTCGCCTCGATGCTGCGCCCGGTCGACAGGATGCCGAAGGTGTGGTCGGCGAGCCGGCCCGGCATGTCCGAATCCTTCAGGTGGCGCCGCATCAGGTTGGCCAGGTCGCCGAGCAGCACGTCGGTGTTGCCGAGCCCGATCGTGTCGAGTACGTGCTTGAAGTTGTCCGGTTCGATCAGCATCAGGGCCTGGTCAGGATCGCCATTGGCTGCCGCGGCCGCGGCGCGATCCAGACCCATGATCATGTGTTGGCGGTTGTAGAGTTCGGTCACCAGGTCGCGCGAGCGCAGCGCGTCCAGTTCCTGGGCCATGTCCGCATCGACGATCTGGCGCCGGAACGTGATCTGCTGGCAGGCCTCGCCCTCGTAGGTCGCCTCGGCAAACTCGATGGCGGCATCGAACACCTGTCCGTCCGGCCGGCGTGCCTTGATGTTCAGCCGTTGCGGCGGCTTTTCGCCGCGTGAAAGCCGCCGCAACAGGGTCTTGAAGTCCTCCGCATCGTCCGGCGCGACGAGGTCGAGGATCGACATGCCCTCGATGTCCTCGAATTCCTCGAAGCCGAACATGCCGAGATAGGCGCGGTTGGCGCGCACGTGCATGCCTTCGTGGACGTACGCGATCGGATCCAGCGACGCGTCGAGCAGGCTGTCGCAACGGCGCTCGGATTCGCGCAGGGCCGCTTCGAGGCGGCGTACGCCGCGGCGCATGGTCAGCGCGTCGAATTCCCGGCGCACGACCATCTGCACGTGGTCGGGCCGCTTGCCCAGCGCGACCGCGCGTGCCCCGTTGCCGTAGGCGCCGACGATCGCGTCCTCGGTCATGTCGCTGCCGTACGCGATCAGGGGGATGTCCTTGCCGCCACGCTGCACGGTTTCGACCACCTGCGGCAGGGCGATGTCGCGAGTGACGACATTGCACAGCACGAGATCCGGCGTCGCGCCCTCGATCGCTGCCTCCAGCTCCGCCTCGTTCGCCGCGCGGCTCGGCCGCAAGGCAATCCCGCCATTGCGAAGTACGCTGATGAGCTGCTCCGCATCGTCGACGGAATCCTCGACGAGCAGCAGTTTGATGACTTGTGCCTGGGACATGAATGGGCCGGGTCAGGGGGCGCGAGCCGTATTCGAACACACTCTGTCGTGAACGCGGACGGTCGCCGGGATGGCGGGCATCGTTCGTAAGCGTTTTTACCGGATTCGCCCGGCCATTTCCATCGACCGCGAGCCCCTACAACGGAAGCTTGCTGTGCGCCCCGGCGACCTCGCGGACCAGCCGCGGCACCAGGTAGCCGGGTAGCCGGGCGCGCAACCCGGTGGCGAGCACGCGCGCCTCGCCATCGCCCACCTCGAAGTGGGCAGCGCCGGCGACGCGGTCGAGCTGGTGCAGGTAGTACGGCAACACGGCGCAGGCGAACAGGCGCTCGGAAAGTCCGGCGAGCGCGTCGACGGAGTCGTTGATCCCGCGCAGCAGCACGGACTGGTTCAGCACGATCGCACCGGTCGCGCGCAGGCGCGCGCAGGCGGCGGCGACCGTCGCATCGATCTCGTTCGCATGGTTCGCGTGCAGGACCACGACCTTCTGGAGCGGCACGGAGGTGAGCCAATTCGTGAACTCAACGTCGATCCGCTCGGGCAGCACGATCGGCAGGCGGGTATGGATGCGCAGCCGGCGGATGTGCGGAATCGTCGCGAGTGCATCGCCCAGTTCGGCGAGCTTGGCCGTGGACAGGGACAGCGGGTCGCCGCCGGACAGGATCAACTCGTGGATCGATGGGTCTTCACGAAGGTGCCCGAGGGCTGCCTGCCAGCGGTTCGCCGCAGCGGTCTCGTCGGCATACGGGAAATGGCGCCGGAAACAGTAGCGGCAGTTCACCGCACACGCGCCGCTCGCGATGAGCAGGGCGCGACCGGCGTACTTGTGCAGTACCCCGGAAGCCGCGCGAGCGGCGAGGTCGCCGACCGCATCCCGCACGAATCCGTCCGCAGCCACGAGTTCGGCGGCCCGCGGCAGGACCTGGAGCAGGAGCGGGTCATCCGCGTCGCCGGACCGCATGCGCGCGACGAAGCCGGCCGGTACGCGGACCGGGAAGCCCGTATCCGCCCCGGGCAGCAAGCGCCCGGCCTGCGATTCGAGGCCGAGCCGGCGCAGCAGGTCGAGCGGGTCGGTGATCGCCTCGCGCCAGAGCTGCTGCCAGCGTTTCGGCTGCGCGGGCAGGGGACTTGCGGTTATCATGGCGGGCTTGACGAGAGTGTGGCGTACGGTTCGCTGCCGCATTCTACGGCAGTCGGATCAACCATCAGGAGCAGGGCATGGCCAGCCACGGCATGAACGATGTGAAAAACGGCATGAAGATCCTCGTCGACGGCTATCCATGCGTGATCGTCGACACGGATTTCGTCAAGCCCGGCAAGGGCCAGGCATTCACCCGCGTGCGCTACCGCAACATCAAGACCGGGCGCATGGTCGAGATGACCATGAAATCGACCGATTCGGTCGAGGCCGCCGACGTAGTCGACACGGACATGGAATTCCTCTACTCGGACGGTGAATTCTGGCATTTCATGCATCCGGACACGCACGAGCAGATCGGCGCCGACGAGACCGCGATGGCCGATGCCGCGCAATGGCTCAAGGGCAACGAGATGTGCGTGGTCACGCTGTGGAACGGCACGCCCTTGCAGGTCACCCCGCCGAATTTCGTGGAACTCGACATCGTCGAGACCGACCCCGGCATGCGCGGCGACACCGCCTCCGGTGGCGGCAAGCCGGCCAAGCTCGAAACCGGCGCGACGGTGCGCGTGCCGCTGTTCATCGAGAATGGCGAGAAGATCAAGGTCGACACGCGTTCGGGCGAGTACGTTTCGCGAGTGAAATGAGGTCGGACCCCGGGCGAGCCGCCTGACCACCGTCCCCGCGCATGATTCCGGTCGACCTCCTCATCGAACCGCGCTGGATCGTTCCGGTCGAGCCGCACGGCATCGTGCTCGAGGATCACGCGCTTGCGATCGATGCCGACCGCATCGTCGCCCTGCTGCCGACAACCGAGGCGCGCGCGCGCTACGCACCGCGCGAACGGGTGGATCTGCCCGCGCATGCGCTGATCCCGGGGCTGGTCAACGCGCATACGCACAATCCGATGACCCTGATGCGCGGCCTCGCCGACGACCTGCCGCTCATGGAATGGCTCCAGGGCCACATCTGGCCGGCGGAGGCAAAGGCGATCGGGCCGGAGTTCGTGCGCGACGGCATCGAGATCGCGGTTGCCGAGATGCTGCGCGGTGGCACGACCTGCTGCAATGAGAGTTACTTCTTTCCCGACGTGCAGGCTGCGACCTACCGGCGACTCGGTTTTCGCGCGATGGTCGGCATTCCGGTCATCGAGTTTCCGAGCGCATGGGCTCGCAGTCGCGAGGAGTACTTCGACAAGGGCCTCGCGTTCCACGACGAATTCAAGGGCGAGGCGCTGGTCGGAACGAGTTTCACGCCGCATGCGCCGTACACGGTCTCCGACGAAAGTTTCGAGCGCATCCGCCTGTTGTCGGACCAGCTCGACGTGCCCGTGCACCTGCACCTGCATGAAACCGCGCAGGAGGTCGAGGACGCACGCCGCGAACTCGGCATGCGGCCATTCGCGCGGATCAAGGCGCTCGGCCTGCTCAACGACCACCTGATCGCGGTGCACATGACCCAGCTGACCGAGACCGAGATTGCGCAGTGCGCGGAGTCCGGTGTTTCCGTCGCACATTGCGTCGAATCGAACCTCAAGCTTGCAAGCGGCTTTTGTCCGGCCGAGGCACTGCGCCGCGCCGGAGTCACGGTTGCGCTCGGCACCGACGGTTGCGCATCGAACAACGACCTCGACATGTTCGGCGAGATGCGCAGCGCGGCCCTGGTGGCCAAGGCGGTCGCGAACGATGCGCGTGCATTCAGCGCGGCCGACACGTTGCGCGCGGCAACCCTGAACGGCGCGCGCGCGCTCGGCTGGGAAGCGCGCATCGGCTCGATCGAAGTCGGCAAGCAGGCTGATCTCGTGGCCGTGCGTCTCGACGCGATCGAGACCGAACCGGTGTACGACGTGATCTCGCAACTGGTGTACGCGGCCGGCCGCCAGCAGGTCAGCGACGTCTGGATCGCGGGCGTGCGGCGACTGCGCGATCGCGTGCTCACCGACCTCGACCTCGACGATTTGCGCGCGAGGGCGCAAGCATGGCGCGACCGGATCGCCGCCTCGTGAGCGGGGGCGAGAGCGATGAACGCTGACGTAAACAACGTCGATGCTGGGGAGATCGCACGCTTCGAGAAACTCGCGGCGCGTTGGTGGGACATAAACGGCGATTCGCGCCCGCTGCACGACCTCAATCCCGTACGCCTTGCCTACATCGCGGAACGCGCGACGCTTGCCGGCGCGGACGCGCTCGATGTCGGATGCGGCGGCGGGATCCTGAGCGAGGCGCTCGCGCGCGCCGGCGCGCGCGTCATCGCGATCGATCTCGCACCGACGGTGCTCGATGTCGCCCGCATGCACCTGCACGAAAGCTGCCTGCAGGTCGATTACCGGGAAATCCCGGTGGAGGTCCTGGCGATGCAGATGCCAGGCCGTTTCGATGTCGTCACCTGCATGGAACTGCTCGAGCACGTGCCCGACCCGGCCAGCGTCATCGACGCGTGCGCGACGCTGCTCAAGCCAGGCGGCAAACTGTTCCTGTCGACCCTGAATCGCACGCCGCTCGCATTCGCGGGTGCGATCGTCGGCGCCGAACACGTCCTGCGGCTGTTGCCGCGCGGCACGCACCAGTACGCGAAGTTCATCCGCCCGAGTGAACTCGCACGCGCGCTGCGCGCGGCCGGTTGCGTGCTCGAGGACCTGCACGGCATCGGCTACAACCCCCTGATCCGCAAGGCGTGGCTCGGCGACCAGGTCGCGATCAATTACATCGCCTGCGCGGCGAAACGGACATGATCGACGCCGCCGCCGCGCCACGCGCGGTGCTGTTCGATCTGGATGGCACCCTGGTCGATTCGTCCGCCGACCTGATTCGTGCGCTCGGCACGCTGTGCGCGGAGATTGGCGAGCCGCCACCGGATCCGCACACGGTCCGACCGCGCATCTCGGCCGGCAGCCGTGCCATGCTGCGCAGCGCATTGCCGCGTTTCGACGGCGAACGCATCGATGCACTCGTACCGCGCTTCCTCGAGATCTACGCGGCTGCGCTCGCGGTCGAGACCGAGCCGTTCCCGGGCATGCCGATGCTGCTCGAATCGATCGAGGCGCGCGGCATCGCGTGGGGCGTGGTAACCAACAAGCCCGCGGCCCTGACCCATCCGCTGATGGAGCAGCTCGGTCTCGCCGCACGTTGCGCGGCGCTGGTGTGCGGCGATACCTTGCCGGTACGCAAGCCGGACCCGGAACCCGTGCGCCATGCGTGTCGGCTGGCCGGCATCGAGCCATCCACGGCGTGGTTCGTCGGCGACGATCCGCGCGACATCGATGCCGGTCGCGGCGCCGGCACGCGCACCGTTGCGGCGGCGTGGGGCTATCTCGATGGGGGCGATCCGCATTCGTGGGGCGCGGACTGGGTCGCTCCGTCGGTCGCCGCGCTGCATGCCGCGCTGGCCGGTGCCTGAGCGATGACGCACGACCCGGATGCCGTCGCGGGATTCGTCGCCAAGTGGTCCGATGCACGACCCGAGTTCGCGCTTGCGCTGCGTTTCCTGACCGGCCCATCGGCGCCGTCGCGGATCGCATTCGCCTGCCTCACGTTCGAACTCGAACATGCCGCCTTCACGATCGCGGACGAGACGGTCGCCGGTGCGAAGCTCGCATGGTGGGCGGAGGAACTCGGGCGGCTGCATGAAGGGTCGCCGCAGCATCCGCTGACCCGCGAATTGCTCGGGCATGGCGCGTCGGCCGTGCCGATCGTCGTCTGGCAGGATGCGATTTTCGCCGCCATGGAGCAGCGTGATGCGGGGCCGGCGTCCGATACGGAAACCCTGCTGCGCGGGCATCTGGCCTTGTACCGACCGTTGGCGGTGGCGGAGAGCGGATGCGGGCATGCGATCGACCCCGAAGCCGCTGCACGCGCGGCGGCCGTGTCGCGTGCGATCCGCGCCTGTGCGACGCTCGAGTCCCCGATCCCGGACGGTTCGTTGCCGTTGCCGCTCGATCTGCTCGCGAGGCACGGTCTTTCCCGTCACGACCTCACCGTCCCCGGCGCCGCGCGCGCGGCTGCGTTGCACGAATACCTCGCGCAACTGGCCGGATCGGGCCGCGGCCTCCTCGCCGAACGCGGCCTCGGCGTGAATCGACGTACCGCGCTCGCCGCCGACCGCGTGCGCGCCCTGCGTGCCGCGCGCGATGCCGAGCCGCTGGCCCGCCTGCAACGCGAGTTGTCGCGTTTGCCGCCGAGCGCCTTGTGGGCGGCGTGGCGTGGTGCGAGTCGCGCGGCGCGCGGATGAGCGGCGTCGCATTACGCGCTGGCCGGCTGCGTTACCATTGAGTCACACGATCGGACCCCCACGTCGGGGTCTCGCAACGGAATCACGAGGAATCGCCATGCCGCCACTGGACGCCAGCCTGCGCCCGCTGCCCGACGTAGCCGACCAGCCACAGGCACACGCGGCCGCGGCGCTGGACTGGGTCGGCATGGACGGCATCGACATGCCGGTGTGCGTCAGCGGCGCGGACGGCGGCACGGTTCAGACCGGCGCGAAAGTCGGAGCCTGGGTCAACCTGTTGCGACCCGATGCGCGCGGCATCCACATGTCGCGCTTGTACCTGCACGTCGATCGGCATCTGTCGAACGAGCTGCTGACGCCGTGCAGCCTGCGCCATCTCCTGCGCGACTTCCTCGATTCGCATGCGGATCTCGCCGACGCGGCGATGGTGCGTGCGCGTTTCGACCATCGCCTGCGCCGCCCGGCGCTGCGCAGTGGCAACAGCGGCTGGAAAGCCTATCCGGTCGAAGTCACCGCGCGCATGCAGGGCGGGCGCTTTTCGCTGGAACTTGCGGTCAGCATCGAATATTCGAGCACCTGCCCGTGTTCGGCGGCGCTCGCGCGACAGTTGATCCAGCAACGCTTCGAGTCCGACTTCCCGGCCGGCGTGCCGCTCGACCGCGCCGCGGTGCTCGCGTGGCTCGGCAGCGAGGACGGCATCTGCGCCACGCCGCACAGCCAGCGCAGCACGGCCGAGGTACGGGTGCGCCTCGCGAGTGGATTCGACCTGCCGATCGTCGATCTCGTCGACGCGATCGAGGATGCGCTGAAAACACCGGTGCAGACCGCGGTCAAACGCGAGGACGAGCAGGCTTTCGCGTTGCTCAACGGCCAGAACCTCATGTTCTGCGAAGACGCCGCGCGGCGCATGCACGCGGCGCTCGACGCCGATGCGCGCATCCAGGACTTCTGGCTGCGCGCATCGCACCACGAGAGCCTGCATGCGCACGATGCGGTCGCGGTCGCGACCAAGGGCGTCGAGGGCGGCTACCGCGGCGACCAGGACGAACCCGGTCGCTTCCCGCGCGGTACCTGAGGCTCTCCACGGGCCCGCGGCAGCGCGGCGTGGCGATCGGCGCCGGATTCAGGGTGCCGGCAGCAGGGCCGGATCCAGCCGCACGTCGAACCAGTTGAACCCCCAGTGCACATGCGGGCCGCTCGCGCGGCCGGTCGCGCCGGCCGCGCCGATCACGTCCCCGCGCTCGACCCGGTCGCCCACTTCCACGTCGACCCGGCTCATGTGCAGGAAGGAACTGTCGAGGCCGAAGCCGTGGTCGATGAGCACGGTACCGCCGGTCAGGACCAGGCCGGTCTTCGCGAAACTCACGATGCCGGGTGCGGGAGCCCGGATCGGCGTACCCGTCGGCACCGCCATGTCGAGACCCATGTGCGGTGATTTCGGCGTGCCGTTGTCGATGCGCTGGCTGCCGTAGATTCCGCTGATGCGTGCGCCGGTCACCGGCCGTGCGAAGCCGCCGAGGAAGTCCTCGCGATCGTCGTCGCGCTGGCGCGCCGCGACCACCTCGGCCTGTTCGCGCGCGATGCGTGCGGCGATCTCCGGATCCGGCGTGACGGTGTGCTGGGGCAAGCCGTCGACCCGCTCGATCCGGTAGCGGCGCTGCTCGACCGCGACGCTGACGGTTTCCTCGCGGCCATCGGTGTGGCGCAAGTGCAGGGAGATGGCCTGCGGTGCATCGCGACCGACACCGAACACGAACCGACCATCCGCCGCCACGCGCAAGTCGCGACCGTCGAACGAAACCTGCGTGCCGGGTGCCGTCTTTGCGATGACGAGCTGTCCCTGCTGGATGTGCGGCGGCAGTTCGAGCCGGGAAGCGGATGCCGCCGACACGACGCCGGCCAGGAGGCTGGACAGGATCGTGGCGAGCTTCGGCAAGCGCAAGCTCATCGCGCGAACTCCAGGCGCGCGCCGCGCACGCCGTCATCGAGTTCCCCGTCGTTCCAGCCGAGCCGGCCATTGACGAAGGTGGCCGCGATGCTGGAGCGGAACGTGTATCCCTCGAATGGCGACCATCCGCATTTGGACAGGATTTCCGTGGCGGTCACGGAATGCGGCTTGCGCGGATCGACCAGCACGAGGTCCGCGTGATAGCCGGGTCGCAGGAAACCACGCTCCTTGACGTCGAAGCGGATCGCGGGTGCATGACTGGTTGCCTCGACCACGCGTTCCAGAGTCAGCTCCCCGTCGAAGACACGCTCCAGCGCGCATTGCAGCGCGTACTGGACCAGCGGCAGGCCGGATGGCGCGCGCGTGTACGGTTGGGCCTTCTCGCTCGCGAGGTGCGGCGCGTGGTCGGTCGCGAGGATGTCGATGCGTCCATCGGCGAGCGCCTGCGTGATCGCGGCGCGGTCGGCTGCGGTCTTGATCGCGGGATTGCACTTGATGCGGCTGCCGAGACGCGCATAGTCGGCGTCCGAGAAATGCAGGAAATGCACGCAGGTTTCCGCGGTGATCCGCTTGCCTTCGATCGGGCCGGGATCGAACAGCGCGCATTCATCGGCGGTGGAAATGTGCAGTACATGCAGGCGCGTGCCGTGCCGGCGCGCGAGGGACAGCGCGAGCTGCGTGGATTTCACGCACGCCTCGCGCGACCGGATCAGCGGATGCTGCTCGATCGGAATGTGCTCGCCCCAGCGTGCGCGCGCGGCCGCCTCGTTCGCCTCGATCATCGGCGTGTCTTCGCAGTGCGTGATGATCGGTACCGGCGCATCGCGGAAGATCGCATCGAGCGTGGCCGGATCGTCGACCAGCATGTTGCCGGTCGAGGATCCCATGAACACCTTGATGCCGGGCGTGGCCAGCGGATCGAGGGCACGGATCTCGTCGATGTTGTCGTTGGTCGCGCCGAAATAGAACGCGTAGTTGACGCGCGAATTCGCGGCGCCGAGCGCGTATTTCGCATCGAGCGCCGTGCGGTCGACCGCGGGCGGCTTCGTGTTCGGCATCTCCATGAAGCTCGTGATGCCGCCGGCCAGGCACGCGCGCGACTCGTGCTCGATGTCGGCCTTGTGGGTCAGTCCGGGTTCGCGGAAATGCACCTGGTCGTCGATCATGCCGGGCAGCAGCCAGCGGCCGCGTGCATCGAAGACGCGTTCGTCCGGCATCACGGTCAGGTTGCGTTCGATGTGCTCGATGCGCCCGTCGCGCACGCGCAGGTCGGTGACTTCGCGGCGCCCTTCGTTGACGATTTCGGCGTTGATGATGAGCCAGTTATTCACGCGGCAACTCCATTGGGGACGGGGACGATGGATCGCGTCCGATCCAGTGGAATCGTGCAGGCACCGGATCGGCGCCACCTTCGCACAACGGATGGCAGCGTGCGAGCCTGCGAATGGCGAGCCAGGTCCCGCGCGACGCACCGAACCGCGCCACCGCTATTCGCGCGTATGCGGAGCAGCTCGGATCGAAGCGGCAGTGACCGCCGAGCAGCGGTCCGAGCAGGCGTCGATAACCGGCAATGAGGAACAGGATCAGTCGGGACACGAGATACCTGACTCGGGCGCGCAAGTGCGCGTGCGCAAACCCGTTTCGGCGGTTGCCGGTGGGGGGCAGTTAGGCTATAACACCGGCCCGCCAAGCAACAAGGTGAGTGTCGTTATGGCACAAGGCAAGCGAACAGGACGTGCGACGAAGAAGGCCGCCGCCGCCGGGCGCGCGAAATCCGCCGCGGCAAGTGGTTCGAAGGCGGCGGCGAAAGTGGTGAAGAAGTCGGCTGCGCGCACGGCGAAGAAGCCCCCCGCCAAGGTGGCCGCGAAAAAGGCGCCCGGCAAGTCCGCTTCCCGGCCCGCTGCGAAGAAGAATGTCGTGAAGAAGGCGCCGGCGAAGAAGGTCGCTGCGCGGAAGCCCGCGGTGCGCAAGCCTGCGACCGGCAAGTCCGCTGCCGCGAAGAAACCAACCGCGTCCAAGCGATCCGTCGCGACCAAGCGCGGCAAGGCCGCCGCACCCGCCAGACAACCTGCCGCTGCGCGTAGCACCGGCAAGGCCCCATCCAGTACAAGAAAATCCGGATCATCATCCTCAGTGAACACAGCCAGGAGCGCGACCAGGAAACGAGCCGTCAAGGGAATCAAGTCCCGCACGGTGGTGCCGAACACGGATGCAGACATCACGATGCAGGACGGGCATTACGCCTTGCCGGCGACCGTGCACATCGAGCTGCCCCAAAATTACAAGCCCGGCGCCGACGAGGAGTACATGAGTCCGCGCCAGCTCGAGTACTTCCGGCGCAAGCTCACGCAGTGGCGCGAGGACCTGGTCGAGGAATCGCGACAGACGATCGAAAGCCTGCGCGACGAGGTGCGTGACGTGGGCGACGATGCCGAACGCGCCACGCGCGAGACCGAGAATTCCCTCGAACTGCGCACGCGCGATCGCTATCGCAAGCTCATCGCCAAGATCGACAAGGCGCTCAAGCGCATCGAGGAAGGCCATTACGGCTATTGCGAGGAGACCGACGAGGAGATCGGCCTCGACCGACTCGAAGCGCGCCCGATCGCGACCATGAGCCTCGACGCCCAGGAACGTTGGGAGCATCGCCAGAAGCAGATGGGCGACTGATGGAGAGCCGGGAAGCGGGAACCGGGGTTGCGAACTGCGGTTCCGGGTCCCATTTCGCGGTCCTGGCCCACTCGTGATGTCCACGATGTCGCTTTTGCGATTCCCGATTCCCGATTCCCGTTTCCCATGAGCGCCCGGCGCTACTTCGGCACGGACGGCATTCGCGGCCGGGTCGGCGAGTGGCCGATCACCGCGGATTTCATGGTTCGCCTCGGCCGCGCGGCAGGCGCGGTGCTGACCGGCGCCGATGGACGCGCGCGCGTCCTGATCGGCAAGGACACGCGCATTTCCGGTTACATGTTCGAGTCCGCGCTCGAAGCGGGGCTGCTCGCGGCCGGCGCCGACGTGCTCCTGCTCGGGCCGATGCCGACGCCGGCGGTCGCGGCGCTGACGCGCATGCTGGACGGCAGCGCGGGCATCGTCATCAGCGCCTCGCACAATCCCTACCAGGACAACGGCATCAAGTTCTTTTCCGCCGCGGGCGAGAAGCTCTCGGATGAAATCGAACTTGCGATCGAGCGCGAACTCGACGCGCCGTTCACGACCGTGGCCTCCGATGCGATCGGCAAGGCCAGCCGCGTGACCGATGCCGCGGCGCGTTACATCGATTCGTGCAAGTCGGTGGTCCCGGGGTCCTTCGACCTCACGGACATGCACATCGTGCTCGACTGCGCGCATGGCGCGACCTACCAGATGGCACCGCGGGTCTTCGCCGATCTCGGTGCCCGCGTGCACACGATCGGCGACCGACCCGACGGACTCAATATCAATGCGGAGTGCGGCGCGACCGCGACGGCGGCGCTGGCGGCGGAAGTCGTGGAACGCGGCGCGGACCTCGGCATTGCATTCGACGGCGATGGCGATCGGGTGCAGATGATCGATCGAGCGGGTCGCCTGGTCGACGGCGACGACCTGCTTTACGTCATCGCCCGCGACCGCCACGCGCGTGGTGAACTGGCCGGTCCGGTGGTCGGTACCCTGATGAGCAACTTCGGGCTCGAGCAGGCGATCACGGCGCTCGGCCTGCCATTCCTGCGCGCGCGGGTCGGCGATCGGCACGTGCTGCAGGCGCTCCGGGAACAGGGCGGCGTCCTCGGCGGCGAGACTTCCGGGCACATCCTGTGCCTCGACCGCACGTCCAGCGGTGACGGCATCGTGAGCGCCTTGCTCGTGCTGGAAGCGCTCAGGCGCCGTGGCGAGCGCCTGGACGAGGCGATTGCCGGCCTGCAGAAGATTCCGCAGACGACAGTCAACGTGCGTGCCGCGGGAGGTTCCGCACTCGTCGCCGACCCCGGCGTACAGCGGGCGCTGGATGTCGCGCGACAGGAACTGGACGGACGGGGTCGGGTGGTGTTGCGTGCATCGGGGACCGAGCCGCTGATCCGGATCACCGTGGAGGCCGCCGACGCGAGCGTCGTGGCGCGGCTGGTCGATACGCTGGCCATGGCGGTGCGATCGGCGGCAGGCATCGCGGCGTGAAGATCGTACCGACGCTGGACATGCGTCGGTATGTTTCCGACCGCACGGCATTCGTCGCGGAACTCGGCGCGGCGTATCGGGAGTTCGGCTTCTGCTGCATCGCCCATCACGGCATCCCGGCGCGGCTCATCGACGATGCATACCGCGCGTTCCGCGATTTCTTCGCGCTCGCCGATCCGGTGAAGCGTCGCTATCACGTCCCCGGCGCGGGCGGTGCGCGTGGCTACACGCCATTCGGCATCGAAACCGCGAAGGACGCGCGGTATCCCGATCTCAAGGAGTTCTGGCACGTCGGTCGCGAGATCCCGCGCGACTCGCGGTACGCCGGAGTGATGGCGCCGAACCTGTGGCCGGAGGAAGTGCCGGACTTCCGCGCGCACGGTTACGCGTTGTACGAGGCGCTCGATTCGCTCGGCTCGCGGATACTCGGTGCGATGGCGCTGGATCTCGGCCTCGACGAGGACTGGTTCGCCGACAAGACCGATTGCGGCAACTCGATCCTGCGCCCGATCCATTATCCGCCGATCACGCAGGCCGACGTGCCGAACGTGCGTGCGGGTGCGCACGAGGACATCAATCTCATCACCTTGCTGGTCGGCGCGAGCGCGGCCGGCCTCGAGATCCTGACCCGCGACGGCGAATGGCTGCCGGTGACCACCGACGGCGACGCGATCGTGGTCAATATCGGCGACATGCTGCAACGCCTGACCAATCACGTGTATCCGTCCACCACCCACCGGGTCGTGAATCCACCGGGCGATGCGGCAAGCCAGTCGCGCTACTCGGTGCCGTTCTTCCTGCATGCGAATCCGGATTTCCTCATCGACGTCCTGCCCTCGTGCATCGATGCGGAACACCCGAACCGCTATCCGCAACCGATCACCGCGAACGACTACCTCTTGCAGCGCTTGCGCGAAATCCGCCTGCTCTAGCAGGACGCGGTGCGTCCCTGCGCCGCTCCGCCAAGGTACTGAAGCGGCGTTTTCAGCACTCTGCCTGCCCTGACGCAAGGCTGGAAGACGCCCCACGGTGCTT
>CAYWZC010000048.1:18381-21520 GCA_964462745.1 uncultured Rhodanobacteraceae bacterium
GTTTTCAGCACTCTGCCTGCCCTGACGCAAGGCTGGAAGACGCCCCACGGTGCTTGCGAGGCGCACGCGGTTGTTCCCGTCTGGCGCGCGGGCTATCCTTCGCGGCCCTTCAAGAACCGGATGTCCGATGTGAGTCGCCGCAAGCTCGTTGCCGGGAACTGGAAAATGCATGGTTCGCGACGGATGGCGGTCGATCTGGTCGCCGCGATCGCGGATGCGGCGCCGGCCGGCATCGATGTGCTCGTGCTGCCACCGTTCCCGTATGTCGCGGAACTGGCCACCCGCTACGTGGATCGCGGCATTTCGTTCGGCGCGCAGGATGTCAGCGAACACGCCTCGGGTGCCTACACCGGCGAGGTCTCGGCCGCGATGCTGTGCGACATCGGCTGCACCCACGTGCTGGCCGGACATTCGGAACGGCGCCAGTACCATGGCGAATCGGATGCGCTGGTCGCCGCGAAGTGCGCGGCGGCGCAGTCCGCCGGACTGCAACCCGTGCTCTGTATCGGCGAAACCCTTGCGCAGCGCGAGTCGGGAAGCACCGAGGAGGTGATCGCGGGGCAGGTCCGGGCCGTGCTCGAACGCATCGGAGTGGCCGCCTTCGCGTCCGCCGTGGTGGCTTACGAGCCGGTCTGGGCGATCGGCACCGGGCGTACCGCCAGCCCCGACCAGGTCCAGGCGGTGCACGCGTTCGTGCGTGGCATATTCGCCGCACAGGATGCTAAAATAGCCAGCTCGCTGCGGATCCTGTATGGCGGCAGCGTGAAACCCGCAAACGCGAGCGAGCTGTTCGGCCAGCCGGATGTGGATGGCGGCCTGATTGGCGGCGCCTCGCTGGTCGGCGACGATTTTCTGGACATCTGTACCGCTGCCGCGCGACAGGACTAGCGAAGGAATTACCGCGCCCGCGCGGCAAAGAGCGAAAGACGAATGCTGATCATCATCTCCAACGTGTTCTACGTGCTCATCGCGGTCGCGATGATCGTGCTGATCCTGCTGCAGCGCGGTGCGGGCGCGGATGCCGGCTCCGGGTTCGGCGGCGGTGCCTCGGGCACCGTGTTCGGCTCGCGCGGGTCGGCGAACTTCCTGTCGCGCAGTACCGCGGTGCTTGCCGGGCTGTTCATGCTGATCAGCCTCGGGATGGGCATCTGGCTCAGTCGACCGGCGAGCACGACGGCTACCGGCGACGACCTCGGTGTCATGGGCAGTCTCATGGAACCGGCTCCGGGAGCCACGTCTCCGGCGGCGTCCAGCGACGTACCGCCTGCGACGCCGGCGCCGTCCACCGCACCGGATGCGTCGGTCCCGGCCGCAACATCGGCCGAACCGGCGGAGCAGGGCGACGGTACGCCGGCGATCCCGCAGGCTGGTTCCGGCTCAGCCGGCAACGACCAGGACGAGGGTGCAGGTCAGGATTGATTCGCAGGTCACAATGCCCAGGTGGCGGAATTGGTAGACGCACTACCTTGAGGTGGTAGCGGGGAGACCCGTGGAGGTTCGAGTCCTCTCTTGGGCACCATTGTGATCGAACAGGAAAGGTTGGTGGATCGGCGGCAACGATTCGCCGCAGGCCGGCGCGACGGGTTGCGCCGGCCTGACTGATGCGGACTCGTGGATTCCGCGGAGGTACGAGTGCTTACCGAGTATTTTCCCATCCTGCTGTTCCTGATCGTCGCGACCGGAATCGGCATCGCGTTGATCGTGCTGGGCAAGCTGCTCGGGCCAGCGCGTGCGAACGCAACCAAGAGCTCGGCCTACGAATGTGGTTTCGAGGCGTTCGAGGACGCGCGCATGCGCTTCGACGTGCGCTACTACCTGATCGCGATCCTGTTCATCATCTTCGATCTCGAGATCGCGTTCGTGTTCCCGTGGGCCGTGGTGTTCTCGAAGCTCGGCCTGCTCGGCCTGCTCGAGATGGGAATGTTCCTCGGACTGCTGGTACTCGGCTTCGTCTACGCGTGGAAGAAGGGAGCGCTGGAATGGGAATAGCCGACGCCGTCAGCCGCATGATGCACAACCCCGTGCCGCAAGGCACCGTGGACGACATCCTGCGTCCCGGCGGGGAATCCGTGTTGCCGGATCGCGGTTTCGCGACCGCATCGCTCGATGCGCTGATCAACTGGGCGCGGACCGGATCGATGTGGCCGGTGAGCTTCGGTCTCGCGTGCTGTGCGGTCGAAATGATGCACGCGGGCGCGTCGCGCCTCGATCTGGATCGGCTCGGCGTGATCTTCCGTCCGAGCCCGCGCCAGTCCGACGTGATGATCGTCGCCGGCACCCTGGTCAACAAGATGGCGCCGGCGCTGCGCCGCGTGTATGACCAGATGCCCGATCCGAAGTGGGTCATCTCGATGGGTTCCTGCGCAAACGGCGGCGGGTACTACCATTATTCCTACGCGGTCGTGCGCGGTTGCGATCGCATCGTGCCGGTCGATATCTACGTTCCCGGCTGCCCGCCGACCGCCGAGGCCCTGGTCTGGGGAATTCTGCAATTGCAGAAGAAGATCCGGCGCACCAACACGATCGCGCGCTAGGAACCGGCCATGGACGAGAATGCCGTGACAGGCGAAGGTCGAGGCGCATTCGCGCGCCAACTGGAAGCAAAGCTGGGCGCCCGGCTCGTTGCGCTGCGCGAGGTTCGCGGTGAAATCACGATCGAGGTGCTTGCCGAGAACTGGCATGACGTCGCCAGTACCCTGCGTGATGATCCGGACCTGCATTTCGAACAGTTGATCGACGTCGCGGGAATCGACTATCTCGGTTACGGCGATACCGAATGGGATACCACCGATGTTACCGGGGAGGGCTTCTCGCGCGGTGTCGAAGGCGAGGGGCCGGGCCGGTTCTCGTGGGCCAACCGGCCGCGCAACGTCGATATTCCGAACCGTTTCGCGGTGGTCGTGCAGTTGCGCTCCGTGCGCCACAACCGTCGCGTCGCGATGCGCGCGTGGTGTGCGGACGATGTCCTGCCGACGCTGCCTTCACTGGTCCCGTTGTGGCCGGGTGCGAACTGGTTCGAGCGTGAGGCATTCGACCTGTTCGGCATCGTGTTCGACGGGCATCCGGACCTGCGTCGCATCCTCACCGACTACGGCTTCGTCGGGCATCCGTTCCGCAAGGACTTCCCGCTGATCGGCAA
>CAYWZC010000049.1:0-21270 GCA_964462745.1 uncultured Rhodanobacteraceae bacterium
CGCTGCACGCTGTTGCGCCTCGACGCCGAACTCGAATTGAGAACCGCGACCCCGCTCGGTGTGGATTCACCGTTCAACAAGTCATGCACCGAGTTGCAGTTGCTGGCGGACGGGTCGGCCCTTGCGATGTACGACAACGGGCTCAGCCGTGTCGGTGTCGACGGCATGGTCCAGTGGAGCGTGCGCAACGGCAACAACGGTCATTTGTTCCGCGGAAACGACATGCTGGTCGACACTTCCGGCGTGATCTGGGTTGCTTCGCTAGGCCCGCTGGTCGGCCAGCAGGGCGCTGCGGTATTGCGCTTCGATCTCGATGGCGTGCGGCTGTCCGAAGACTACTATCTTTGCGGATTGTGCATCTCGACCTCCGCGGAAGCACTGGACCTGCTCGCCGATGGCAAGGTGGTAGCCGCTGGAGGTTCGGGGACCAACCAACCCGGATTCTTTGCGCGGTACTCGGCAGATGGCGTACGGGAACTGGTGATCGATCTCGAACCGAACCGGTCCTACGAGCACCTGGTCCATGACGCCGACGGTTTCGTCTATGCGCTGGCTCGGGTCGGGGATGAGCTTCCCGACGAGGTCCGGCGCATCGATCCTGCCAATGGCAGCGTGCTCTGGACGAGGCCTGCGCGAGACATCGTCGCCACCGAGCACGGTGCGGTCGTGACCCGCGGAGGTGACCAGTACCATATCAGCGCGGTTGGCCTGGATGCTTCGGGCGCCTTGCAATGGAGCCACGAACTGGTCGGCGAGGAAGGCGGCATCGTGAGTCGCGGCAAGCGCCATGCAGCAACGACCGAGTTCCTGGTCCAGACCGGCGAGGAGACGCCCGACTGCGGCATTGCGCCGGCCCTGATATCGCTTGATGCCTTCGGCAATCCGGAAGAACGGGTGCGGCCTTGCATCATGCCGTCATCGGCCGGGCTTTACGCGACGGATGCGCGCGTCGGTCTGGGTGTCCTTGCCAGTGTCGGCAACCGGCTCGTGGCCTCGACCCCGGAGGGCGAACCGCGCTGGAACGCGTACACCTGCGCACTGTGTCCGGACCATTTCTGGCGGGAGGCCGAATGGACATCCGACGGTGGAGCATGGGCGATCGATTACTTCCGGGAAACGGGTGTAACCCGGGTCAATCGCGTCGATGCCGCGGGGCAGGTCGTCGCGAGCGTTCCATTCGACGCCCCCTCGTCCTCGGGTTATCCGTACCTGATGCAAAGCCACGACGATCAGGCGATGGTCATCGGCGCCACCTTCCAGACCCTGGTCTGGCAAGGTTTTCGCTCGAACGCAACCGTACCGGACATCCGTGAGCACATGTTGCCGTTGAACCCGTTCTACGTCGCTTCCGCGCATGCCCTCGATGATGGTGGTGTCAGCGTCACCCTGGAGACCGATCCCTGCGACATCATGTGCCCGCCGCCACCGCCGCCCAATCTGTCGATTGCGCGGCTCGATGCGGATGGCGACCTGCTCTGGCGGGTGTCGGTGAACGGCGGAGTCGTGGACCTGCACGACGACGGTGGTGCGGTAGCGATCGTTCATCACGACGGCGGACTCTGGCGCCTGCTGGATGTGAGTCCCGCGGGCGAAGTGACGAAGGGGGCTGCACTGCCCGACCTTCCAGGTTCTCTGATCGGCGTTTACGGCCCGCACGAAAGCCGGATCGTCGTGGCCATCAATGCGTATTCCGATGGCGTTGTATTGTGGTCGCTTGGCCTCGATGGACAGCTCCTTGCAACGCGCAGTATGGAAATCGGGACGCGCGTAATCGATGATTCGCCGATCGGTCTGCTCGCTGCGGTGAATCCCCGCGCTGCCCATGCCGCCCACTGGATCGACCCGGTATCGCTGGAAACGCGCGCGACATTCCGCTTTACCGGACAGCAGGCAGCGAGTGAATCCTTCGCGGGCGCTGGGGACACCTGGCATCTGTTGACCGACGGAAGCGTGTACGGGGCGGACAGCCATCGCACCGAATGGGACCTCCTTGAGCCCCGCCTCGCGCGCTTCACCGCGCCCGGCTACACGCCGACCGAACTCATCTACCGCAATGGTTTCGACTGACGCGGCGATGGAGGAGAGCAGCATGTCACGTGCAATCGCAGGCGTATTCGCCATTCTGATCGGAGGGTTGATCGTGGGCACCGTTCGCGCGGCGCCCGATGGCGAGGTCATACCCGAAGTCCTGCCGCAGTGGACACACGCTCTTCCCGCGCCCATTGATTACTACAAGCTTGACGCTCGGGTCGGAACGGGAGCGTTGGTCAGCGTCGGCGATCAACTCATCGCACTGGCGCCGAACGGTTCGGTTCGCTGGATCACGCACAGTTGCCTGGAATGCAGCGCCAGCCGCTGGATCAACGCGATCCTGACGGATGACGGCGGGGCATGGGGCCTTGAGTACATACCGGAGTTCGAGACCCAGCGACTCGTACGGATCGATACCGAGGGACAGGTCGAATGGTCCGTGCCCTTGCAAGTCCGGCTATACCCGGTCACCCAGCAGCATCCGCTGTTCGGTGACACCGATCAGGCGATCGTGTTGGATGGAATCGGCCACGGTGTGCGTTGGCAGCGGGCCGATCTCGCGAGCGGAATGGTCGAGGAGAGCACCATCGTGATTTCGGATCACCCGTACTTCCAGCTCGCCGACGCTCGCCCGCTGCCAGACGGCGGTGTGAGCGTCGCATTCGGTTCCAGTTGCGGCGATATTCCCGTTTGCCCTCCACCACCCGTTATCTATTCGATTGCGCGCATTGACGCCGCTGGCATGATGCTCTGGCACGTCGAGGGTGGTGGAAACGCGGCGCTCAATGCCCAGGGCGGAGGCAACGTCGTTCTGACCGGCCAGGATGGTTTGAAGTATCTGCGTCGCGTGATGCCTTCGGGCGAGATCGGACCCGACGTCCTGCTGGAAAATCTGGACTATGTGGATCGTTGGCCAAGGGTTTTTCTGTCCGGACCACATGCGGGAAACCTGACGTTGTTCGTTATCGGCGATCCGGACGTAACCACGCTGTGGTCGATCGACCTTGCGGGACAGGTAGGCGCCGCGCGTACCTTCAACGACTACCTCTTCGTTCTGGACGATTCACCGCTCGGGCTGATCGTTCGAAACATCGAAGCAGGGCAAGACACGGCGCAATGGCTCGATCCCCGCTCTCTGGAAACGCTGGCATACTTTCGTGTGCCACATGAGACGGACGGCCAAAGCACATTCGGCGCGACACGCCTGCTGCGCGACGGCAGCCTGTACGGTGCGGTCTCGCTGCCGGGTTCCAATGCGGATGCCGACGGAGTGATTGCGCGTTTCATCGCCCCCGGCTTCACCGCCGCCGACCGCCGCGATCGCGCGCGAACCGGCCGCGCGCTGCTGCGCCACCACGCGGATCCGGGCACGCCGCGCTTGCACGACCGGCCCGTCCCGCACGGCGACCGCAAGCGCTGAAACCCCCGCGGGGCCGAAGGTGCCGACCTGCCGCTTTCGCGCCGTCGGGTTCGATCGCGGTGCTACCATTCGCCCACTGCGAATCGGCACAACCGGACCTCAGGGGGGAAGGGAATGACGCGGTTCCACACCACGCGTTGGAGCCTGATTCTGGATGCGCGCAGTCTCTCGCCTGTCGCATCGCGCGCGCTCGCGGAGTTGTGCCGCATCTATCGGCCACCCGTGCTCGCGTGCGTGCGTCGCCACGGTCATGCCGCGGAGGAGGCGGAGGACCTCACCCAGGCGTTCTTCGAGCAACTGCTGCGCCACGGGACCTTCGCCGTCGCCGAACGTGCGCGCGGCCGGTTCCGCACCTTCCTGCTCGTTTCGCTGCGGCATTTCCTCGCCAACCAGGCGGCCGCCGCGCGCGCGGCCAAGCGCGGCGGAGGCCAGCAGCCGGTTTCGATCGAGACGCAACTCGCCGATGGCGCCGAAGTCGCTGGCGAAGACGCGCCGGATCTCGCATTCGAGCGGGACTGGGCTGATGCGGTACTGCGCCAGGCCATGCTGCGCCTGGAAGCGGAGACGCCGGCAGGCAAGCGCGAACTGTTCCTTGCGCTGCGCCCATTCCTGCTCGAAGCACCGGATAGCGACGACTATGCGCGTCTCGCCGAGCGTCTCGACATGCGCCGGAACACGCTGGCCGTCGCGATCCACCGGCTGCGCCAGCGACTGCACGAGTTCGTGCGCGCGGAACTCGGCGAGACGGTCGCCGAACCGGAGGCGGTCGAGACCGAACTCGAGGTGCTGCGAAGGGCCGTGAGTCCGGCGGCGCAGGCATCCGGGGGCGCGGCCGGGTAACCCACGGCGCAAAAAACGGTATCCAGGTCGATACGAGCGGGAGGGCGAACCATGGCGGTTTCCGGAGCAGGGAAACATCTCGCCTTCCAGCCGCTGGAGCTGCCCGAACTCGACCTCGCGGATCCCGAGCAGCGCGACTTCGGCGATTACGAGTTGCTCGAACGTCTCGGTCGCGGCGGCATGGGCGTCGTGTATCGCGCGATGCAGCGTTCGTTGCAGCGCGAAGTCGCGATCAAGCTGCTCTCCGCCGGGCCATGGGCCTCGCCCGAATTCATCGCGCGATTCCGCCGCGAGGCGCAGAACGCGGCGCGCTTGCAGCATCCCAATATCGTGTCGATCCACGAAGTCGGACAGTACGCGGAACTCGACTTCTTCTCGATGGCGCTGGTGCGCGGGCGCAACCTGGAACAACACGTGGAGACGTTCGGCACGATGTCGCCGCACGCCGCCGCGCGGCTCGTGCGTACGGTGGCGGAGGCACTCGACTACGCGCACCGGCTCGACGTGCTGCATCTCGATCTCAAGCCCGCCAACGTGCTGATCGACGACGCGGGCGAACCGAGGATCGCGGATTTCGGACTCGCGCGCCGTCTCGGCGAGTCACCCGCCGGGGATGGTTTCGAGATCGCCGGCACGCCGGGCTACATGGCGCCCGAACAGGCGCGGGCGGCGAACTCGCGGGTCGGCGTGGCGGCCGACATCCATGGCCTCGGCGCGATCCTGTACGAACTGCTGTGCGGCAAGCCGCCATTCGTCGCCGCAAGTCCGCAGCGAATCCTCGAGCAGATGATCCATGTCGAGGTCCAATCGTTGCGCGAACGCGATCGCGCGATCCCGGCCGACCTCGATGCGATCTGCCGCACCTGCCTCGCCAAGGATGCCGAACGCCGCTACCGGACCGCACGGGAACTGGCCGACGACCTCGGTCGGTTCCTCGAAGGACGTGCGGTTAGCGTGCGCCGGCTCAACGGGTTGCAGCGCCTGTCGCGTTGGGCGCGACGCGAGCCGCGTGTCGCAGCCGCGGGCACCGCAACCGCACTCGCCGTGCTGGCTGGCCTGGTCGCAACGACCGTGCAATGGCGGCGCGCCGAAATCCAGACGCAGCGTGCCGAACAGGCCGCGCTCGAGGTGCGTGAAAGCCTGTGGCGCAACCGGACCGCGGACAGCGATCGCCTGCTCGGCGAAGGCCGCTTGACCGAGGCGTTGCCGAACCTGTTGCACAACCTGGAGGAGCAAACCGAGGCTGGCGCGGGCGTCCTGGCGGCGCGTGAGCGCCTGCGCATCGGCAGCATCCTCGACGAGGTCCCGCGTCTGATCGACAGCATCGCGCTCGGCGCGCAGCCGCTCAACGTTCGGCTCGACCCGGGCGGGCGGTGGGTCGCGATCGCGATGAGCGACGGCGAGGTCCGGCGCTACGACGTGGATTCGGGAGCCCTGCGCTGGACGACGCGACTGGATGTACGCGCATGGCCGTACCTGACCCTCGCGGACGACGGGCGCCACCTGCTCGCCCCGCACCTCGGGCGCCGCGGCATGGGGGCCAGCCTGATCGACGCCGAAACCGGCGAGGAACGCACGCCACCGGCCCCGCTCGAAGGCCTGTTCGGCGCGGAGTTCGCGCGCGACGGCCTGCATGCGCTGGTCGGCGTCGCACCCGCAGCCGACGGCACGCCGCGCATGCAACTGGTCGAGGTGGGGACCTGGCGCCCGCTCGGGCCGCCGATCCCGCGCCATCCCGGCATGGCCCTGCTCGCGCCGGGCGGCCGTCATTACGCGCTGTATCCACGCGATCCGGACAACACGATCAGCATCTCGCGCGATGGTTGCGAGGTGGACCGGCTGTGCGTGGCGGACACCCGCAGCGGACGCATCGTGTGGCGTTACCGCCACGCACCGGGCAAGCCGTTGCAAGGCTGGCAGTTCTCCCCGGATGGCCGGCACCTCGCGGCGGGCTTCGGCAACGGCGAAACCGTGTTGTTCGACGTCGCCAGCGGCCGGCCCGACCCATTGCAGCCGCAGCCCGCGGAGGCGGTCGGCCCGATCGTGTTCGACACGGCGGGCGTCTGGCTCGGCGCCCGCGACCTCGACGGTACCGTCCACGTGTGGAACGTCGCGGACCGCACGCTCGTCGCACCCCCGTGGCGGACCGAGGGAGGCAGCGGCCTGACCGGACTGGTCCTGTATCCCGGACAAGGGCTGGTCGCCACCCACAACCAGCCGGATGAAAGCCGCTTGTGGCGCCTGCCCGGCCACGGCCGGCCCGCGATCGAGGTGTTGCGGCGACCCGGCATGGCCCAACCGGTGGGATTCGGCGGCACCGATTTTGCGCCGCGCGCGAACCTTGTCGCGGCGGCGGCGAAGGACGGCGAGCTTCGCTTGTGGCGCTATCGGGATCGCCAACGGTTGCTGGCGCGTGCCGCACCGCTCGCGATGCCCGACTCGCAGCGCCGCATCGACGGCCGCTACGTGCTCGACGTGCGCGGCGCCGACCTGCAGCGACGACGCCTCGGCGACGGCGCACCGGCAGGCGCGCAGATCCGCCTGCCGCAGGCGGCCGGCTTCGCGCAGCTGGTCCCGGACTCGGACTGGATCGTCGCGACCGCGGGACGTCACATCCACGTACGCCATGCCGGCGATGGTCGCGAACGATATGCATCGATCGAGCTGCCCGCATCGCCGAGCGCGCTGCTGGTCGATGCGGACGGCCGCCGCCTGGTCGCGGCGTGGCACGCGACCGACCGCTCGCAACGGCACCTCCTGGTGCTGCGCGGCATCGACCTCGCGAACGGTCGCACGCTCGCCGAAACCCCCTTGGTCGGCCCGGCGTACCGGTTGCAGCTTGCCGATTCGGGTGACGCACTGCTCGCATGGCGCTATGGCGAGCTGCACGTGTTCGAACTGGACACGCTGCGCGAACGCTTTCCGGCGTTTCGTTACGGGTCCGACGTCGCGGCGTTCTGGCAGGACCATGTGGTCGATGACGGCGAGCGGACCATCACGTTCGTGCGCCAGCTGGAAGCCGATGCGGTCCTCGTCGGCGACGCGCGGATCGGCCGTGACGGACGGGTCCTGTGGGTCGCGACCGGGCCCGCCGGTGGCGCCGGGCATCGCCTGCACGCGTTCGATGCGCGCAGCGGGGCGACGCTGCGCGAATGGCCGCTCCCGGCCGGCGCGCGCGGCCTGCAACCCTACGACGGCGGTGCGGCGGCCGCGGTGATCCTGCCCGGACCGGGTGAGTTGCGCCTGTACCACCTCGATCGCGAACCGCGCGTGGTCGCGCTCGGCAGCACCGAGTTCTTCCATCCACCGCGGCTCGCCCTGGATCGCGGGGAGCGGCGCCTCGCGGTCCGTCTCGGCCGCAACGTGCGCTGGTTCGAAACGACGCGTGGCGACTGGCTGTCGGCGGCTGTCGGGATGCCGCAAACGTTCGAGCTCCCGCGCGGGGCGATCGACCTCGGCATGGATGCGAGTGGCGACCAGGTCGTGATGGGCACCAGCGACGGTACGCTGTGGGCTTTCGCGGCCCGGCCCGATCTGCGGCCGCTCGCGGACCTGCGGCGGGAAATCGCGCTGGTGGCACCGCCGGAATCCTCTCCATCGACGACCGGATTCCTGCCGCCACCCGACCCGGCGCTTCGCGCCCGCTTGCGTGCGGCGGATCCGGGTCCTCCGGACAGCGGGGTCGCGGCGGACCAGGGTCGCGAGAACGAGGGCGGAATCGATGCCGGCGAAATGGACCCGCGATTCGTGGACCTGCGCCCGCACTGCAACCTGCCGCCCGGGGAACTGCGTCGCATCGACTTCGGCCCGCTGCCACCGGCGGGCCGGCACCGGCTGCTCGGCATCGACTTCGAGATCCGCTGCGCGGTGATCGCCCAGCAGGCATGGAATCGCGCACCCGACGTGGCGTCCGGTTCGCGGGTCGAGGGCATCGCGATCCGCCTGGAGCACGCTGCAGCCGTCGAACTGCTGGCGTTCGGTGCGGGTCGGCTCAAGGGCGAGCGCCGCGAAACCTACGCAACCTTCGAGTTTGATTACGCCGACGGCAGCCGCGCACGCGTTCCGATCCGCAACCGCGATCAGATGCAGGCCTGGTTCGGCGTCCACCTGGCGGGCGACGCGTCGGCGCTGCGCATCGCGTGGGCAGGCCTTGGCTCGCAGGACTGGAGCAACACGCCGGCCCTGACCACGCCGTCGCTGTACGCGGTGCGTGTCGAGAATCCGCACCCGGAGCGGCGCTTGCGCAGCCTCGCGCTGGAATCGGTGCCGGCACCCTGGAGCATGCCGGTATTGCTCGCGGCCACGCTCGTGCCGCTGGCCGACGCCGATGCAACGCCCGCGAGGGCCGTCGCGACGGCGCGGTAATCGTCGGGGCGAATCGCGGTACTTCCTGTTGCCCGAACCGGCTCGACGTGCGCCGGGCCGCGGCCGAGAAGCCGGCTCTCGGTGCCGGCCAACAGGGAGCCCCGCATGCCACACATCCATCCGTTCCGTCCCGACGCGACGACCGCGCGCCGGCTGCGCAGGCAAGGCCTGCTGCTGGTCGCCGCACTGGCCTTCGCCGGCCCGTGCATCGCCGCGAACCACGACGTCCGGGTCGGCAACAACGCCGGCGTCGGCGCGTCGGGATTCAGTTTTTCACCCAGCGTCCTGAGCATCGCGCCGGGCGACACCGTCACGTTCAGGAACCGGGTCTATACCGACAACCCTGCGCACAACGTCGTGTCCGACGACGGCCTGTTCCGCTGCGCGCGCGGTTGCGATGGCGAGGGCGGAGACGGCAACCCGACCCAGGTCGCCTATGAATTCACCCTCGCGTTCCCGAACCCCGGCACCTTCGCCTACCACTGCGAAGTCCACGATGAACCCGGCCTGATCATCGTCGGCGACGGCGATGGGGGCGGTGATCCGCCGCCGCCGGATACGGTCGCGATCGACGCCGGCTTCACGGGCAGCTGGTACGACCCGGCGCAGAGCGGCCACGGCTTCAACATCGAGGTGCTCCCGAACGGCGGGCTGCTCGTGTACTGGTACGTGTTCGATGCAACCGGCAACCCGGCCTGGATCCTCGCGCAGGGCGAAATCGACGGCACGGTCGCGATCCTGGATGCGTATCTCGTCGCCGGTGGTGCGTTCCCGCCCGCCTTCGATCCGGCCGCGGTCACCCGCACGCTGTGGGGCGCGATCACGTTCACGTTCACGGACTGCAACCACGGCCATGTCGCGTGGAACACGATCGATCCCGGCTACCGCGATGGCGAAATGGACGTCGTCCGGCTGACGCTGCCGGCCGGACTGTCCTGCCCGTAGCGCTGGCGGCAGGTGGCGTGCCGTTTGGCCGAACGCGCGCAATGCTCGCGGCGCGGCAATCGGCGGCACAGATGCGCCAGTACACGCTATCGCACCCAATGCAATCGCGAGCACGACGCCGGCACCGTCACCCGGTGCCGGCAGACAAAAAACGGAGAACCGCCATGCTGCACGCCCGTGCAACCCCTTCCGGCTTTTCAAGAGTCGCCGTGCTCCTGCACGGCGCACTGGCCGCCATCGCGCTCGGCACGGCCGTGCCCTGCATTGCCGCGAACCATGAGATCCGCATCGAGTTGAAGCAGGCGACCCAGCGGCCGGTCTTCCGGCCGGATCTGGTGGCGATCGAGCCCGGCGACACCGTGACCTTCATCAGCAGGGGCCACACGGGCCAGCACAACATTGTTTCCGACACCGGGCTGTTCCGCTGCGCCCTCGGTTGCGACGGCGAGGGTGGCAACGGCGACCCGACCTATGCCGATTTCGATGCGGTCGTCGCGTTTCCGGAGCCCGGCACCTACGGGTACCACTGTGCGGTGCACGGTGACACCGGCATGATCGTGGTCGGCGATGGCGGACCGGCGAGCGTACCGATAACCGCCGGTTTCACGGGCAGCTGGTACAACTCGGCGCAGAGCGGCCACGGCTTCAACATCGAGGTGCTCGCGAACGGCGGGCTGCTCGCGTACTGGTACGTGTTCGACGCGGCCGGCAATCCGGCCTGGATCGTCGCGCAGGGCGAGATCGACGGCACGCTCGCGATCCTCGATGCGTACCTCGTGGCCGGTGGGGCGTTCCCGCCCGACTTCGATCCCGGCGCGGTCACCCGCACGCTGTGGGGCACGATCACGTTCACGTTCACGGACTGCAACCAGGGCCATGCCGCGTGGGACACGAGCGAGCCCGGCTACGCGGATGGCGAGATGGACATGGTCCGCCTGACGCTGCCGGCCGGACTGTCCTGCCCGTAGCGCCGATCCGCCACGATCCGGCCGGACCGGGCGGGACCGTCGGGGCTTGCCGTCGTGGTAATCGCGGCCAGGCCTTGCGGTACTCCAGGACGGAGCCGCCCGCGGGCCCACGACCCGCGCGAGATCGGAGCCTTGGAGGCGGTGCCGGGTTGGAATGACGGACGTGTCCATCTTGATGCAAACGCGCCGCGGATTGCCTCGCGCACGAACCGCACCCGCATTGCGCGGGGCGGGCGGCGGCCACGCTCGTCCCGGCCTCGCGCCGCACCACCCATCGCGTCGCGGATTCGCGATCGCACCGCATGACGCTGCGCCTCGATGCCACCATCAACTTCCAGGAGAACCTGCCATGCCCGCACACGCCCGCAATCCGCGCATTCCATCGGCCCACGCCGGTCCTGCCCACGGACACGTGCCGGGATCTCGTGGACGCCTTCGACCCGGAATCCTCTGCCTGGCGATCCCGTTCGTGTTCGCCAGCCCGTGGTTGTGGTCGATGGATCACGAGGTACGCGTCGGTGGCCAGTCGGGGCATGACTTCATTCCCGACAAGCTCACGATCTCGGTCGGCGACACGGTCACGTTCCGCAACGTGAATGGCGTCCACAACGTCCACGCGGAGGACGACTCGTTCCGATGCTCGAACGATTGCCGGGAGAACGGCGGTCTCGGGAATCCTTCCGGCTCGCGCTGGGAATCCACGGTCACCTTCAACCAACCCGGTACCGTGGACTATCGCTGCGACCTGCATGCCATCATGCGCGGCTCGATCACGGTCGAGCCGGCCGACGAGGAATTGCCGCCGACGTCCGTCCCGATCACGACCGGTTTCACGGGCAGCTGGTACAACGCCGCGCAGAGCGGCCACGGCTTCAACATCGAGGTACTCGCGAATGGCGGGCTGCTCGCGTACTGGTACGTGTTCGACGCGGCCGGCAATCCGGCCTGGATCGTCGCGCAGGGCGAGATCGACGGCACGCTCGCGATCCTCGATGCGTACCTCGTGGCCGGTGGGGCGTTCCCGCCCGACTTCGATCCCGGCGCGGTCACCCGCACGCTGTGGGGCACGATCACGTTCACGTTCACGGACTGCAACCAGGGCCATGCCGCGTGGGACACGAGCGAGCCCGGCTACGCGGATGGCGAGATGGACATGGTCCGCCTGACGCTGCCGGCCGGACTGTCCTGCCCGTAGCGCCGACCGCGCGAAACGGCGTACCCGGGCCGGCTGGCGCGAACCACCGGCCCCGGAGTCCCGCATGGCAGGCCGTCGCGGCGGTGCCGGGATGCACCGCGCCGCGTCAATACCATTCGAGCAACGAAACGCCGAGGCCGACGTACCACGCGCGGTGGTTGTAGTCGATCAGGCTTTCGCCGTAGCCGTCGAACAGTTGCACGTGGCCGCGCAGCTCCTCGCGGATCGGGAACGCCCAGTCGAACTGCACGGCGCCGTGCGAGCGCTCGCCGCCGCGCAGCGAGTGGCGAGCCATCAGCGCGAACTCGTGGCCGTTCCACAGGCGCACGAGTTGCAGGTCGGCGCGGCCGAGGTAATCGGCGATGTCGGGATTGTCGTCGATCGAATCGCGTTCACCCACGCGCCACCACGGACGCAGCATCAGTGCCCAGCCGTCGCGGTCGAGGCCGAAGTCGAGCATGATCCGGTTCCAGCTGCGCGAGAACGGCTTGCTGCGGCCGTTGGACTGGTGGTTCAGGGTCACGCCGAGCAGCCGGCCGCTCCAGCCGAGCACCTCGTAATCCGTGCGCCAGACGAAGCTCGCATCGGGCTCGTAGGTCGTTTCCCGGAACGGCCGCGACACGTCGTCGTTGTACACCTGCCAGTGCGAGGTCTGGGTGTAACCCATCCACAGGTCGCCGTTGTCGCCGAGGATGTCCTCCCAGATCTTGGTCTTGAGGCTCAACTGGTACTTCGCCTCGAGCCGATCGATGTCGAGCGGCGTCGTGACCTGGTGGTCGGGGGCGGGCGATTGCGGCAGGCGGTTGACGCGATTCGTGTAGAGGAACGGCAACAGGTAAACCGGCCGGTACGCGCGGATGTGGAACGGGCCGAGCTTGGATTCGGGGAACAGTTCCCAACGCCGGTCGAGCAGGGACATTTCGACAGGTTCGGATCGCGCATCCACGACGGGTTCCGCGGCGTGCGCAGCGGTGGGCGGCAGGTCGCGCGCGAACACCGCGCTGCGCTTGGCATTCGCATCGGCGACGGGCGCGGGACCGCTGGTTGCGGTACGCCCCATCGCCGCGTCGTAGCACGCGAGTCGCGCGGAACCATCGGTGATGCCGACGCAATCGGCGGGATCGCCTTGCGCGAACGAAGGTGGTGCGCACGCGGCCAGCGCGACGCACAGCAGGCCGGCGGCGGGTTCGGTGGCCAGAAACTTCATCGTCGTCACGTCCTTCCATACGGCAACTCGCGTTGCCGGGTGTCGGCATCGACCGCGCGCGCCGCGTAGCTCAAGCGGCCGTCGATGACCGCGGCCGCCGAAGTGTACGGGTGCGGCGTGGCCTCGTGCGCGGCGAGGATATGCAACACCTCGATCCCGCGCACGCGCAATGCGTCGGCGATGAGTCCGCGATGGCAACGCCACCAGACGGCCTCGGCACACAGCAGCGCGCTGCGTCGCCGTGACGCAAGTTCGATCAGGCGGGCGAATCCCTCGGCGAAGTCCGCGCTCGCCATGTGGTCCGCGTAGCCGCGGAACGATGCATTGCGCCACGCGGTGTTCGGCGAATCGGCCTGCGCGCGGCGACGCCCGCCGAGTGCCTCGAACCAGTGGTACTCGATGGCGTGTTCGGTGAGCGACGCGGCCAGCGCGTCCTGGTCGTATTGCGGATGCCTGCGCGAACCGGGCAGGCGGCGCACGTCCGCGATCGCCTCGATGCGGTATTCGCGCAACAGGTCGAGGAACTCGTCGAGCGGCCGCGTCGAATGGCCGATCGTCCAGATCACGCGGGGTCCGGCCACGCGCAGCTCAGTGCCCGAGCAACCGCTCGCGCAGCACGACCGCGTCGTTGTGCGCCTCGTCGTGGGCGGAATAGACGAGGGTCAGGCGGCCCTTGCGCGCGAGGCTGCGCAGCTCGGCGATGAGGTCGCCGTGCGCGTCGAGCTCGTCACGATATCGCTTCCGGAATTCCTCCCAGCGCGCCGGGTCGTGGCCGAACCATTTGCGCAGTTCGGTGCTCGGGGCGATTTCCTTCATCCACGCATCGAGCTTCGCATCCGCCTTGGCGACGCCCCTTGGCCACAGGCGGTCGACGAGCACGCGCGATCCGTCGTCCGCGGCGGCTGGTTCGTAGGCACGTTTCAACACGATGTGCGAAGCGGGGATGCGCGTGCTCATGGCTGTTCCAGCAGGTCCTTCGCGAGGGCGACCACGTTGTCGACGTTGAAGCCGTACTTGTCGAGCACGACGTCGCCGGGCGCCGATGCGCCATAGCGATCGACGCCGAGCACGTAGCCCGCGTCGCCGACGTATGTGCGCCAACCCTGGGTCGCGCCGGCCTCGATCGCGAGCCGCGCACGCACGCCCGGCGGCAGCACCTCGTCGCGGTACGCAAGCGGCTGCGCGTCGAACAATTCCCAGCTCGGCATCGATACCACGCGCGTCGCGATGCCTTGCGCGTTCAGCACATCGGCCGACTCGACCGCGAGGTGCATTTCCGATCCGGTCGCGATGAGGATCAGCGCGGGCTTGCCGCCGGGCGCGTCGGCGAGCACGTAGGCGCCGCGGCGCAGCCCGTGGGCCGGGGCGTAACGTTCGCGGTCGAGGGTCGGCAGGCCCTGCCGCGACAGGACCAGCGCGGTCGGCCGGTCGCGCGTCTCGATCGCGACCCGCCACGCGACCGCGGTCTCGTTCGCATCGCCCGGGCGGATCACGTTGAGGTGCGGCATCGCGCGCAAGCTCGCGAGGTGTTCGACCGGCTGGTGGGTCGGGCCGTCCTCGCCGAGCGCGATCGAATCGTGGGTGAACACGAACACCACCTGCGAACCGGTCAGCGCGGCGAGGCGCATCGCGGGGCGCATGTAATCGGAAAACGTCAGGAAGGTCGCGGTGTACGGGATGAAGCCGCCATGCGCGGCGAGTCCGTTGGCGATCGCGCCCATTGCATGTTCGCGCACGCCGAAGTGCAGGTTGCGTCCCGCGTAACCGCGTCCGCCATTTGCGCTCGGTTCGGCTTGCAGGGTGTCCGGATTGAAGTCGCCGAGATCCGCGAGCGCGGTATAGGTCGAGGGGTCGAGGTCCGCGGAACCACCGCTCAATGCCGGGAGTTTCGGTGCGATCGCGTTCATCACCTTGCCGCCGGCCTTGCGGCTCGCGAGACCCTTCGCATCGGCCGGGAAAACCGGGATGTCCGCATCCCAGCCATCCGGCAGCTCGCCGCTCAGGCTGTGCTCGAGTTCCGCGGCGAGATCGGGAAATGCGTTCGCGTACGCGGCGAAGCGCGCCTTCCAGTCCTCCTCCTGCTGTTTGCCGCGCGCACACGCCTCGCGAGCGCGGTCCAGCGCCTCGTCCGGCACCAGGAATGGTGGCTGCTCCGGCCAGCCGAGATTGCGTTTGGTGGCCGCGACGTCCTTCTCGCCGAGTGGCGATCCGTGCGCCTTGTAGCTGTCCTGTTCGGGCGACCCGTAGCCGATGTGGGTGCAAACGAGGATCAGCGAGGGTCGTGCGGTTTCCGCACACGCCGCATCGATCGCGGCGGCGATCGCCTCGCTGTCGTTGCCGTCGGCGACCGTCTGCGTATGCCAGCCGTACGCGGCGAAGCGCGCCGCGCGATCCTCGCTGAAGGTGATGCCGGTGCCGGCCGCGAGGGTCACCGAGTTGTCGTCGTACAGGCAGACCAGCTTGCCGAGCTGGAGATGCCCCGCGAGCGACGCGGCCTCCGACGCGACGCCTTCCATCAGATCGCCGTCGCTGACCAGCGCGAAGGTGCGATGATCGACGATCGCGTGGCCCGGCCGGTTGTAGCGCGCGGCGAGTTGCGCCTCCGCGATCGCCATGCCGACCGCATTGCCGAAGCCCTGGCCGAGCGGTCCGGTGGTGACCTCGACGCCGCGCGTGTGGCCGCGCTCGGGGTGGCCCGGCGTCCTGCTGCCCCACTGGCGGAATGCGCGGATGTCGTCCAGCGACAGTTCGTAACCGGTCAGGAACAAGAGGCTGTAGAGCAGCGCCGAGCCGTGCCCGGCCGACAACACGAAGCGGTCGCGGTCGGCCCATGCGGGATTCGCTGGATGATGCTTCAGGAACCGGCTCCACAAGGTCCACGCCATCGGCGCCGCGCCGAGCGGCAGGCCCGGATGCCCGCTGTCGGCCTTCTGCACCATGTCCACCGACAGGAAGCGCAGGGTGTCGATGCACAGTTGATCGAGTTGCGAAGTCATCGTGATGGATCCATTCGGATCGGCCCGGCCGGAAATCCCTACCATGCACGATCGCGGCTGAATGGAAGCGGCAAGGCGAAGATCGCAGGCTATGATGCCGCATTGCGATGACCGTGCGTTCCTCCCCCGATTCGTACCCGACCCTCGACGCGCTGCTTCGCGCAGTGCGCGCGTGCACCGCCTGCGCGGCGCAGTTGCCGCTCGGTCCGCGCCCGGTGCTGCAGGCCGGCACCGGCGCACGCATCCTCGTGGTCGGACAGGCGCCCGGCTTGCGCGTGCACACGACCGGGATCCCGTGGGACGACCCGAGCGGCGTGCGCCTGCGCACGTGGATGGGAATCGGGCCCGAAACATTCCACGACCCGCAACGAGTCGCGATCCTTCCGATGGGCTACTGTTATCCGGGCCGCGGCAGGGGCGGCGACCTGCCGCCGCGACGCGAGTGCGCGGAACTGTGGCTCGACGCACTGCTCGCGAAGTTGCCGCACATCGAGACGACCTTGCTGATCGGCCAGTATGCGCAACGCCATTATCTCGGCCGGCGACGCAAGGCGTCGCTGACCGCGACGGTCGAGGCTTGGCGCGACTACGCGCCGCGCTTCCTGCCGCTGCCGCACCCGTCCCCGCGCAACACGCCGTGGTTCCAGCGCCATCCGTGGTTCGAACGCGACCTGGTGCCGGCGTTGCGCGAGCGGGTCGCGGCCGTGCTCGCCCGGCCGGATTCCTGAGGGCTTCCGCGAGATTCCTCCCGTCCAGATCCGTGCGCTGGTGCGCAGCCAGCAGGGCGCAGGCAGGGCAACGCTTGCTCGGCAGTCTTGAATCCGTCGGTTGCGGCTTGTTTGACGAGAGCGCGATGGGACGATTGGTTCACAGGACCTGCAGGCACAGTGGCCCCGGAATGCCGTCGGCCGCGTGCGACCAGGTGTTGCCGTCGTCGGTTGACAGGTAAAGGTTGCCGCCACGATCGATGATCGCGATCACCGCCCCGTTCGTCGCGATGCAGCCGGTATCGACGCCGCGCTCCAGCCATTCGGGCAGGCCGCCGCGAACCGGAACCAGCGCGCGCGGTTCCTTCGCACACCACCGATAGACCGCGCCACGCACGGCAAAGGGATCGGTTGCTGCGGAAACTAGGACATCGTCACCCGAAAACGCGACCGCCGAGCAGTGCACCTCGTGCAGACCGCGTGCTTCGATCCGCCAGGTTGAGCCGCCGTCGCGGCTCATCGCCAGCCCGGCCGCAGTGGCCGCCGCCACGATCCCGGCGCGGTCGGGGTGCGCGCGCACTTCGTGGACGTCGCAATCGATGTCGATCGTCGGCCGCCAGCTTGCGCCCGCGTCGGTCGAGCGCGGGATGCCGCCGACATGCACGTTGGCGAGCAGTGCCGCACCGTCGGCGGTCGTGGTCAGCGTGCGGACTCCGAGCGGTGGCCCGACGAGCTGGCCATCCACCCGCGTCGTGCCCGCGTACCAGGTGTCGCGTCCGGCGACCGCCTCGAATCCGTGCAGCCGTTCGACGTGACCCGCGGCATCGACGCGCAACAGCGTGGCCTCGTCGGTACCGAGGTAGACGACGTCGGCGAGCGCCACGCAGCAGGCGAGCTCCGTTTCGGCGTGCGCGAGCAGGTTCCAGACACCTTCCGGCGCGCGCCGGTACAGCGAACGCCCGTCGACAATGGCCAGCAAGCCATTCCGCCCGTCGGGTGCCAACGCCCGCACGGCACGGCCGGCCAGTTCCCGACGGGAGGCGCCGTTCGCGATCATGAACAAGCCGTCCTGCCACGTGGCAATGCACACGGTGGTGGTCATCGCGGGTTTTCCCGCACCCGCGTTTTCCGCACCCCGCGATGCCGAGTCTCCTCGTCGGCGGTCCCGCCCGCCGCAAGTTGGCGTGGATCGGCGACGTCCCGCACGCGGCGCGCCGCGACGTCGGCGAGCAGGCCCTTCAGCCAGTCGCGATCGAGGCGCCGCTGCCGGTCGAGATGGCGCAGCAGATGCTCGCTGCCCGTCGCGAGCACCGGGGCCAGGTCCTTCCGAATCGGCGCGAGTTTGGCGATCGACTCGTCGAGACGTGCGATGCGGGCGCGCAAGAGGCCTTCGACGACGGCCGGATCCGCGAGATGCAGGAACAGCATGGCGCCGTACAGCGTTCGGCAAACCGGTCCGTCTTCCTCGAATTGCCGATGCAGCAGGTCGCGGAACTCGGCCTTCCCGGCCGGCGTGACGCGGTAGATCGTGCGCATGCCGCCGCGCGCCACGCGCTGCCGGCTCACGGCCGCGATCAGGCCCTGCTTCTCCAGTTGTCGTATCGCGTAATACAGCGTCCCCACGTCGACATCGGTATAGCACTCGACCATCGCGTTGCCGAGGCGGCGCTTGATTTCATAGGGATGGAAGTCGCCGCGATGCAGCACGCCGAGAATCAGCAATTTTGCTTTCATGGTTTTATTGTATTAGTCTAAATAAACCAATACAACGGGAGGTAGCCATGTGGCGAGCCACTGCGGGAATCGTTGCCGGGCTGGCGGCCTGGATCGTGGTCGTGACGGTCCTCAACTGGGGCCTGCGCGCGGGGTTGCCGGGGTACACGCAGGCAGAACCGGCGATGTCGTTCACGCTCGGCATGCAGATCGCGCGGCTGTCGATTGCCGCGCTCGCCTCGCTCGCAGCCGGTGCGGTCGTGCACGTGATCGCGCCGGCCAGGCGCTGGGCACCGTGGGTCACCGGCGGGCTGCTGCTGGCGTTGTTCGTGCCGGAGCACATCCATGTCTGGCGGCATTTCCCGGTCTGGTACCACCTCGTGTTCCTGTCGACGCTTGCGCCGCTGGTCGCGCTCGGTGCCTGGCTCATGCGACGCAAGCCAGCCGGCCCGGCAAGCTGAGGACTCCTGCCGCACGGCTCCGGGGCTTCCGAGCTGACGGCTTCGGCTGGCTTTGCGAAACCGCCGCCCGGCCACTGTTCACACACTGTCCATCAGCGGACATCGGGTGAGGTCGGGGTCGCCGGATTCCCTCGGAAACGCCGTTTTCACGCCATTTGCGGTGCTTGGCACGCATCCTGCTAAGAACCGTGCATGGACATTGCACGCCCCGAACTCAAGCAACGCAAACGCCGCCGCCAGATGCTCTACGGCGCGGGTCTCCTCGTCGTGCTCGTCGCGGCCGGTCTTGGCCTCGCCGCGCTCGGGCCGGCGATGCCGTCGGTGGAACGCTCCAGCGTGCTCGTCGATACCGTCAAGCAGGGCGAACTCGTGCGCGAAGTGCGCGGACCGGGCACCCTGGTGCCGAAGGAAATCCGCTGGATCGCCGCGGAAACCGCGGCGCGCGTCGAGCAGATCGTGGTCCGGCCCGGCGCGAGCGTCGAACCCGACACGATCATCCTCGAACTCGCGAACCCGGAACTCGAAGGCCAGCTGCTCGCCGCGAACGCCGAGGTGACCGCGGCCGAATCCGACCTCGCCGCGAAGCGCACGTCGTTGAAATCCAGCCTGCTCGACCAGCTTGCGGCCGAGGCGCAGGCGAAGGCCGATTATGAATCCGCACGCATGCAGGCCGAGTCGGAAAAGACCGTCGCGGCGAAGGGCATCATCCCGGCCGTGCAATACCAGCGCAGCCTGGTCGCGCTCGAACAACTGAAGTACCGGGTCGAGATCGAGGGCCAGCGCGTCGCCGAGTTCCGTCGCAACATCGCGGCCCAGGTCGCGGCCGAACAGGCGCGCCTCGACCAGCTCGCCGCGACCCGCGACCTGCGCCAGCGCCAGTTCGACGCGCTGCACGTGCGCGCCGGCATTGCCGGCGTCCTGCAGCAGGTGCCGGTCGAGGAAGGCCAGCAACTCGCGGCGGGCGCGAACCTCGCGCGCGTCGCGGTGCCCGGCGCATTGCGCGCGGAACTGCGCATCGCCGAGACCCAGGCCAAGGACGTCGTGATCGGCCAGAAGGTCAAGGTCGACACCCGCAACGGCATCGCCGAGGGCCGCGTCACGCGCGTCGATCCCGCGGTGCAGAACGGCAGCGTGCAAGTCGACGTGGACCTGGTCGGCGAGCTGCCGCCCGGCGCGCGCCCGGATCTTTCGGTCGACGGCACGATCGAGATCGAACGCCTGCCGAACGTCCTTTACGTCGGCCGGCCCGCGTTCGGCCAGCCGGACTCGGAAGTGCGCCTGTTCCGCGTCGATCCCGAATCCGACGTCGCGACGCGCGTGCCGGTGCGCCTCGGCAAGGCGTCGGTCAACCTCATCGAAATCCGCCAGGGCCTAAAGGTCGGCGATCGCGTGATCCTGTCCGACACCAGCGCCTGGGACCAGCACGACATGATCCGCCTCGAATGAATCCCTCGCGGGACCACCGTACCGAAAGCCACCCACCGACTACCGAGCACGAAACCATGAGCAACGAACCGCTGATCCGCCTCGACCGCATCAAGAAGGTGTTCCTGACCGACGAGGTCGAAACCCACGCGCTGGCCGGCGTGCACTTCGACATCGCGCGCGGCGAATACGTGTCGATTTCCGGACCGTCCGGCTGCGGCAAGTCGACCCTGCTCGCGATCCTCGGCCTGCTCGACACGCCGACCGAGGGGACCTACACGCTGAACGGCCGCGAGGTCGCGGACATCGGCGCGAGCGAACGCGCCGAGATCCGCAACAAGGAGATCGGTTTCGTGTTCCAGGCGTTCAACCTGATCGGCGACCTTTCGGTGTTCGAGAACGTCGAACTGCCGCTGACCTATCGCGACGGCGTGTCGAAGGCGGAGCGTCGGCAGCGCACCATCGCCGCACTCGAACGCGTCGGCATGGCGCACCGGGTCAAGCATTTCCCGGCCCAGCTCTCCGGCGGCCAGCAGCAGCGTGTCGCGGTCGCGCGCGCGCTGGTCGGCCAGCCCTCGATCCTGCTCGCCGACGAACCGACCGGCAACCTCGACTCCAAGAACGGCGAAGCGGTCATGGCCCTGCTCGACGAATTGCACAAGGCCGGTTCGACGATCTGCATGGTCACCCACGACCCGCGCTACGCGGAGTTCGCCGACCGTCGCATCTTCATGTTCGACGGCCGCGTGGTCGACGAGGAAACCATGCACCGCCTGCGCCACGAGGAAGACCAGCGCCTGATGCGACCGCGCGAAAGCGCAGCGACGGCGTGAACCGCCGGATCGCAACCGGAGACCCCGCATGCTCGACAACCTGATCCAGGACCTTCGCTACGCGGCGCGCACGCTGGCCGCGAAACCCGGGTTCACGAGTGCCGCGATCCTGACCCTCGCGCTCGGCATCGGCGCGAACGCGCTGGTGTTCAGCCTCATCGACG
>CAYWZC010000050.1:0-21243 GCA_964462745.1 uncultured Rhodanobacteraceae bacterium
GTACAGGAACTCGAACGTGCCCGCGCCGCGATAGCCGATGCGCAGGCAGGCCTCGACACAGACCGCACCGATCTTCGCGCGCTGTTCCGCGTCGATGCCCGGCGCGGGTGCTTCCTCGACGACCTTCTGGTGGCGGCGCTGCATCGAACAGTCGCGCTCGCCGAGATGGATCGCGTTGCCCTGCCCGTCCGCGAGCACCTGGATCTCGACATGGCGCGGATTCTCGAGGAACTTCTCCATGTAGACCTCGGCATTGCCGAACGCGGCTTTCGCTTCGGACTTGGTCATCGTGACCGCGTTCGCGAGGTGCGCCTCGGTATGCACGACGCGCATGCCGCGCCCGCCGCCGCCTCCGGCCGCCTTGACGATGACCGGGTAGCCGATGTCGCGCGCGATGCGTGCGTTCTCGGCCGAGTCGGTGCCGAGCGGCCCGCCCGATCCCGGCACGCACGGCACGCCGGCAGCCTGCATCGCGCGGATCGCCTCGACCTTGTCGCCCATGAGGCGGATCACGTTCGCGGTCGGGCCGATGAACACGAAGCCGGACTTCTCCACGCGCTCGGCGAAATCCGCGTTCTCGGCGAGGAAGCCGTAACCCGGATGGATCGCGTCCGCATCGGTGACCTCGGCCGCGGCGATGATCGCGGGCACGTTGAGGTAGCTGTCCGCAGCGGGCGCCGGCCCGATGCAGATAGACTCGTCGGCCATGCCGACATGCTTGAGGTTGCGATCCACGGTCGAATGCACGGCGACCGTACGGATACCGAGCACCGAACACGCTCGCAGGATGCGCAACGCGATCTCGCCACGGTTGGCTATGACGACTTTGTCTAGCATGGGATTCGGGATTCGGGATTCGGGAATGGGTAAAGAAGCGCCATCAGCGGCCGCCCCGTTTGGCGAGCGCATTCATCAACGCCGTCAGTTTGGCGAAGATCCTCGTCGATGCGCAGAGACATCTGCGCAGGAATGTCGCCATACTCCAGACGTGCTGCACCTTCGGCAATGTTCGAAGCAACACTGATCGCGGAACGCCTGATCTGACCGGTCAACCCATACTGTTCATGGCTGGGAAAGTGCGCCGAGAATGCATAAATCGTTTCCACCAGATTCATCGCCTCCTTCCACACGTCCAGTTGCTCGTGAGGCCGCCCGGATGTTTGTCGATTCCCCATTCCCGGCTCTTCACCCAATCACGAACAATGGCTCGTCATACTCGACCGGCTGGCCGTTCTCGACGAGGATCGCGACCAGTTTGCCGGCGACGTCGGATTCGATCTGGTTGAACATCTTCATCGCCTCGATGATGCCGAGGGTATCGCCGACCTTGATGTCCTGGCCGACGCGGACGAACGCGGGTGAGTCGGGATTCGAGGACGCATAGAACGTGCCGACCATCGGCGCGCGCACGACCTGGCCGGGCGGGAGTTCGCTGCCCGGATCCGGCGCCACCGCCTCGACGCGCGGCGGCGCGGCCGGTTCACGCGGCGCCGCGACGGGCGCCGGTGCGGCCGCGACCGGCGCGAAGGCCGGCGCGGTCTTCGGGAACCGCGACAGGCGCACGATTTCCTCGCCTTCCTTGATCTCCAGTTCGGACAGGTTCGACTCTTCCAGCAGGTCGATGAGCTTCTTGATCTTGCGCAGGTCCATGACAAACCTTTGGTTGGTTCCCGCCGCGAGGCGGATCGGTCAATGAGCGTCCAACGCGGCCCGCAGGTGCGCGCACGCGGCTTCGAGCGCCAGTCGGTAGCTGTCCGCGCCGAAACCCGCCACGATGCCGACCGCGAGATCGGAAAAGTACGACTGGCGCCGGAACGGCTCGCGCGCATGCGGATTGGACAAGTGCACCTCGATGAACGGTATCGCCACCGCGGCCAGCGCATCGCGCAGGACCACGCTGGTATGGGTCAGGCCGGCCGGGTTCACCAGCACGAACGCGATGTCCTCGCCGCGCGCCGCCTGCACCCTGTCGACCAGCGCCGCTTCCGCATTGGACTGGAAGCTGTGTAGCACATGTCCCGCCGCGCTCGCCGCCGCGGCGAGATCCGCATCGATGTCCGTAAGACGCGTCGATCCGTAGATCGCCGGCTCGCGCTCGCCGAGCAGGTTGAGGTTCGGACCGTGCAGGACGAGGATGTTCGCCAAGACCCGCTCTCCACCCGCGACGACGAGGCGGCTAGTCTGGGCGAGTCGGGGAAATCTGTCCAGTTCGCCGCTGTTCGCCGCTGCTCGACGCCGTTCGATGCCGGAGCCGCGTCGCGCCGTATACTGGCGACCCACGCGATCCGCACCAGAACGGGAGTTGCGCACCGATGTCCGCCGCACCGATCCACATCATCGTGCTCGCCGCCGGCGCCGGCACGCGCATGCGTTCGAACCGGCCCAAGGTGCTCATGCCGCTGGCGGGTCGGCCGCTGCTCGCGCACGTGCTCGACGCGGCGCGCGCCATCGATCCGGCGCGCATCCACGTCGTGCATGGCCATCTCGGCGAGCAGGTCCGGGACGCGTTCGCGGACCAGGCGGACATCGACTGGGTGCACCAGGAAGTGCGCCGCGGCACCGGCGACGCGGTACGCATCGCGCTGGCGGGCATCCCCGACGCCGCGCGGGTCCTCGTGCTCGCGGGCGACGTGCCGCTGATTTGCGCGGAATCCCTGCGCGCGGTACTCGCACCCGCCGCACCGCTCGGCGTGCTGGTCACCGATCTCGCCGATCCGCACGGCTACGGCCGCATCGTGCGCGACGATGCCGGCCGGGTCGCCGCGATCGTCGAGGAACGCGACTGCGACGACGCGCAGCGCGCGATCCGCACGATCAACAGCGGCATCCTCGCCGCCCACACCGCACGCCTGCGCGCCTGGCTTGGCGCGGTGCGGCCACACAATGCACAGGGCGAGTTCTACCTGACCGATGTGTTCGCGCTCGCCGCGGCGGATGGCGAGCCGGCCGCGATCGCGACTTGCGCCGATCCCGACGAGGTGCTCGGCGCGAACGACGCGTGGCAGCTCGCCGCGCTCGAACGCCGATACCAGGGCCGCAACGCGAGGCGACTCGCGCTCGCGGGCGTACGCTTCGCCGATCCCGCGCGATTCGACCTGCGCGGCGAGCTCGCCTGCGGGCGCGACGTCGAGATCGACGTCGACGTCCTTTGCGAGGGCACGGTGGAACTCGGCGACGACGTGCGGATCGGCCCGTTTTGCCGCCTGCGCGACGTGCGCCTCGCTGCGGGCACCGTGGTGCACGCGCACTGCGATCTCGACGGCGTGGTCGCCGAAGGCGCGTGCGCGATCGGCCCGTTCGCGCGCCTGCGGCCCGGCACCCGGCTCGCGGCCGCGACGCGCATCGGCAACTTCGTGGAGACCAAGAACACGCGCCTCGGCGAAGGCGCCAAGGCCAACCACCTGACCTACCTCGGCGACGCGGACATCGGCGCGCGGGTCAACGTCGGCGCCGGCACGATCACCTGCAATTACGACGGCGTGAACAAGCACGCGACGCGCATCGGCGACGACGCGTTCGTCGGCTCGAACACCGCGATCGTCGCGCCGCTGACGATCGGCGCCGAAGCCACGATCGGCGCCGGCTCGGTCCTGACCCGCGACGCGCCGCCCGGCGAACTCAGCCTCGCGCGCGCCCCGCAAAGGACGGTGCCGGCCTGGAAGCGACCGAAGAAGCCGACCGGGCCATGAGCGCCTCGATGGTCGGAGGGTCGCGCACCTCGATGGAACGCGCGGCGACGCGTTTGCTAGACTCCCGGCCTGCCTGAAGGAGACACGTCCATGCCGCACGAACCGGCGGGTTTGCCACGTGCCGAGGACGTGCGGGTGGCGGTACTGGGTCTCGGTTACGTCGGCTTGCCTCTCGCGGTCGCGTTCGGGCGCGAGCTTCCGACGCTCGGTTTCGATGTCAGCGGCGCGCGCATCGCCGAATTGCGCGAAGGACGCGACCACACCTTGGAGACGACCACCGCGGAGCTCGAATCCGCGCGCCATCTCACGTTCAGCGCGGACCCGACCGACCTCGGTGGCTGCAACGTGTTCATCGTCACCGTACCGACCCCGATCGACGCCTCCAAGCGGCCCGACCTTGGTCCGCTCGAGGCCGCGAGCCGCACGGTTGGCCGCGCGATCGGACCGGGCGGCGTCGCGATCTTCGAATCGACCGTGTATCCGGGTGCGACCGAAGAGGTCTGCGTGCCGATCATCGAGGCCGAGTCGGGACTCGTGTTCAACCGCGACTTCCATGCCGGCTACAGCCCCGAGCGGATCAATCCCGGCGATCGCGGGCACCGCCTCGAATCGATCGTCAAGGTGACCTCGGGCTCGAACCCGGACGCGGCCAACTTCGTCGATGCGCTGTACCGGCGCATCGTCACGGCCGGCACGCACAAGGCATCGAGCATCCGCGTCGCCGAGGCCGCCAAGGTCATCGAGAACACCCAGCGCGACCTCAACATCGCGCTCATCAACGAACTCGCGCTGATCTTCCACCGGCTCGACCTCGATACCCGCGAAGTGCTCGACGCAGCCGCGACCAAGTGGAATTTCCTGCCCTACAAGCCAGGCCTGGTCGGTGGCCACTGCATCGGCGTGGATCCATACTACCTGACCTACAAGGCCCAGCAGATCGGTTACCACCCGGAAGTCATCCTGTCCGGACGCCGCATCAACGACGGCATGGGCGCGCACGTCGCGCAGAGGGTCATCAAGCAGATGGTGCGTCGGCGCATCCACGCGGCCGGCTCGCGCATACTGATCCTCGGTCTCGCGTTCAAGGAGAATTGCCCGGATCTGCGCAACACCCGCGTGATCGACGTAATTGCCGAGTTCGAGGAGTATGCGGCCACGGTCGATGTCCACGACCCGTGCGTCGATGCGACCGAAGCACGGGCCGAATACGGCATCGAACTGCTGGACGAGTTGAAACCGGGCGCCTACGACGCCATCGTGCTCGCAGTGGCGCATCGCGGATTCATCGAACTCGGCGGCGAACGCCTCCGCGCGCTCGGCAGGCCCGGTTGCGTGTTGTTCGACGTGACGCAGGCGCTGCCACGCGATGCGGTCGATGATCGGTTGTAACAGCGAAGGGAGACGTTGAACGGGAGACGGGAGACGTAAAAGCGGCGCCACGAAATCATCGCGGCTTCCCGTCTCCCGTCTCCCGTCTCTCGTCTCCCGTCCAACGTCCAAAGGCCCCCAACCATGCGCATCCTCGTCACCGGCGCCGCCGGCTTCATCGGATCGGCCCTGAGCCAACGCCTGCTCGCGCGCGGCGACGAGGTGCTCGGCTACGACAACCTGAACGACTACTACGACCCGAGCCTCAAGGAGGCACGGCTCGCACGGCTCGTGCCGCAGCCGGGTTTCGCGTGCGTGCGCGCCGACCTCGAGGACCGCGTGGCGCTGGAGCGTGCGTTCGCCGATTTCCGGCCCGAGCGCGTGGTGAATCTCGCCGCGCAGGCCGGCGTGCGCTACTCGCTGACCCATCCGCACGCCTACGTGCAGAGCAACCTGGTCGGCTTCGTGAACATCCTCGAGGCATGCCGGCACGCGAAGGTCGAGCACCTGGTCTACGCCTCGTCGAGTTCGGTCTATGGCGGCAACCGCAAGCTGCCGTTCTCGACCGACGATGCGATCGACCATCCGCTCAGCCTGTATGCCGCGACCAAGAAGGCCAACGAGCTGATGGCGCACACCTACAGCCACCTCTACGATCTGCCGACCACCGGCCTGCGTTTCTTCACCGTGTACGGCCCGTGGGGCCGCCCGGACATGGCCCTGTTCCTGTTCACGCGCAAGATCCTCGCCGGCGAGCCGATCGAGGTGTTCAACCACGGACGGCATTCGCGCGACTTCACCTACATCGACGACATCGTCGAGGGCGTGGTGCGCGTGCTCGACCGCGTGCCGGGCCCCGACCCAGGCTTCGATCCGCTCGCGCCGACGCCGGCCTCGTCCAGCGCCCCGTATCGGGTGTACAACATCGGCAACCACCGGCCGGTGGAACTCTCGCGCTACATCGAGGTGATCGAGGAGGCACTCGGCAGGACCGCCGAAAAGACCCTGCTGCCGATGCAGGCCGGCGACGTGCCCGACACGTTCGCCGACATCACCGCGTTGCAGCGCGACACCGGCTACGCGCCATCCACGCCGGTCGAGGTCGGCGTGAAGCGCTTCGTCGACTGGTACCGCGACTTCTACCGCGTCTGAGCGGAATGCATGACCCGAGGAACCAACCATGTGTGGAATCGTCGCCGCCGCGTCGCGGCGTGACATCGTCCCGATCCTGATCGAGGGACTCAAGGCGCTCGAATACCGCGGCTACGATTCGGCCGGCCTCGCGGTGCTGCACGACGGCCGGCTCGAACGCCTGCGCGCGGTCGGCAAGGTGCACGAGCTGGAAGCCCGGCAGACCGCCGATCCGCTGGCCGCCACAACCGGCATCGCGCATACGCGCTGGGCCACGCACGGCGCGCCGAGCGAGGCCAACGCGCATCCGCTGCAATCGGGCGATGTCGCGCTCGTGCACAACGGCATCATCGAGAACCATGACGAACTGCGCGCCGAGCTCGCCGCGCAGGGTTTCCGCTTCGAATCGGATACCGACACCGAAGTCATCGCGCATCTCGTGCAGCGCGAGCTGCGCGCGGGCACCGACCTGGCCGACGCGGTGTACGCCGCAACCCGCCAGCTGCGCGGCGCGTACGCGATCGCGGTCATCGACCGCAAGCGCCCGGATCGCGTGGTCGGTGCGCGCCAGGGCAGTCCGTTGCTGGTCGGCATCGGTGACGGCGAGCATTTCCTCGGTTCGGACGTGCAGGCCCTGATCCGCACCACGCGCGATTTCGTGCATCTGGAGGATGGCGACGTGGTTGCGATCGAACGCGACCGGTTCGCGATCCGCGACGCGACCGGCACGCCGGTCGAACGCGACGCGTTCCGCAGCGAGCTGTCCACGGACGCGGTCGAGCGCGGCGCGTACCGCCACTACATGCTGAAGGAAATCTTCGAGCAGCCGCGCGCGGTCGCGGACACGCTCGAGGGTCGCGTCATCGGTAACCGCATCCTGCCGAACATCTTCGGCGTCGATGCCGAGGTGCGGCTGCGCAAGGTGCGTCGCGTGCACATCGTCGCGTGCGGCACAAGTTACCACGCGGGTCTCGTCGCGCGTCACTGGATCGAGGGCCTTGCAGGCCTGCCGTGCGAGGTCGAGGTCGCGAGCGAGTACCGTTATCGCGCGCCGGTGGTGCCCGAAGGCACGCTGTTCGTCGCGGTCTCGCAGTCCGGCGAAACCGCCGACACGCTCGCCGCGCTGCGCGACGGCGCGCGCCACGACTACGTCGGTGCACTCGCGATCTGCAACGTGCCCGAGTCGAGCTTGGTACGCGAATCCGAACTCGTGCTCATGACCCGGGCCGGACCCGAGATCGGGGTCGCTTCGACCAAGGCGTTTACCACCCAGCTCTGCGCGCTCGCGTTGTTCGCACTCGAACTCGCGCGCCTCAACGGCATCGACGCCGAGCGCCTCGAAGGCTTGGTCGGCGAACTCGCGAGCCTGCCGCGCGTGCTCGACGACGCGCTGGCGCTCGCCCCCGAAATCGAGACCCTCGCCGAACGCTTCGTGCACAAGGACCACGCGCTGTTCCTCGGCCGCGGCGTGCACTTCCCGATCGCGCTCGAGGGCGCGCTCAAGCTCAAGGAAATCTCCTACATCCACGCGGAGGCGTATCCGGCCGGCGAACTCAAGCACGGCCCGCTCGCACTGGTCGACAGGGACATGCCGGTCATCGCGGTCGCGCCGAACAACCAGCTGTTCGAGAAGTTGAAATCGAACCTCGAGGAGGTCCGCGCGCGCGGTGGCGAACTGTTCGTGTTCGCCGACACCGACAGCGCGATGGTCGCCGATCCCGAACGCGGCGCTGTGGTCCACGTCGCCGGCGGCGGCGAACTCATCGCGCCCGTGGTCTTCACCGTACCCCTGCAACTCCTCGCCTACCACGTCGCCGTCTTGCGCGGCACCGACGTCGACCAGCCGCGCAACCTCGCCAAGTCGGTTACGGTGGAGTAGTCGCGCACGCACTGTTACACGTAGAGCGGAGCTTGCTCCGCTGCCCTTGGTTTCCTCGTCGAAACGCCAGCCGAGCAAGCTCGGCTCTACGGGGCCGCGCCGCCAGCCGGGCAAGCTCGGTTCCACGAGAGCGCGTTGAATTATCGGATCAACTCTCCGCTCGATCACCTGCCTGCGAGCCGCACCAGTATTTCGACAGCGACAATGTCGCATCGAGCCGACCGGCGATTTCCGTGTGGACCGCCCGCCGCTCGCCTGGCTGCGGCCGTGCTTGCACGCGATCGACCCGGTGTTCGCCGAAGGATTCGAATGACGAAATCCCGGCAAACGGCGAAGATCGCTTCACCGGTTCGGAGCTTCGGTCATCCGCGCGTACCCACGCGTGTCTGCGCCGAATCGTTCCGCGCCTTCCGGAGTACGACATGAACCTGCATCTGGCCCGATTCGTCGTCACCTTGCTGCTGTGTGGCTGCGCCGCCGCGCCGTTCGAACCCGCGGCACCCGGCCGCGAACCCGACCCGGCCCGCGATGCGGATCCCCTGCTTTCCCGGTCGCGGGTGCCGCACGAGGTCGTTGCGGAGGCCTTCCTCACGCGTGCCACGCCGGACGACAACATCGACTCGCCGGCCGCGTGGACGGCACCCGACCACGCGACCTGGCTGCTCGCGACCGCCAAGAAGGGCGATCGCCTCGTGATCTACGACGGCAACAGCGGCGCGACCCTGCGCACCTTCGGGGCCCGCGGTGACGGTCCTGGCGAATTCCGCCAGCCGAACGGCATCGCCGTGCACGGCAATCTCGCGTTCGTGGTCGAGCGTGACAACCGGCGCGTGCAGGTGCTCGAGCTGCCGTCGCTGCGAACCCTGGCGATGTTCGGTTCCGACGAGCTGCGGCAACCTTACGGCTTGTGGCTTCGCGAGATCACGGCCGACACGCTGGAGGTGCTGGTCACCGACTCCTACATGCGCGGCGTGGACGCAAACGGTGACATCATCGTTCCGCCGCTGGCCGAACTCGGCCGGCGCGTGCAGCGTTACCGGGTCGAGGTGTCGGGCGATCGCGTGCTCGCGCGCCATGCCGGAGCGTTCGGCGCAACCGACGCGGCCGGCGCGATCCGCATTCCCGAATCGCTGTGGGGCGACCCGGCCCACGACCGCCTGCTGGTCGCCGAGGAAGACACCGCAACCGGCACCGCGCTCCGCGTCTACGATCTCGATGGCGACTACCATCGCACGATCGGCCTCGACGACTTCGAGGCACAGGCCGAAGGCATCGCGCTGTGGGCCTGCGCGGACGGCAGTGGCTACTGGCTCGCGACCGACCAGTTCAGGGACCGCAGCGTGTTCCATGTATACGACCGCGAAACCCTCGCCCATCTCGGCGCGTTTGCGGGCGAAACAGTCGCGAACACCGACGGCGTGTGGCTGAACCAGGCGCCGACCCTGGCATTCCCGGCCGGCGTCTTCTATACCGCGCACGACGACCGCGCGGTCGGTGCATTCGATTGGCGCGACGTGGCCGGCGCGCTCGGCCTGCGCGAACGATGCACCGAAGAGACGGGTGTTGCGCCGTGACCGCGCCTTGCGCGGCCCTCCCGGCAGGCGGAAGGGCCGCTGGCATGCTTCAGACGGTGCTCACTCGAAGCTGCTGGTGAACACGCGGTCGGCGACCGGGTCGAGGACGAACACGCCCGCCTCGCTCGCGAACGCGAACAAGCGGCCGTCCGGCGCCAGCGCAACCTTGCGCACGCTGTAGCCGGTCGGATAGCGCGCCACCCACGTCGGTGCGGTCGGTGTGGCGATGTCGATTTCGTCGACGCCGTTCTCGTTGCCGACATACGCGACATCGCCGTCGACGACCACCGAGTAGGCGACGTTGTAATCGGGCAACTGATCGCTGCCCGGCAGGGTCACGCTGCCGACGACCATCGGGTTCGCCTTGTCGCTGGTGTCGACGATGCGCAGCTCGTTCGCGAACGTCTCGTTGCTCGAACACGCGATGTACACGGTGTTGCCATCCGCCGCGACGTCGAGGCCATTCGCGTACGAGCATCCGGTGTCCTGCCCGACCAGGGTCGGCGCCGCCGGGTCCGACACGTCGACGACACGCAGGCCGCCATCACCGAAATCCGCACCGTCCACGAGGAACGCGTAGTCCCCACGCACTTCGATGTCGTAGGTCTGGCTGGTCAGCAGCGAGCCGAGCTGGGCCGGATTGGCCGGATCGGATACGTCGAGGATGCGCAGGATGCCGCCATTCGTTGCACTCGCCACGTAAACGCGGTCGCCGACTGCCTCGATCGTGCTGGCAAACGGAAATTCGAAACGACCGACCTCTACCGGCGCCACGGGATTGGCGAGATCCGCGATCAGCACGCCGTATCCCCACGCGCTGAGGTAGGCATGGTCGCCTTCGACCGACACATCCTCGAAATCCCGCAGGACCGGGTCTGGCGGAAGGTCTGCGTCGTAGCGTCCGAGCGGTGCGAGGCTGGTCGGGTCGGCCACGCCGAGCCCCCAGGCTTCCTGGGCGACGAACAGGCGGCCGCCCGTGACCTCGCCCGCGTGCGCGGCGACGCCGCCCGGCAGCACGAAGCCACCCGCGAGCACCGGCGCGGCCGGGTCCGCGATGTCGAGTACGAAGCCGCGGTCGGTATGGGTCAGGATCACCGGGCCGAGCGGCGTGTCGGCGGCCTGGCCGGGCATGAATGTGTCCATTGCGACCGTGTCGAGCAGCGCGGGCGCCGCGGGGTCGGTGAAATCCCAGACCTGGATGCCGCTCGCGCCGACGAGATACAGGTTCGTGTCGTGGCGGATCGCGTGGGTCGCCACGTCGATCGGCGCACTGAAGATCTGCGTCGCATTGGCCGGATCGGTGAGATCGTAGACGAGCAGGTCGTTGCCGACACCGATCGCGTAACCGTCGGTCAGCACCGCGCGCAGCACCGAAGATCCGTCCATGCTCACGGAACCGGTTTCGACCGGCAGGGCCGGGTCGGACAGGTCGACGATGTGCACGAGGCGCCCGCCGATGAAACTCGATCCGCTCGAATACAGGGTGTCGCCGAACACGGCCATCGCGTCGAACTCGTAGATGCCGCCGACCAGGGTCACGAATTCCGGCGCGAGCGGATCGCTCGCGTCGAGCACGACGAGGCCGTTGTCGGCATCGCCGACGTACACGTAGTTGCCGGACGCGCCGAGGCCCGACGGTCGCTTGAAGTCGCTGTCGATGTAATCCTCGAAATCGGCGACCACGGCCGGATGGGCCGGATCGGCGAGCGAGAACACGAGGATGCCACCGGTGTCGAGCGGCGTGTTCCAGGCCGCGTAGAGGTAGTCGCCGACCATCGCGAGCGCGCGGATCGGACCGGGCGCGGGCGCCGCCGACCCGCCCGCGAGCGCCGGCTCGGCGGGATCGGCGAGATTCCAGACGGTCAGCGATGCGCCGGTTCCGACGTACAGGTAATCGCCGTGGGTGACGGGGGGCGACAACGCACCGCCGCCGGCATGGGTCAAGGTCAGGGCCATCGCACTGGTCGTGCAGGCCAGTTGGAGCAGGCCGAACAGCAGCCATTGGGCAAGACGTGGCATCGGGTTCATCGGTACTCCTCGGAGCGGGATGGGGCGCCTGCGCAGGGCGCGGACGAACTCCGGAGCCTGACCGTTTCGGGCGCGGCACGCATGCGCAGACGATGTTCGAACGATGTGCAATGCATGCGAATCGGCCCCACGGCCGGCCGGAGCGGTCGCTACCACGGCATCGCGACGCCGTCGGTGTCCGCCAGGGCAGCTTCGCCGACGAGTCGCCGCGCGACTTCCCGCGCGGCGCGCGCGGCATCGTCCTGTCCCAGGGCGCGGAACAGGCGCGCCTGGCTGAGCGCGGCGCGCAGGTCGCGATCGGCCCACGGTGCGATGCGCCCCGCGACGATCCGGGCCTGGTCGAGTTGACCGGCGGCAACGAGGGCCGCGACCCGCAGCGCGCCGGCCGCAACCCGATCCTCGGGCGATCCGGATTCCACGGCAATCCGGCTCGCCTCCGCGTAGCGCTGCAATGCCGCATCGCGCTGCCCCTCCTCCCAGAGCCGGCCCGCGACGGCGAGATCCACGTAGATGCGGCCCCAGGGATCGCCCTTGTTCTCCCGGTCGTCGAGGCGCGCAGTCGCGGCGTTGGCCGCGGTGCCTTGCCCGTCCGCACGCAATGCGCGGATGCGCAGCAGTACGGTGCGCGCATGCAGGATCGGATCGCCCGCCGCGAGGGCCGGAGTCAGCGCGGCCTGCGCATGCCGCGCCGCCGCAGCCGCGTCATCGCGGCGCCACGCGATGCGCGCGGCGAGCGCGTCGCAACGCGCGACGAGTGCGCCGGCCGGATCGACCGCGGCCGCCGCGCGAGCCTGCGCGATCAGTGCCGCCGCCGCCTCGAGCCGGCCGAGATCGACGAGCACCTCGGCCCGCGTCAGGCGCAGGGCCTCGCGCAGGCGCTCGTTGCTGGTGTGTTCCTCCGGTGGCCAGAAACGCTGCGTCATCGCGAGCGCACCGGCCGCATCGAGCAGTTCACGCTGGGCGCGCACCTGGCTGGTCAGCGCATAGGCGTAGCCTTCCCGCGCACCGAGCGACTGGAATTGCGCGGCCGCACGCTCCAGCATCGGCAACGCCTCGGCCGGACGATGGCGCAGCAGCTCGAAATCACCGAGATTGACATCGACCTGGGCCACGCCGAGCGCATCGCCGATGCCCTGCAGCGCGATGCGCGCGACGCCGAGTTCGGCGCTCGCCTCGTCGATGCGCGATCGCTGCGCGAGCACGATGCCGCGACCGAGATGCGCGATGCCGAGCAGTTCCGGATCGTCGGCATCCTTGCGCAGCGCGATCGCTTCCTCGTACGCCTCGGCGGCCTCGTCGATACGGTCCTCGCGCACCCGCGCCGCAGCCAGGGTGACCAATGCCCGCGCGCGCAATGCCGCGTCGCGCGGTGCGCCGAGCCGGTCGAGCAGGGCGAGGACGCGCGCCTCGACGCCCGCATAGTCGCCCACGCGCAATTCGATCTGGGCCAGGCGCTGCTCGATACGCGGCTCGCGCTGCAGTTCGGGCGGCGCGGCATCGATGAGCGCCCGCGCGGCATCGAGCTGGTCGGCGAGCATCGCGGCGCCAGTGCGTTGCAGAAGTTCGTCGAGCGCGGGCGATCGTTCGGCATCCGTGGCATCCATGGCGCGCGCGTGACCGAACCGGTCCAGCAGCGCGTCGGCCGCCTCGCGCGCGGCTGCGATCACGTTGCCCGCGTGCGCCTCGACACGCGCCGAGCGCTGCACGCCGACCGCATCGAGGCGCACCGTCCAGCCGCCGTCGTCCTGCTGCACGCGCGGCAGGATGCGCAGGGTCGCAATCGGCACCAGACGCGGATCGCGCAGCATCGCCTCGCCACTTGCGGACGCGGCGCGGCGGACCACGCCGACCACGTTCTCGCTCGGCATCGTGCGCAGGCGACCCGCGCGCAGGCGATGCGCGACCAGATCCATGACGCCCATGCGCAACCAGGCCCAGTCCGGCGGCGCGTCGACCTCTGCGGGCAGGACCATGGCCGGCGCGGCGGATCCACCAGCGGCGGCCAGCGGATCGGCGTCCGTCGTGTTCGCGCCCGGCGCCGCAGCCGCCCGGTCGTCTCGTGTCGCGGGTCCGTCGATCGGTTGCGCGGCGCGCGGCGCGTCGGCCGCTTCACGCGGCCGCCAATGCCATCCAGCCGCGACGGCCGCGAGCAACACGACCACCGCGAGCACGAGCATGGCCGGATGGCGCAAGGACCTCGCAGGTCCCCGCGCGGAACCCGCACCGACACCCGTGTCGCCGGATCGCGGCGCGTCCGCTCCGGCCCGCACGATCTCGTCCTGCGTCGGATTTACGCCACCCGCGGCATCCGCGCCTTCCTCCTCGATCTCGCCGACCCAGCGATAGCCGAAGCGTGGCACGGTGCGGATCAGGACCTGATCGCTGCCCGAGTCGCCAAGCGTCCGGCGCAGCTTGACGATGGTATGTGCGAGCAGCGCGTCGCTGACTTCGGCCCGGCCCCAGACCGCGGCGATGAGTTCATCGCGCCCGACCGCGCGATCGCGGTGCTCGACCAGCCACACGAGACTGTCGAACGCACGCGCGGGCAGCGCGACCAGCTCGCCGCCCTCGCGCAATTCGCGCGCGGCGGGGTCGAGTCGGAAGCGGCCGAAGCGATAGCGAACGCCAGTCATGCGCCTAGGGTAACCCGCGACTCGCATGCACGGCGCCGCAACGCTACCCTTGTGGCGCCACGACGATCCGGGAACGCGGGCGCGTGTGCCCCACCTCGGCCTTCCAGGAGAATGCCTTGCGCATCTGCGTCTACTGCGCATCCAGCGACCAATGCGCACCGATCTACCGCGACGCGGCACGCCGGCTCGGCACGAGCCTTGCCACGGCCGGCTGCACGCTCGTCTATGGCGGCGGGGCGAGCGGTCTCATGGGCACGCTCGCCGACGCGGCGCTGGCCGCGGGCGGCCAGGTGATCGGCATCATCCCGCGCTTCATGACCGAGGTCGAATGGCAACACCCGGGCGTGACGAAACTCGACGTGGTCGAGGACATGCGCGAACGCAAGCACCGCATGCTGACCGGATCGGATGCCGCGATCGCGCTGCCCGGCGGCTGCGGCACGCTCGAGGAACTGTTCGAGGCGCTGTCACTGAAGCGCCTCGGCCTGTATCGCAATCCGATCATCCTGCTCGACACGGCCGGCTTCTACCAGCCGATCGATGCGTTCCTGCGCAACCAGATCGAACAGCATTTCATGAACCGCGAACACCTCGACATGTGGTCGCTGGTCGACGAGCCGGAAGCCGTCCTCGCACGCATCGCGTCGACCCCGCCGTGGCACGAGAATGCGCGGGATTTCGCGGTATCGCGGTGATCGCGGGCGTCCGGCGCGGGCGGCGCGTCGCAGTCGAGTCCGGGCGTGCGGCGGATCCGCCGACCTGACTGCGCGCGAGGGCGCGCGCGAACGGCGAAGCTGGCCCGGACGGTGAGCCGCAGGATGCGGGGAGCAAGAAATCCCCATGGGCTTTCTCGGCATTCCGTCAGGGAACCGGCGCGGGACACGCTCCGTCGGCACATGCCGATGCACCGGAGGCTGCTTCGCCGAGCAGGGTCGCGATTTCCGCGCCGAGTTGCAGATCCCCGACCTGGCCGAAATGCCGCGCACGCAGGCGCCCCGCCGCATCGATCAACACCAGGGTCGGCGTACCCTGCATCGCGTAGGCCTGCATCGTTTGCGGGATCGGGCCGTGTTCGCCCGGCTGGTCGACACCCACCGGGAACTGGATACCGTATTCGTGCAGGAATGCACGCAGGGCCTCCGGCCGCATCGCGTCGTGATGCTCGAACACGGTATGCAGGCCGACGACCGCGACCCGGTCCGACGGGAAGGTCTCGCGGACCCGTTTCGCCTGCGGCAAGCCGTGGCTCACGCAGCCCGGACACAACATCTGGAACGCCTCGAGCACCACGACCTTGCCACGCAACGATTCGAGGGTCAGCGAGGGCGACGCATTGAACCACTGCGCGACGCGCCATTCGGGGGCCTGACGGGGAACAATACCCATGACGATTCTCCGCGAGGGCCGCACCGGCAACCGGGTGCGGGTTGCCGGTGCGTGCCATGCCATCCGGGATTCAGCGATCCGTCTTGCCCGGCAGGGCCAGGTCGCCGGATGCGATCTTGAACACGTCCACGACGCACAGGAGCGGTGCGTGTACGCTCTCGTTGACCCGCAACCCGGCCGTTACCCCGTCGAAACGGCCGGCATCGACGATGCCGATGTCGTCGAAAGGCACCTTCACCTCGACGACGTGTTCGTCCAGGACCGGGCTCCAGCCGGGGCTGTCGATCAGGATGGGAAGACCCGGCCAGGTTTTCGGAAGCCGCGGCTTCTGGCCCTTCGGGATGTCGACGACCGCGAGTGCGTCGGGGCCGCACTCGGCGTTCGGCTTCAGCACGACCCAATGGCTGTGCCATAGATCGCCGTCGTTGTCGCGCTTGCCGTCCCCGTTCTCGTCGAACAACGGCGTGTCGTCGAAATCCGGATGCGCGGTCACCGCCATCGCAAGGATGCCCGCATCGTGGTCGAAACCGACCTCGTAGGGATCAATCGTGGTCGGCCAGACATAGGAAAACACGCGGGACCCGGCCAGTTTCCCGGTCGCGGTCGGGCGCGTGCCACCGGCCTTGCCCGACACCGCCATGTGGAACGTCGCGACTTTCCCGTCCGTGCTGATCCGGGTATGCACGATGTCGAAATCGGCGACGACAGGCTGATCCGCCGTGGCCGGCGGCGACTGGATTCCTCCTGGATGGGCGGCCGGCTCGTGGCCGTGCGCGGCGACGGCGGACACCATCGCGATACCGAGGACGAGGGTCCTCGCGAAGCCGCGCGCTCGGTTCGGTCGCAGGACATGCGCAGACCGGGATTGCACGCGCGTATCAGGAAGATCGATGGGGAGAAGGACATCTTGGCGCATAATCGGGTCCTCTTGCTGGCTCTTGCATGGGCGGTGAGGGGAAGGGACGGCGCCCGATTGCCGTCGGGCGCCGTCCGGCTCAGTCCGTCGGTGACGGATCGGGAAGCCGGAACCGTGCAAGGTTCCCGGCAAGCTGGTTCTCTTCGGCGGGCGAATGCTCGGCGCAATCGACGCGCAATTCGGCATCCCCGAACGGCTGGCCGATGAAGTCGCAGAAATGCGGCCGATCGCGGCTGCCGGCGAATGGCCGGAAGAAACGACATCCGAGACACGTACGCAGGCCGGTCGCGAGGCCGTCGCGTTGTGCCTGCATCACCAGCAACTGGGTCAGCCGCAACAGCGTGCCGACATCGACCGGATCGAGGTTGCGGACCAGGCGTCCGATGCCGTGTTCGGGATCACGCAGACGCTTGCCGATCGCGCTGCCGGCCCGGGTCAGGCGAATCCTGGAACTGCGCCGGTCCGCGGGATCGGCGACGCGGGTGATCCAGCCCCTGGCCTCGAGCGCCTTCAGGGAATCACTGAGACTGGCGGCGGAGATGCCCAGGCGTTCGGCGATGCGACGTGCCTGCCCGTCTTCGGTCGCGCCGGACAACATGCGGATCACGGCCGCCTGGGTGGGTGGCAGGGGCGGTGTTTCCGTTGTGCGCCAGGACTGGGCACGCACCAGCGACGCGAGTTGCTCCAAGCCGAGGGCGGCCTGTTCCCGTTGCGCGGAATCGATCATGCCTAAATATTAGGACTCCTAACTATTGGAGTCAATCGGCCGCGCGATCCGCGGGCGTCCCGCCGTCGTCAGGGAGCCGGCTGGCGGGAACCTGCCCGGTTCGATGCGGGCGACGGCACGGAGCGAGCGACAAGACCCGGACGCCGGGACAGTCGAACGCGCGGAACCCGGCAAGCGAGCCATGTTCCGCGCGTACGGTCGTGTCGTGGCGACTCGTCCCAGCAGGACAACGCGAAAACCGGGAGCGGAAGCGCAGGGAAGCCGCGACCGCTGCATGCCGGCCAGCGATCCCGCTACCCGTCGCGCGCTTTACCGCTCACCGCTTCCCGTTCACCGCTCTCCGGCTACCGGTTAGCGGTTACCGACTTACGCCGCCGCCTTCCACTGCCCCAGTGCGGCGAGGCCGTTTTCGCGCGCGCGTTCGCCGATGACCGCTTGCGCGGCGCCGAAGTTGCCGGCCATGTCCTCGGCCCAGAGCTTCAGCGCGGCCTGCTGCATCGCGCGCCCGTAGCTGAACGACAGCGGCCACGGATGCGGGCCCATCTGGTTCATCGCGTTGAGATGGCTGGTCGCGTCGGCATCGCTCTGGCCGCCGGACAGGAACACGATGCCCGGCAGCGAAGCCGGAACCGCGGCCTTCAGGCAACGTACGGTGGCTTCGGCGACGGTCTCGATGTCGGCCTGGTCCGGACAGTCCTTGCCGGACACGACCATGTTCGGCTTCAGGATCGTGCCTTCGAGCAGCACGTTGTGCTCGTACAGCGACGCGAACAGCGAACGCAGCGTCGCCTCGGTGACCTCGTAGCACACGTCGATGTCGTGGTCGCCGTCCATGAGCACTTCCGGCTCGACGATCGGGACGAGGCCAGCTTCCTGGCACAGCGCCGCGTAGCGCGCGAGCGCATGGCAGTTCGACTCGATGCAGGTCGAACTCGGCGTGTCCTCGGCGATCGTGATGACCGCGCGCCACTTCGCGAACCTCGCGCCGAGCTTGACGTATTCGGCCAGCCGCTCGCGCAACCCGTCGAGGCCGTGGGTCACGAGCTCACCCGGGAATCCGGCCAGCGGCTGCGGTCCCTGGTCGACCTTGATGCCGGGCAACACACCCGCATCGAGCATGACCTTGGTGAACGGCACGCCGGCCTTGGTCGACTGGCGGATCGTCTCGTCGAACAGGATCGCGCCGGCGATGTGGTTGGAAAGATCCGGCGTGGTCAGCAACATCTCGCGGTAGGCGCGGCGGTTCTCCTCGGTATTCGGCACGCCGACCGCATCGAACCGCTTGCGGATCGTGTTGGTGGACTCGTCGATCGCGATGATGCCCTTGCCCGGTGCCACCATCGCCTGGGCCACGCTTTCCAGTTCTTCGATGCTCATGACTGCTCCGCAGGATTCAAAAACAATTGCGGCGGCACGCAGGCGGGCCGCCGGCAAGGTTCACGGGACCGCGGATTATAGGCCAGATCGCGCGCGCTTACCGCTCGCGGCCAGGTCCGGGGTGGCGCGCGGTCATTCGTCGCCCAGATGCAGGTCGTGGACCACGCAGCGCTGCATGACGGCCGCTCGCGCGGTCTCGTCCGCGGGCAGGTTGAACGGGAAGATCAGCCAGCTGAACACGCGCTCGCGGCCCGCGTTGAACGGGGTCGGATCGAAGCGCAGGCCGGCCGCGATGCTTTCCGCGATCGGGCCGAAATCGCCGGCCGGCTCGACCCGGCGCACGCGCACTTGGCTGGTCGTGCCGTTCTTCTCGACCACGAACGAGACCGCGGCGCAGCCCGGCACGTCGATGCCGCGCGCCGAGTTCGGCACGTCACCCGCGACCGCGGACTGGTCCATGATCCAGTAGTTCGCGAGGCGCTCGGACGGGACTTCGCGCGGCGCCGGCAGCGGCATGACCTGCGGCGCGGCGGCGAGGGCGAGGATCATCAGCGGTTCGAACATGGCATTGCCTCCATCGCGACCCGGGGTCGCGGCTCATCGTGGACCGGCGAGTTCCTGGTCGATCTCGGCGAGGATGTCGCCGGCGCCGAACTCGAGCAGCTTGAGGGCATTCGTCCCGCCCGGTTCGCCCGTGTGGTCGCCGGTGGTCAGGATCACGCGATCGCCCTGCGCGAGGTGGCCGAGCCGACCGAGATGGCGGATCGCCTCGCGACCGGCCATCGCCGGGTCGACGCCGTGCGGATCGAACTCGACCGGATGCACGTCGCGGTACAACAGCATGCGCCGGCGCGTGGTCACGTGCCGCGACAGCGCGTAGATCGGCACCGACGAACGATAACGCGACAACCACTTTGCGGTCGCACCCGATTCGGTCAACGCGACGATCGCGCGCACGTCGACGCGGTCGGCGAGGAACATCGCGGCATGTGCGATCGCCTGGTCGGTGCGGTCGAGGCGGTGCGCGCCCGGCGCGAGGTCCTCGGTCGGCACGAACTGGCGCTCGGCGCCGAGGCACACGCGGCGCATCGCGGCGACGGTCTTGTCCGGGTGGCGGCCGACCGCGGTCTCCTGCGACAGCATGACCGCGTCGGTGCCGTCGATGACCGCATTGGCGACATCGAGCACCTCGGCGCGGGTCGGGATCGGCGACTCGACCATCGACTGCATCATCTGGGTCGCGGTGATCACGATGCGGCTGCGGCGCAGCGCTTCACGGATGATCTTCTTCTGCAGGCCGGGCAGTTCCGCGTCGCCGATTTCGACGCCGAGGTCGCCGCGCGCGACCATGACCGCCTCGGATGCCTCGATGATCTCGGCGAGGTTGCCGATCGCCTCGGCGCGTTCGATCTTCGCGACCAGCGGCGCGTCGCTGCCGGCCTCGCGCAGCAGCGCGCGCGCCTGTTCGAGATCGTACGCGCTCTTGACGAACGACACGGCGAGGAAGTCGACGCCGATTTCCGCGGCGAGGCGGATGTCGCGGCGATCCTTGTCCGACAACGCGGCCACGGTGAGTCCGCCGCCGAGCCGGTTGAGGCCCTTGCGACTGGACAGGACGCCGCCGTTCAGCACCACGCACGTGACGCGCTGCGCGCTGACCTCGGTGACGCTCAGCGAAACGAGGCCGTCGTCGAGCACCAGCACGTCGCCGACCTTCACGTCGCGCCACAGACCAAGGTAGCTGACCCCGACCCGGGTCGCATCGCCGGGCGGTGCATCGGCGCGGCAATCAAGCACGAACACCTGTTCGGCCTCGAGCTGCACCGCGCCGTCGGCGAACTCCTCGATGCGGATCTTCGGGCCCTGCAGGTCGGCGAGCACCGCGACCTCGCGGCGCAGTTCCGCCGCCACCGCGCGCGCTTCCGCGCAACGGCGCGCGTGCTCCGCGGCCACGCCGTGCGAAAGGTTCAGGCGCACCACGTCGACGCCCTCTTCCAGCACGCGCCGCAACATGCCCGGTGCGTCGGTCGCGGGACCGAGCGTGGCGATGATCCGGGTGCGGCGCAGTTGCGTGGCCATGCGGGTCTCCGGCGGGGGCGGTTACGCTACCACACGCGGGAGCGGTTAGCGGTTAGCGGTTAGCGGTTAGCGGTTAGCGGGTAAAGGATGATCGCTTCGGGTTTGCGAATCGGCTACAGGTCCGGGGCCGCGCCAAGGCAGGTTTGGTGACGGCGCGTCTCCGCTCACCGCTCACTATTCACCGCTCACTGCCCAGCTCGCGCCTCGAGCGCGACGACCGCGGGCAACTCGCGCCCTTCGAGGAATTCGAGGAACGCGCCACCGCCGGTCGAGATGTAGCCGACCTGTTCGGCAATCCCGTACTTTTCGATCGCGGCGAGGGTATCGCCGCCGCCCGCAACCGAGAACGCATCCGAAGCCGCGATCGCGTCGGCGAGCGCGTGCGTGCCCGCGCCGAACGCGTCGAACTCGAACACGCCGACCGGGCCGTTCCAGACCACGGTGCCGGCCTTGCCG
>CAYWZC010000051.1:0-7781 GCA_964462745.1 uncultured Rhodanobacteraceae bacterium
TGAAGTAGTCGCCGAACGACCAGTTGCCCAGCATCTCGAAGAACGTGTGGTGTCGTGCGGTGTAACCGACCTGGTCGAGGTCGTTGTGCTTGCCGCCCGCGCGCAGGCAGCGCTGCACGTCGGCCGCGCGCACGTAACCGGGTTTCTCGCTGCCGAGGAACACGTTCTTGAACTGGACCATGCCCGAATTGGTGAACAGCAGGGTCGGGTCATTCGCCGGCACGAGGCTGGCCGAAGGCACGATGGCATGCCCTCGATCGCGGAAGAACTCAAGGAACGTCGAACGGATTTCGGCGGTTTTCATCGGGGAAGGGAGACGGGAACGAGAGACGATAGACGGGAGACGGGAGACGGGGACGGGAGACGCAGGATGCTGCCGGCTATCGGCTACCGGTTTCCCATTTGCTTTCACATATTGTCGCCGGAGTCGTCGGTGTCGTCCATGCGCCGTTCGACTGCACGTCGCGCGATGCCGGCATCGAAGCCGCGGCGCAACAGGTATTGCGCCTGGCGCGCTCGCTCGCTCTGCTCGCGTGCCGGGGCCGGATAATGCTTGCGAAGCTGGCTGCAGGCACGTTCGAACCAGTCCACGTCGGCCTGCGCCACGAGATCCCGGACGAGCGCGTCGGGCAGGCCGTGGCTGCCGAGTTCCGCGCGCAACCTCGCCGGTCCGTAGCCCTGCGCGATGCGGGTGCGAACCAGCATTTCACCGAACCGCGCATCGTCCTGGTAGTGATCCTGCGCGAGCCGATCGAGCGCGGCATCGGATTCCGCGGCGTCGTAACCACGGCGATCCAGGCGCTGGCGCAACTCGCGCCGCGACTGCTCGCGGCGCGCGAGCAGTCCGAGCGCCGCGTCATAGGCGGTGCGCGGTTCGGAAGCGCGTTTGCGATGCCTGCTGTCGGACATGGCCGTCATCATAACCAGACGCGCAGGGAATGCCGTGGTCGATCCCCGGGCAACGTGACCTTCGACACTGCGCGACGCGGTGCCTGCACGATATCCTGACCAACTGCCGCTTCCGCGGCGCGTTGGCGTGGGCGAAGCTGCGGATGCAAGCCGCGTCCCGCCGTTCGTGCTTGGCGACATGCCCGCCATGCCGACCCCGGACAACGTCATTGGCGCCCCCCATCCCTGCCCCATAGGAGTCATCATGCAATCCACTTCGTTCCGGCCCCTTACGCTCGCGATCGGCCTCGCTTTCGCGGCCGCCGCCACCGCGGCACCTGCCACCAGCAACTGGATCGACGTGGACCAGCTGGACTCCAGCATCGGTGCGTGCGAGAACCTCAACCAGTTCGTCAACGGCAAATGGCTCGCGGCCAATCCGGTGCCCGCGGACCGCACCACCTGGGGCTCGTTCGAGATCCTGCAGGAACGCTCGCTCGAGGTGCAGCACGAGATCCTCGAAGCCGCCGCGAAAAATCCCCCCGCGGATGCCGCGTCCATCGAAGCCAGGCTCGGCAACTTCTACGCCAGCGGCATGGACGTCGAGTCGATCAACAAGGTGGGCATCGCCCCGATCGAGCCGGAGCTCGCGAAGATCGACGCGATCGAGGATGCGGCCGATATCGCGGCCTATCTGGCGGACGCCCACGCACGCGGCCTCGGCCAGGTGTTCTGGTTCACCGACGAGGCGGACTTCAAGAATTCGCGCATGACCATCGCCTACGCGTTCCAGGCCGGCCTCGGCCTGCCGGAGCGCGGCTACTATCTCGACGACAAGGAAGACTACAAGACGATCCGCGCGGCCTACCTCGAGCACATCGCGCGCACCCTCGAGCTCGCCGGCGCGAAACCCGCGGATGCGAAGGCCAGCGCGCAGCAGATCATGGCGTTCGAGGCGCGCCTCGCCGAAGCTTCGCTCGCGCCGGTCGAGCTGCGTGATCCGGACAACCAGTACCACTATCTCGGCGTCGCCGATGCCGAGAAGGTCACGCCGCATTTCTCGTGGGCCAGGTTCTTCGAGGCACAGGGCCTCGATGGCGTGAAGGGCTTTTCGTTGTCGCAACCGAAGTTCTTCGCTGAATTCGACAAGATGCTGACCTCGGTGCCGGTCGAACAATGGCGCGCGTACCTGCGCTTCCACACCATCGACGACGCATCGCCGTACCTCGCCGACCGTTTCGCCGACGAGAACTTCGACTTCTACGGCCGCACCCTGCGCGGGCAGAAAGAGCAGAAGCCGCGCTGGAAGCGCGTGCTCAACACGATCGAGAGCAACATGGGCATGGCGCTCGGCGAATCCTACGTCGAGAAAACCTTCCCGCCGGAAGCAAAGCAGCGCGCGGAAAAGCTGGTCACCAACCTGCGTACGGCACTCAAGGCACGCATCCAGAAACTCGACTGGATGAGCGACGCGACCAAGGCCAAGGCGATCGAGAAGTGGGACAGCTTCATGCCCAAGATCGGCTACCCGGACGAATGGCGCGACTGGTCGGGCCTCGCGATCGGCCGCGACAGCTACATCGGCAACGTGCTCGCGGCGACGAAGTTCAACCATGACTGGCACATGGCCAAGATCGGCAAGCCGGTCGACCGCAAGGAATGGGGCATGACCCCGCAGACGGTCAATGCCTACTACAACCCCTTGCAGAACGAGATCGTGTTCCCGGCGGCGATCCTGCAGGCGCCGTTCTTCGATCCGAATGCCGACGATGCACTGAACTACGGCGGCATCGGCGCGGTGATCGGCCACGAGATGACCCACGGCTACGACGACCAAGGCAGCCAGTTCGACGCGCAGGGCAACTACAACAACTGGTGGACGGCCGAAGACAGCGAAAAATTCAAGGCGCGCACCGGCAAGCTCGTCCAGCAGTTCGACGATTACGTCGCGATCGACGACCTGCACGTCAAGGGCCAGCTCACCCTCGGCGAGAACATCGCCGACCTGGGTGGCCTCAATGTCGCGTGGGATGCGTTGCAGGTCGCGCTTGCGCAGGATCCCGACGAAGCCAAGACGAAGATCGACGGCTATACCCAGGGCCAGCGATTCTTCCTCAACTTCGCGTATATCTGGCGGCGCAACTTCCAACCCGAGGAACTCAAGGTGCGGCTGAACACCGACCCGCATGCTCCCGCGCCGTTCCGCGCGATCGCGGCCCCTTCGAACATGCCCGCGTTCGCCGAGGCGTTCGGTTGCAAGGCCGGCGACAAGATGGTGCGCGATGACGAGCACAGGGTGAAGATCTGGTAATCCGTTCGCGGATCCCGCCACGGGAGCGCCGGCAGGTCGCGATGCGATTCGGTTTCCTGTACGAACGCATCGCGACCTGCGTCGCTCCCGCAGGAACAGCGGCGCGCCCCGTCGGGGAGCACCCGCAAATGCGATACCTTCGTGCTCCCGAGGTCCGTGCTTCGAGGTGAACGGCATCGCGGCAACCACCTCTCTCGGCAGGCATTCAACCTGAATGCGGCTGCGTGCTAGGGTACGCCTCCCCGTCTCCGCAAAGGTTTTCGAGCATGTCCAAGTTTGTCCTGCCCGCGTGCATCGCCAGCGCGCTGTTCGCGTGCGTCGCGCACGCCGCCCTGCCCGACGCCTGGACCGATTTCGAGCTCCAGGCACGCACCAACCTGCTGGTCAACGACGAGGGCTGGAACCTGCCACCCGGTTCCTCGTTCAACAGCATCGATGCGTCGCTCAACGACAACGCCGAAGTCGCATTCACGGTCGGCGTGGTGCCGGATGGTGGATCCAGCCACGCGGGCATGTGGTACGGATCGCACGGCGTCGGCGGGCTCGTGTACGAATCGCCGAACAACGAGGTCCTGATCGGTTCGCGCAGCCCGATCAACGCAGCCGGTTCGATCGTGTTCCGGCTGTTCGCCGGTCCCGACGAGGGTCTGTACGTGTATGACCAGACATCGGGAACCGCCGAACGGATCAGTACCAGCCCGGTGTTCCCGAATTCCTACGGCTCCGAAGACATCAATGCATCGGGAGCGCTCGGCTACCAGGCAGGCATGTCCGGCGGACGGCTGTACGCGGCGACCGACGCCGACGGCACCCTGATCTACGCGAGCGACAACGGTCTCGATCCGGAAAGCCCGTACACCTACATGTATTCGTCCGCGTTCAACGACGCCGCGCACATCGCGGCCAAGGTCGCGACTTCGGGCGATTACAGCAAGGAGGAAGTCCGCCTGTTCGCCGCGGACGGGACCTCGACGCTGATCGTCGCGAACCAGGCGACCGATCCCGAATCACCGTACGCGGAGTTCGACAACAGCCTCGACGTCAACAACAACGATGTCGTTGCCGTGGTGGCCGAACGAGCCGCCGACGGTCGCCGCGTGGTACTGCGCAGCGACGGCACCACCACCACCGAAATCGCCGCGGTCGATCCCGCGGGCACGATTCGCGCGATCGAGTCCTTCGCGCCGTCGATCAACGACGCGGGCTGGGTCGTGTTCCGTGCCCGGGACGAGAATGGTCAAGCGATCTATATCGGCGATGGTGAAACGCTCGTGCGCGTGATCGGCAAGGGTGACGTCGTCGAGACCGATCTCGGCACCGCGCAGATCGGCCAGCACATCGATGACCCGGACGGCTGGCCGATCTTCTCGGGCAAACCCGCGATCAATGCGCTCGGCGATATCGCGTTCGTCGCCGGATTGCATCCCAAGGGCGACTCGCAAACCGAATGGGGCAGTGGTGTGTTCGTTGCCTATGCATCGGAAGCCAAGCCCACCGACATCGTGTTCCGCGATGGATTCGACGGGTAACAGGCCGAAAGCAGCGAGCGGTGAGCGATAACACTCGTACGCCGAAGTGTTGTCGGAATCTGCAACAATCGGCTGCTCCTCGTCCCTTGCTGGTGCCCAGTGGTCAGCGCATCCCCACCGACGCCGTTTCTTCCGGGCCAACGCTGGATCTCGCGGGCGGAGCCGGAACTCGGCCTCGGCACCGTGGTGCGCGTCGAGGGTCGCGGCGTGCAGATCCTGTTCGCGGGTGCCGGGATCCTGCGCCAGTACGCGATCCATACCGCGCCGCTGGTCCGCGCGCAGTTCCGCGCGGGCCAGCGCGTCAACGGCAAGGGTACGAGCCTGCTGATCGAACAGGTGTCGGAAGCCGATGGCCTGCTGACCTACCACGCCGGCCACCTTGCGCTGCGGGAAACCGAACTCGATGACGCGCAGTCGATCTCGCGCGCGGACGAACGGCTGGTATCGGCACGTGTCGATGCAGCCGCCGATTTCGATTTTCGCCTCGAAGCCCTGCGCCGACGTGCCGCGATGCTGGGCTCGCCCGGGTACGGACTCGCATCCGCACGCATCGACCTGATTCCGCATCAGCTGCACGTCGCCGAGATCGTTTCGGCACGGCGCCCGCCGCGTGCCCTGCTCGCCGACGAGGTGGGCCTCGGCAAGACCATCGAGGCGGGCATGATCCTCGCGCGCCTGCTCGCGACCGGTCGCGTATCGCGCGTACTCGTGCTCGTGCCGGCCAGCCTGCGGTTGCAGTGGTTCGTCGAATTGCTGCGCCGCTTCCACCTGCAGTTCGCGTTGTACGACGAGGAACGTTGCGAAGCGATCGAGGTCGGCGACGAGGCGCGCAATCCGTTCGAGGACGAGCAACTCGTGCTCGCCGACACCGGCTGGCTCGCGAGCGATCCGCGGCGCGCCGACCAGGTCGTCGCGGCGAACTGGGACCTCGTCGTGGTCGACGAGGCGCATCATCTCGAATGGACACCCGACCAGGTCAGCCCGGAATACCGGTTCGTCGAGCGCCTCGCGCTGCGCACACCGGGGCTGATCCTGCTGACCGCGACGCCGCAACAACTCGGCCGCAGCGGCCATTTCGCGCGCCTGCGCCTGCTCGACCCGGCGCGCTACCGCGATCTCGCCTCGTTCATCGCCGAAAGCGATCGCTACGTGGCGCTGTCGCGCCTCGCGGCACGCCTGCTGGACGGCGGAACGCTGGAACCGGACCAGCGCGAGGAACTCGCGGCGCACGTGGCCGGCGACGAAGAACTCGAGGCGCTGGTCCGCGACGAAACCGGCGACACGCAACGCCTCGTCGATGCGCTCATCGACCGGCACGGCACCGGGCGCGTCATGTTCCGCAACCGCCGTGCCCAGGTCGGCGGGTTTCCACGGCGCATTGCGGATCTCGCCGTGCTCGACGGACGCGAACTCGACGACGCGCAGCGCCAGCGCCTGCTCGCCGAATTCCATGCCGATGTGCAGGCGCAACCGCCCGCGATCGATCACGATTACGCGAACGACCCGCGCCTGGCCTGGCTGACCGGCCTGATCGACCGTCTCGGCAGCGAGAAGCTGCTGCTGATCTGTCGCACCCAGGCCAAGGTGCTCGCGCTGGAAGACGCATTGCGCCAACGCAGCGGCGTCGGGGTCGCACGTTTCCACGAAGGCCTCAGCCTCGTGCAACGCGATCGCAACGCGGCATGGTTCGCCGAAGCGGATGGCGCACGCGTATTGCTGTGCTCGGAGATCGGCTCGGAAGGTCGCAACTTCCAGTTCGCGCACCAGCTCGCCCTGTGGGACCTGCCGATCGACCCGGACCTGCTCGAACAACGCATCGGTCGCGTCGACCGCATCGGCCAGCGACACGACATCACCATCCATGCCTGCGTGTTCACCGGCACCGCGCAGCACGTCCTGTTGCGTTGGTACGAGCAAGGGCTCGATGCGTTCGCGCACAGTCCCGCAGACGGCCGCGAACTCCTGCGCAGGTACGGCGCCCGCCTGCGCCGGCTCGCCGAACAACATGCGAGCGGCGCCGAGGATGCGGATGTCGAAACCGATTCGCTGATCGGCGAGACGCGTGAAGTTCACGCGCAGCTTTCCGCCGAAGTCGAGGCCGGACGCGATCGCCTGCTCGAACTCGCCGCATCGCGCGAGGCGCGCGGTGACCCGTTGCGCACGGCCCTGCTCGAGTTCGACGCCGACACCGGCGTCGACGACTTCGTCCTGCGTCTGTTCGAGCACTTCGGCGTCGACAACGAGGAACTGGCACCACGCAGCTTCGTGCTCGACCCGGAGTACCTGCGCACGAATGCGTTTCCGGGTCTCGCCGACGGCCCGCGATCGGCGACCTTCGATCGCTCGACCGCGCTCGCCCGCGAGGAACTGCCGCTGCTGCGACTCGACCAGCCGATGGTGGCCGGTGCGCTCGACCTGCTCATCGAAAGCGAACAGGGCAACGCCGCGTTCCTGGTCGACGATGCGCTTGCGCCGCGCACTGCCCTGCTCGAATGCGTGTTCGTCCTCGAATGCGTCGCCGAGCGGCGACTCGACATCAGCCGCTACCTGCCGCCGCTGCCGTTGCGCGTCGTCATCGACAACCAGCGTCGCACCCGTGACGACTACGCACCCTCACCCATGAGCCTCGCGCGCGCACGCGAGCGCGACATCGACGTCGCGCGCTATCGCGGCGTGCTCGGCAAACTCGTACCGCCGTTGCTCGAACGTGCCGGCGAGGTCGCGGCCGAACGCACGCGGCACGAAGTCGAGCGCGCCCTGGCGAGCGCGGAACGCGAACTCGGCACCGCGATCGCGCGCCTTCAAGCCCTCGCCCGGGTCAATCCCGGCGTGCGCGCCGAGGAAATCACCGCGACTGTCGCGGAACGGGACGCGCTGCGCGCTGCGTTGCCGGGCGCCGCGCCACGTCTCGAAGCGTTGCGCTTCGTATGCAGCGTGGACCTGCTCGGCCTGCGTTGAGGCGGGGTTCGGTCCGCCCGAACAGGGCTTCATCCGTGATGCCCCGCCTTTCCTGCAAGGTTGCGCAGAAGCATCGCAGCTGAAGCTGGCTCCTA
>CAYWZC010000051.1:7881-11439 GCA_964462745.1 uncultured Rhodanobacteraceae bacterium
CCGTGATGCTTCTCGCCCGGATGCCACGAGCACATCGCAGTTGAAGCCGGCTCCTACGGAGGATGCATCGCAGGAACCGGCTTCAGTCGTGATGCTTCTCGCCCGGATGCCACGAAGCACATCGCGGCTGAAGCTGGCTCCCGCAGTTGAATGTCATGCGGCTTTTGGCTCGCGCATCAGGATTGCGAGCAACGCAGCGATGGTGTCGCGTTGTTCGCGGCGATCGACGATGAGGTCGATCGCGCCGTGATCGAGCAGGAACTCGGAGCGCTGGAAGCCTTCCGGCAGGGTTTCACGCACGGTCTGTTCGATGACGCGCGGACCGGCGAAGCCGATCAATGCGCGCGGCTCGCCGACGTTGATGTCGCCGAGCATGCCGAGGCTCGCGGATACCCCACCCATGGTCGGGTGCGTGAGCACCGAGACATACGGGACTCCGGCGCTGCGCAGGCGCGCGAGCGCGGCCGAGGTCTTGGCCATCTGCATCAGCGACAGCAGGCCCTCCTGCATGCGCGCGCCGCCGGTGGCGGAAAAACACACGAAAGGCACGCGTTCGGCAAGGCTGAGCTCGGCGCCGCGGGTGAACTTCTCGCCGACCACCGAACCCATCGAACCGCCCATGTATGCGAACTCGAATGCACACGCGACCAGCGGCTGGTCGAGCAGGCGTCCGCGCATCGCGACCAGCGCATCCTTCTCGCCGGTCGCCTTCTGCGCCGCGACGATGCGGTCGCGATACTTCTTCGAGTCGCGGAACCGGAGCGCATCGACCGGTTGCAGATCGGCGAACAATTCCGCGCTGCTACCTTCGTCGAAAAAGCCGGCGAGACGCTTGCGCGCCGCGATCGGATGATGGTGGCCGCATTTCGGGCACACCATGAGGTTGCGCTCGAGTTCCGGGCCGTACAGCACGGCGCCGCAACCCTCGCATTTCTCCCACAGGCCCTCGGGCACCTTGGCGCGCGTCGCGCCGTGGGTCCGCGCCCGCTGGGGCATGAGTTTTTGCAACCAGTTCATTGACCGGGTCCTCGTTGACAGACCGGGCCCGAATTCGCACAGTGCCCGGAATCCGGATGCTCGGACGAGTCGTCCATGGGTGAGCCGTTCATTATCGGCGTTCGCGCGCCAGGATGACAGGCTCCGGGGGCGGCGCGTCGAGGCCGATCAGCGCATCGAGGCCGTAGGCAGGCGGATAGCGCGGGCCGAGGAACACGAGGCCCGCGGCCGGAGCGGTCGGTCCAGCGAGGGCGCGATCGCGGCCGGCGAGCAATTGTGCGAGCCATCCGACCGGCTTCGCGCCGCGCCCGACCGGCAGCAACGAACCGACGATGTTGCGCACCATGTGATGCAGGAACGCATTCGCCTCGACCTCGATCACGACGAGATCACCCACACGGCGCACTTCGATCGCATGGATCGTACGGCGCGCGGTCCGCGCCTGGCACGCGATGCTCCGGAACGCGCTGAAGTCGTGCTCGCCGAGCAACGCATTCGCGGCTTCCTGCATCGCCGCCGCGTCGAGCGAACCCGGTTCCCATGCCAGGAACGGCGCGTGCAGCGCCGGGCGCACCGGACGATCGAGGATCAGGTAGCGATAGCGGCGCGCGAACGCGCGATGGCGCGCGTGGAAATCCGCGTCCACCCGCCGCGCCCACAGCACCGCGACGCCGGGTGGCAAGCGCGAGGTTGCGCCGAGCATCCAGGAGCGCTCGGCACGTTCCACCGACGTGTCGAAATGCACGACCTGGCAACGCGCATGGACGCCCGAATCGGTGCGCCCCGCGCAGGTCACGAGGACCGGCTCGGCGGCCACGAACGACAGCGCCGCCTCCACGGCTGCCTGCACGCTCGGCCCGTGGCCGAGGCGCTGCCAGCCGAGGAAGCCGCTCCCGTCGTACTCGATGCCGAGCGCCAACCGTGTCATCGGGACACGCCGCGCTCAGGCGAACCGGCGCGGACGCGTCATCGAATCTCGGCGATCAGGCGACGTGCCTCGTCTTGCTGGTCCGGATTGCCTTCGCCGAGGACTTCCTCGAGCATCGCGCGGGCACCGTCCGGATCGCCCATGTCGAGATACGCCCGGGCCAGGTCCAGCTTGGTTCCGATCGCGTCCTCGCTGACCGGGAACTCGTTGTCCATGGCCGTTTCCTCCACGTCGCCGATGCCGGCATCGATCGTCGATCCCGCATCCACCGAATCGGCCGCCTTGTCGACCCAGTCGAAATCCAGGTCCCCGGGCGGGTTCGTGGCGGTCTCGTCGACGGGATCCGTCACCTCCGGCAGGTCGATCGTGGATTCCGGCGCCGGCACGTCGAATTCGAACGAATCGTGCTGGGTCGATTGCGAGGCCGACGGCGCTTCCGCATCGATGTCGAGGGTCGGGAACCGCAGGGTCGCATCGGCGTCGTAGGTGGTGGCCGCGGACGCATCGGCTTCCGCGTCGGTGACGTAGTCGTGTTCTTCGTCCGCCGCATCGAATCCCGTGGCTGCGTCGGCGTCACTGAACAACGGGTTGTGCGGCGCGAGCTCCGCGCCCATCGCCCGGACCTGCTGCCATTCGAGCTGGTCGCCTTCGCCGACATGGGTGGCCATTTCCTGCGCCGCGACTTCGAATGCTGCCACGTCGTTGTCCGCGTAGTAGAGACTCAACAGTTCCAGATGCAAGCCGACATCGCCGGGATTGTCCGCGAGCTGGCGGCGCAGGATCTCCTCCTCGGTGGACGCGGATTCCGCAACCGGAGTCGCACTGCCCTGGCGCACCGGCGGATGGTCGCCGAATGCACCCGCGATCGAGGCACGCGGCGCGGCCGCGGCCGGCTTGCGTCGACGCAGGCCGAGCAGGCCGAACAACACGAGCAGGACCGCACCCAGCAGGGCCGCGATGCGCACCCAGCCTTGCTTGTACCAGGGCACCTCGGGTGGAGCGGAACGCGTCGTCGACGCGACGGGTGGCGGCGTCGGCTCGCTTGCCGGGAGCGTCTGTGCGGCGGGCGGGGCCGGTGTCGCGATTGCCGCGGGTTCGGCACTCGCGGGAGTCGCGGTCACGGAGGTCGTCGGCACGGCGTCCGTTGCATCCGCATCCGCAGCCGGCGTCGTGGATTCGGCGTCCGCCAGCGCGTCGCTCGCGGACGCCTCGGTATCCGGGGTCGCGTCCGAATTTTCCGCCGGCGCGGCCGTCGAGGTACCTTGTGGATTGCCCCAGATGTCGCGTTCGCCCGGCGTTGTCGCGGATGCGGATGCCGGCTCCGTCGTCGCGGATGCGGGTGCCGGCTCCGTCGTCGCGGCTTCGGGCGCCGCGACGGCTGGCGCAACGTCGGCTTCCGGCGCCGAATCCGCGTCACCGGTCGCCGCATTTTCCTTGCGCAAGGCCTCCAGTTGACGCTGCAGGTCGGCGATCTCGGAGTTCTTGAGCCCGATCAGGCGCTCACTCTTTTCATTGATCTGCTCGAGTTCCGCGACCCGCGACTTCAATTCCTCGCTTTCCTGCCGCGTGCTCGACAGCGCCTCCCGGGTCCGTGCCAGTTCGGCACGCGTCTCGCCAGCGGCGCCGGTGGCCGC
>CAYWZC010000051.1:11539-15622 GCA_964462745.1 uncultured Rhodanobacteraceae bacterium
CCCTTCGGCCAGTTCGCCTCCACGAGGAAATCCAGGAACGGTTCGCGGATCGGTTCCTTCGAGGTCACCCGGATCATCGGTTCGCCGCCGGCACTGCGGACCAGGGTGAACTCCAGCGGCACCGAAATCCTCGAACGATCGAGGCCGACGCGGTCGAAATCCTCGCCACTGGCAAGCTGGACGACCAGCCCCGCGGCCTCGTCGACCGACCCCTGGATGACCGGGATTTCCGCATCGAGCGGCTGGTTCAACCGCGACTTGACGTGTACCGGACCCAGACCGAGGGCCAGGGCTGCGCTCCCTTGGAACGCGAATGCGATCGCAAGCGGCAGTAACAGGGGTCGTTTCATACAACGTGCTCTCCAGGCCGGCAGCATGAAGTGAACAGGCGAGCCGCGGCTCCCCCAGGTGGGTGCTCCCCAAAGCTCGAAAACAGCTTATAACACAATCCTAACTATGTATCACAGATACGATTTCACCAGCAGTTCGGCGATCTGGACCGCATTGAGCGCCGCGCCCTTGCGAATATTGTCCGACACGACCCACAGGTCGAGGCCGCGCGGATGCGAAATGTCCTCGCGAATCCGCCCGACGAACACCGCATCACTGCCGCTCGCGTCGATGGCCGGGGTCGGATAACCGCCTGCCTCGCGGCGATCGATCACGGTCACTCCGGGCGCATCCTCCAGCAAGGTGCGCGCCTCGCCAGCCGTGATCTTCTCGCGCGTTTCGACATGGATTGCCTCGGCATGGCCATGGAACACCGGCACGCGCACCGCGGTCGCATTGACGCGCAACGCGTCGTCGCCGAGGATCCTGCGCGTTTCCCAGACCATCTTCATTTCCTCGCGCGTGTAGCCGTTTTCCTGGAACTCGTCGATGTGCGGGATCACGTTGAACGCGATGCGCGCCGGGAATCGCTCGACCTCGGCGTCGCGGAAACTGAGCAAGGCGGCGGTCTGGTCGCCGAGTTCCGCGACGCCCGAGCGGCCGGCGCCGGACACCGATTGGTAGGTCGCGACGTTGATGCGCACGATCCCGGCGGCGCGGTGGATCGGCGCGAGCGCGACCATCATCTGCATCGTCGAACAATTCGGGTTCGCGATGATGCCGCGCTTCTTGAATCCCTCGATCGCCTCCGGATTGACCTCGCTGACGACCAGCGGAACATCCGGTTCCTGGCGGAACTCGGACGTGTTGTCGATGACCACGGCACCCGCTGCCGCGGCGCGCGGCGCATGCTCGCGGCTGACCGCGCCGCCAGCGGAAAAGAACGCGATGTCGATGCCGTCGAAGTCGTAGCCCGCAAGGTCGCGGATTACCTGCGAACGACCGCCGAATTCGACCCGGCTGCCGGCCGAGCGCGTGCTCGCGAGTGCGACGAACTCGCCAACCGGAAAGCGACGCTCGGCGAGCAGTTCGAGCAGGGCTTCGCCGACGGCGCCCGAAGCGCCGACCACGGCAATGTTGTAGCGGGATGGGTCCATGTCGAAGGCTGAGGGCTGAGGGCTGAGGGCTGAGGGCTGAGGGCAATTATGACTCGTGCGCCGGCACGCGCGGCAGGATCGGTCCGATGTCGACACATTGCGCGCGGTGACGCAGCGCGTGATCCATGAGCACGAGGGCGACCATCGCTTCGGCGATCGGGGTCGCGCGCAGACCGACGCAGGGATCGTGGCGACCCTTGGTCACGACTTCGACCGGTTCACCGGCAAGGTTCACACCCGCAACCGGCAGGCGCAGGCTCGAAGTCGGCTTGAGCGCGATTGAGGCGACGATTTCCTGGCCGCTGCTGATGCCGCCGAGGATGCCACCCGCGTGGTTCGACCGGAAGCCATGCGGCGTCATCGGGTCGCGATGCTCGCTGCCGCGTTGCGCGACCGAAGCAAATCCCGCGCCGATCTCGACACCCTTGACCGCATTGATGCTCATGAGCGCGGCAGCGAGGTCCGCGTCGAGCTTGCCGTACACCGGTTCGCCCCAGCCGGGCGGCACGCCGTCGGCGACCACGTTGACCCGCGCCCCGAGCGAGTCGCCGGACTTGCGCAGGGCGTCCATCGCGGCTTCGAGTTCCGCGACCTGTGCGGCGTCCGGCCAGAAGAACGGATTGCGCTCGACCTCGTCCCAATCGAAGCCACGCGGCACGAGATCGCCGATCTGCGCGACATGGCCGCGCACGCGCACGCCGGCACGTTCGGCCAGCCATTTCTTCGCGATCACGCCGGCCGCGACGCGCATCGTGGTCTCGCGCGCGGACGCGCGACCGCCGCCGCGCGGGTCGCGGATGCCGTACTTGTGCCAGTAGGTGTAATCGGCGTGGCCCGGCCGGAACGTGTCGGCGAGGTTCGCGTAATCCTTCGAGCGTGCATCCGTGTTGCGGATCAGCAGCGCGATCGGCGTGCCAGTCGTGCGGCCTTCGAACACGCCGGACAGGATCTCGACGTCGTCGGCCTCGTGGCGCTGCGAGGTATGCCGGCTGCGACCGGTCGCACGGCGCTCGAGATCGGTGCGGAAATCCGCCACGTCGATCGCGAGCTGCGGCGGACATCCGTCGATCACGCAACCGATCGCGGGGCCGTGGCTTTCGCCGAACGTCGTGACGGTGAACAGCTTGCCGAAGGAGTTGGCCGACATCGCCCTACCCTGCGGCGCGCGCGCGCGCCGCCGCGCGGATCGCCGCCGCATGTTCGACGAGATCGTCGCGTTCGAGCAGGAACACGCCCATCGGGCCGACCTCGAACTCGATCCACACGAACGGCAGCCCCGGCAAGCGCTTCGCGAGCGCGTGTTCGCTCTCGCCGACCTCGACGATGAGCACGCCGTTGTCGGTCAGGTGGTCGGCCGCCGCATCGAGGATGCGCAGCGCGAAGTCGAGGCCGTCCGCACCCGCGCGCAGGCCGAGCGCCGGCTCGTGCGCATACTCGGGTGGCAGCGCCGCGTACTCGGCCTCGGTGACGTACGGCGGGTTGCTCACGATGAGGTCGTAGCGTTCGCCTTCGAGTCCGGAGAACAGGTCCGATGCCAGCGCGCGCACGCGGTGCGGATCAACCTCGAGATACGCGATGTTCTCGCGTGCGAGGTCGAGTGCGTCGGTACTGATGTCGACGAGATCGACCTGCCAGTCCGGCTGGTGCACGGCCATCGCGATGCCGATGCAGCCCGATCCGGTGCAAAGGTCCAGCGCGCGATGGATCTCGCGCCCGTCCAGCCACGGCGAGAATCCCGCACGGATCAGTTCGGCGATCGGCGAACGCGGCACCAGCGCGCGTTCGTCCGAGCGGAATCGCAGGCCCGCGAACCAGGTTTCGCCGGTCAGGTACGAGGCGGGCTTGCGCTCGCCGACGCGGCGTTCGACGAGTTCCAGCACGCGGCGCTTCTCGTCCGCGGTCAGGCGCGCGTGGCCGTACGCGGGTCCGAGGTCGTGCGGCAGGTGCAGTGCGTGCAGCACGAGCTGGGTCGCCTCGTCGAGCGCATTGTCGTAGCTGTGGCCGAACACGAGACCCGCCTCGCCGAACCGGCTCGCCGCGTAGCGGATGAAATCGATGATCGTGGCGAGTTCGGCGGTCACGGCGGCGTGGCAATCGGAACGGGCGCAAAGTATAGAGGCAAATGGACGCCGAGCCGGTCGCTCGGGGCGAGCACGGCGGCGCCCGGTCGCCTACGCGGAGGCGAGCCGCTCGACCGCGGCACGATAGCGCAGCGCGATGCGCGCCTCGTCGCGATGGCGGGAATCCCGCACCACCCATTCGCCATCGACCATGACGTCGCTCACGAGGTTCGCGTTGCCCGCAAACAGCCAGGTGTCGATGAGGTGTCGTGCGTCGCGACCGGCGAGCAGCGGCGCGGTTTCGTCGAGCACGACGAGATCGGCGCGCGCGCCCGCTTCGATGCATCCGATCGGCGCGCCGGATGCGATCGCGCCGCCTGCGAGCGCGCGGGCGTACAAGGTCTCGCCGACGCTCGGCGAATCCGCCAGGCTCGCGATGTTGCGATGACGCGTGACGAGGCGTTGGCCGTATTCGAGCCAGCGCAGCTCCTCGACCGGCGACACCGAGATGTGGCTGTCCGATCCGATGCCGAACG
>CAYWZC010000051.1:15722-19853 GCA_964462745.1 uncultured Rhodanobacteraceae bacterium
ACGCGCAATTTCGGCGACTCGAGCAGGCGCAGGCGTTCGACCAGGCGCAGGAAGTCGTCGACCCCGTGACCGAAGCGTCGCTGGCGTTCGCCGAGCGCGCGACCGTCGAACCCGCCGCTCATGTACAGCACCGGCAACAGGGTCAGCCCGATGCCTGCCTCCTGGGCTGCCTCGACGAGGGCTAGCGACATGGTCGCCGGGTCCGCGTACGGCGTACCGTCGGGCTGGTGATGCAGGTAGTGGAACTCGCAGACCTGCGTGTAACCCGCCTTGAGCATCTCGACGTAGAGCTGGGTCGCGATCGCGCGCAATTCATCCGGACCGACCCGCGTCGCAAACGCGTACATGACCTCGCGCCAGGTCCAGAAGCTGTCCTCGCCCGGCCCGCGTCGCTCGGCGAGCCCGGCCATCGCGCGCTGGAATGCATGCGAATGCAGGTTCGGCATGCCGGGCAGGACCCATCGCGGGTTCGCGCCGCCTGGCGAAGATGCGTCCGCACGCTCGCCACCCGTCGCAACGTCGAGCCGGTTGCCGTGCCGCGTGTCGAACCGGACATGCACGTCGTCGGCGAAGCCGTGCGCGAGCCAAGCGTGCGCGGCGTGGAGGATGGGATCGCTCATGGAGACTTCGCCTGGTTTCGGTGGGCCACGTGCAGATGCGGTGCGCGTGCGTACCGCGCAATCGACAAGTATAGGGATTCCCACCTCGCGCGGAATTCACCGCTGGACAATGACGATCAGCAAGGGTCGGGACGGCAGTGCCGCAGCTTCGCGAGCAAGGCGATCGCCGCGTCGACGTGCGACTCGCGCGTGCGCCAGGAGGAAATGCTGAGGCGCAACGCCGCGCGTCCCTGCCACGACGTGGTGCCGAACCAGATCTTTCCGCTGCGCTCGGCCGCCGCCTGCACGGCGCGCGTCGCATCGTCATTCGCAAGCCGCACAAGGACTTGGTTCAGCACGATCCGGTTCAGGACTTCGTAACCTGCGTCGCGAAGACCGTCGCCGAGCCTGCGTGCGAGCCGGCAATGCTCTTCGACCATCCGTGCCAGACCGTCCCGGCCGAGGCTGCGCAGCGCGGCCCAGACCGCGATCCCGCGCGCGCGGCGCGAGAATTCGATGCCGAGATTCTTCTGGCTGTCCGCGGCCGCTTCGGAATAGGCCGCATCGCTGTTCATCGCCGCCGCGAGGGCGCTGGCGTCACGGCAGATGCCCATCGCGCCGTCGTACGGCGTGTTCAGCCACTTGTGCCCGTCGGTGGTCCAGCTGTCGGCAGCTTCGACGCCGGCGGCCAGATGCCGTGTCGCGGCCGATGCACGCGCCCACAGGCCGAATGCGCCGTCGACGTGGACCCAGCTTCCCGCCTTGCGGGCGCGCTCGATGAGCGGTTCGAACGGGTCGAACTCGCCGCTGTTCACCTCGCCCGCCTGCAGGCACAGGATCGTGCGCGCATCGAGTGCGGGCAGGTGCGCGGGGTCGATGCGCCCGAACCCGTCGGTCCGCGCGCGAACGATGCGATCGAGGCCGAAACCGAGGATGCGCAGCGCCTTCAGCACCGTGACGTGGGCGGTTTCCGAAACCACGACGCGGATCTCCGGGGCACCGACCAGGCCCGCGTGATCGAAATCCCAGCCGTCGCGCTGCAGCAACGCACGCCGCGCGGTGCTCAGGCAGGCGAGCCCGCAGGCGCTCGCCGAGGTGCCGAACGAGACGCCGCTCGCGGCGGGCAGGTCGAGTGCGTCGAGCACCCAGCGGGCCGCAGTTCGTTCGATGACATGGGCAGTCGGCGAATTCGTGAACGAGGATGCACACTGGTCCCAGGCCAGGCTCATGCGTTCGGCGGCGGCAGCGGCTGGCAGGGTCGCGCCGATCACGAACCCGAAGTAGTCCGGCCCGGTCGACTCGACCGTCGCCCGCGAGCCCACCTCGTCGAGCAGGGCCAGCGTCTCGCGATCCGGTCGTCCATGGTCGGGCAGTTGCTCGTCGAAACGCGCCAGCCCCGCGAGCGCATCGGCGACAGGAAACACCGGCCGCGTGCCGATGGCGGCGACATGCTGCCGCGCGCGCCGATCGGCTTCCTCCAGCAATTCGATTTCGTTCATGGTTTCCGTTTTCCCAGGCGACCACCGGCATCGGTTACCTGGTGCACGGATATTCCTTTCGGTCGCGGATCGCAAGTCGGGATGGCAGGAGTCCATGGCGCCTTTCGGCATTGCGCCGTCGCTCTGCGATAATCGGACGATGACTGTGACGGCGAACCGCATCCCGCCCTGGGATCACGTGCTGCTCGACTGCCGGCTCGCGACGCTGGCGGGCGACGCGCACGGGTTCGGTGCGATCGAGGATGCGGCGCTCGCATGGAAGGACGGGTTCATCACCTTCGCCGGACCCCGCGCCGACCTGCCCGACCAGCCGCAACGGCTCGCGACCGAGGTCGCATCAGCCGGCAATGCCTGGATCACGCCGGGCCTGGTCGATTGCCATACGCACCTCGTGTTTGCCGGTGACCGCGCGCAGGAATTCGACCAGCGCCTGAACGGCGCAAGCTACGAAGACATCGCGCGCGCCGGAGGCGGCATCGTTTCCAGCGTGCGCGCGACGCGTGCGGCGAGCGAGGAGGAACTGCTCGCGCAAAGCCTGCGCCGCGCACGCATGTTGCGCGCCGACGGCGTGACCACGATCGAGATCAAGTCCGGCTACGGCCTCGATCTCGCCAGCGAGATGAAGATGCTGCGTGTCGCGCGGCGCATCGGCACGCAGCTCGGCATCGAGGTGCGCACGAGCTTCCTCGGCGCGCACGCGCTGCCGCCCGAGTACGCGGGACGCGCAGACGCGTACATCGATCTCGTCTGCAACGAGATGCTGCCCGCGATCGCGGACGCCGGGCTCGCCGACGCGGTGGACGCGTTCTGCGAGTCGATCGGGTTCAGCCCGGAGCAGACCCGGCGCGTATTCGACCGCGCACGCGCGCTCGGCCTGCCGGTCAAGCTGCATGCGGATCAGCTGTCCGATCTCGGCGGTGCCGCGTTGGTCGCGGAGTTCGAAGGCCTGTCGGCCGACCACATCGAGTACGCGAGCGTAGCGGGTATCGAGGCGATGGCGCGGGCGCACAGCATCGCGGTGCTGCTGCCGGGCGCGTTCTACGCGTTGCGCGAGACGAAACTGCCGCCGATCGCGGCGCTGCGTGAACACCGCGTGCCAATCGCGATCGCGACCGACCTCAACCCGGGCACTTCACCGATGCTGTCGCTGCGTCTCGCGATGAACATGGCCTGCACCCTGTTCCGGTTGACCCCGGCCGAAGCGTTGCGCGGCGCGACGATCAACGCCGCCCGTGCGCTCGGCCTCGCCGATCGCGGCACGCTCGAAGCGGGCCGGCGCGCGGACTTCGTGACATGGGAGATCGAACACCCCGCGGACCTGTGCTACTGGATCGGCGGCGATTTCGTGCGCGAGGTATTCGTCGGCGGACGGTCGCTGCCGACGCGCGCTTGACGCGCATCGGCAGCTTGGTTCAATCGGCCTTCTTCGCGGGAGCCTTCTTCGCCACCTTCTTCGCGGGCGCCTTCTTGACCGCGACCGGCGCTGCTGCCGTCGTCTTGCGCGCAGTCACCGACTTGCGCGCACCGGCCGGCTTGCCCTCGTGCGGACGCGCGTTGCCGTAGCTGCGAATCGCGATCTTGCCCTTGGTGGTCTTGCGGTCGCCTCTGCCCATGCTGGTTCCTCGGATGGTTCGGTAAACGGGTGCGCAGGATAGCAGTCCGCCCGCCCCGCGCAAGCGCCAGGGTGCCCGGACCAGGACCGCGCAACCCGATCGCCGGCGCGACGAACCCGGATCCCGGCTGAAGCCTGTCCCGCGCCCGGGCTAGCCTTCGTCGAGGCTGTAGGCGACCGGCACTTCGATGCTCGACGCGACCGGTTTGCCGTTGTCGAGCGCCGGGCTGAATTTCCATTCGCGAACCTGTTCGAGCGCCGCGCGGTCGAGGATCCGCGAACCGCTGCGTTCGACGATCGTGGCGTTGGTGACGTTGCCGGCCGCATCGACCGCGACGTCGACCAGGACCCGGCCTTCCTCGCGCGCACGATACGCCTCGGGCGGATAGCTCACCGCGGGACGCTCGAGCAGGGCGACCGC
>CAYWZC010000051.1:19953-21045 GCA_964462745.1 uncultured Rhodanobacteraceae bacterium
CGGTGGAACGGGGATTCATCGTGTCGGACATGGCTCGACTCCTCTCGTTGCGCACAAGGGATTTCACGATCGGCTCGAGCCTACCGCGTCACGACGACAATTTCCGCGATTCACCCCGCAACGATGCGGTTCTTTTGGACGGCGTTCAGGATGAATGGATGCAAACGGCGTGCCCCATCGCCAAGGACATCGCGGCGCGTTCGCCAAGGCGTGAGCCGAGCAAGCTCGGCTCTTCAAGGACGCGTAGAGCGGAGCTTGCTCCGCTGCCCTGGTGCGTTCGCCAGTGCGTGAGCCGAGCAAGCTCGGCTCTACACGGTGCGTGGGGCGGAGCTTCAACCGGCGTTCGGATCGTCCTTCAGGCCGCGGTCGATGAGCATCGGTTCGACGCTCGGATCCTTGCCGCGGAAGTCCCGATAGACCTTGGCCAGATCCTCGGTATTCCCGCGTGACAGGACCATCGCGCGGAAACGGTCGCCGTTCGCACGGGTCAGGCCACCGTTCTCCTTGAACCACTCGAACGCGTCGTCATCGAGCATTTCGGTCCACAGGTAGGCGTAGTAGCCGGCTGCGTAGTCGTGGCCCCAGATGTGCATGAAGTAGCTCGAACGGTAGCGCGGCGGCACGTAGCGGAGGTCCGCGCCGTTGTCCTCGAGCGCCTTCGCCTCGAACGCGTCGACATCGGCGATTTCGCTGCCCGCCGGCAAGGTGTGCCAGGACATGTCGAGCAGTGCCGCGGACAGGGTCTCGGTCAGCATGTAGCCCTGGTTGAACGTGCCGGCCGCACGAATCTTGTCGACCAGTTCCTGCGGCATCGCTTCGCCGGTCTCGTGATGTTTCGCGTAGTTCGCGAACACCTTGGGATCCATCGCCCAGTGTTCGTTGAACTGCGACGGGAACTCGACGAAATCACGCGCGACGTTGGTGCCCGAAAGGCTCGGATACTTCTGGTCCGCGAAGAAACCGTGCAGCGCGTGGCCGAACTCGTGGAACATCGTGGTCACGTCGTCCCAGCTCAGCAGCGCGGGCTGGCCCGGCGCCGGCTTGGTGAAGTTGCACACGTTGTAGATCACCGGCTTCGTGCCGAGCAGGTCG
>CAYWZC010000052.1:0-16854 GCA_964462745.1 uncultured Rhodanobacteraceae bacterium
CGCCAGCCGAACAGCATCACCCCGAGGAAGGTCGCCTCGAGGAAGAACGCGGTCATCACCTCGTAGTTGAGCAACGGCCCGATCACGTTGCCGGCGACGACCGAGAACCGCGACCAGTTGGTACCGAACTGGAAGCTCATGACGATGCCGGACACGACGCCCATCGCGAACGACACCGCGAAGATGCGCACCCAGAAGAAGTACAGGTCGCGCAGCGCGTCGCGCCGGTCACGCAGCCACAGCGCCTCGAGGAACACCAGCCACCACGCCAGGCCGATCGTGAAGGCCGGGAACAGGATGTGGAACGACATCACGAATCCGAACTGGATGCGCGACAGGAACGCGGCGTCGATCATGCCGATCAACTCCCGGCGACGATTCGGCCAGTCTACGCCGCTCGCCCGCGCCGTGTGCGCGGCAGGATGTCGCGGGCGGCGCAACCCGCGCATTGCGCAGGAGCCGGCTTCGGATACCTTGCTTCGCTGTAGCGCGAGTGCGAAGCCTCACGGCACGTCGCTTCCCGCAGAGCCGGCTTCCGTTGCGATGCCTTGCTTCGAAATATCACGAAGTGGGAAGCATCACGGCTGAAGCCGGTTCCTACGCCGGTTCCTACGCCGGTTCCTCCATGGAATCCCCGGGCGATGTGAGCCCCGCGAGGATTCCTCAGAAGCGGACCTGGCCGGAGATCGCGAGCAGGTTGCTCTCGTTCTCGAAATGGCCTTGCAGGCTGTCACCGGTCGCGCTGCTGGCAGGACCCACTTCCGAATCGTCGACGAACAAATGTACGTAGCCGAGACTGATGTCGGTGCGATCGCTCCACTGGTAGGTCAGGCCCAGCGCGAGCCACTTGCGGGTTTCGTCCGGCACGCGCGGCGTGCGCGTCTCCTCGTGGGTCGGCGACTGGTCGATCGCGAGGCCGCCGCGCAGGGTCCAGCGGCTGTCGAGCCGGTAATCCATGCCGATCGAGCCGAACCAGGTGTTGTTCCAGTCGAAGTCCTCGCGGGAATCCGGCTGCGCCGGATTCTCGTAGCGCACGACGAGTTCCTTGAGGCTCGACCAGTGCGTGTAGGAAACATCGACGCCGAAACTCAGCCGTTCGTTCGCGGTATGCCACCAGCTGCCGGTGACGAACCACGGTGTCGCGAAATCCGCCTTGCCGCCGACGTCGCGGAAAGCCGTGACGCCACCCTGGTCGAAGACACCCTGCACGATCGACGGCACGGTGAAGTCCGCATCGCCCTCCAGCGTGTGGTCGATCTGCGAGTGATAGGCGAACCCGATCCGGTCCTGCGCGGTCGGCTTCCACAGCGCTCCGAGCCGCCAGCCGTAACCCCAGTCGTCGCCTTCGACCTTCGCAAAACCGTCCGCGCTCTGCGGCAGGAACAAGCCCGGCGGAAGGTTCGGGTTCGCGGCGAGGATCGCGCCGAAATTCACCGCGCTGGTGAGTTCCGCACTGGTGTGCTGGGCGAGCAGGCTCGCGCCGAGCGAGAACGAATCGGATAATTCCCAGGCCGCCGACAAAGTCAGCGCGATCGACTCCAACTCGGATTTCTGCGCCTGGTAACGGCCGACCCAGCCGTCATTCCATTCGGTCACGAAACCGAACGGGGCGCTGAGCCCGGCACCGAAGTGCCAGCGATCACCGTACGGTGTCGCGAAGTAGATCGCCGGCACCGGCTTGGTCACGCCGCCGTCGCCGCCGTTGTTGCCGTGCAAGGGCTGGCCGATCGCATCGGTTCCACCGCCATGGAACTCGGTCTCGAACTGGATCGCGGTGAGGTCGGCCTGGAACACCGGTCGGTCGAGTTCCGACATCGCTGCCGGGTTGTTGACCACCACCGCCGCATCGTCCGGCGCCGCGGCCGAACCGGCATAGGCTCGCCCCATGCCGCGCGCGTCGTTTTCCTTCAACTGGAAGCCGCTCGCCGCCGCATCGCATGCGGCGAGGGAGAGCACGATCGCGATCGGCAGCAACGCATGTGCAAAATCACCAGAACGAGAATCCATGAGCCACTCCTGTGGACGGAACAACGGAATCAGTTCGGATATCCCCACAGTATTACTCCGCGCGGCGCAAGGGAAGGGGCCGCCGGTATTGCACCTCGCGATCGGGCGCCGGAAGCGGTGTCTGGCACAATGATCGTCCGCGCGGCACACTTCGAAACGCCGCCGCTTCTCATCCGCGAGCAAACCCTCCCCGAGGACCGAACCCCATGGCAGGCCACGCCAACTCGGTAAAGCCGATCTTCTACGCGCTCGGCGCGAATTTCGCGATCTTCCTTGCCAAGCTCGGCGCGGCGATCATGACCGGCTCCAGCGCGATGCTCGCCGAGGCGGTGCACTCGCTCGCCGACTGCGGCAACCAGGGCCTGCTGCTGATCGGCCTGCGCAGCGCACGCCGACCCGCGACCGCGGAGCATCCGCTCGGCGAGGGCAAGGCGATCTACTTCTGGTCCTTCCTCGTCGCGCTCGTGCTGTTCAGCATGGGCGGTGCGTTCTCGCTGTACGAGGGCTGGCACAAGCTGCACGAGCCGACGCCGGTGACCGCGCCGTGGATCGCGGTCGCGGTTCTCGCGTTCGGCATCGTCGCGGAAGGATTCTCGATGTGGGGTTGCCTGCGCGAGGTCAACAAGGCGCGCGGCACGCGCAGCCTGTGGCGCTGGTTCCGCGACAGCCGCCAGAGCGAACTGATCGTGATCTTCGGCGAGGATCTCGCGGCATTGTTCGGCCTCGTGTTCGCACTCATCGCCGTGGTGTTGACCGTCGTCACCGGCAATCCGCTGTTCGATGCGCTCGGCACGCTCGCGATCGGCAGCCTGCTCGTCGTGGTCGCGGTGTTCATCGCGATCGAGGTCAAGGCGCTCTTGATCGGACAGAGTGCCGATCCACGCCAGCATGCGGAGATCGAGCAGTTCCTCGCGGACAGACCCGAAATCGCGAACGTCCTGAACCTCATCACCCTGCAACTCGGGGCCGACGTCATGGTCGCGGTCAAGGCCAGGCTCCACGTGGATGCGGCGAAGCCGGACGTGACCGCATCGATCAATCGCGTGGAGGTCGCGCTCAGGACGCAGTTCCCGTACGTGCGCTGGTCGTTCTTCGAACCGGACACGACGGATTGACCGTCCGGACTCCGCGGCCCGTTCGGGTCGCGGAGTTCCGGAGCGGCCGTCGACGATCACCCGATCCGCTCAATCCGCGCGGGTCAGCTTGAAGCTGCCGACGCTCACGCCGAGGTTGATGCCCTCGCCGGTTCCGGCCAGCGCGAGCGACACGGTGCCCTTGGTCAGCACCTGCGCGGTAGCGCTCTTGACCATGCCGGCCTGTGCTTCGCCTTGCGCATAGGAACCCAGCACGTCGGAGATCGTGTACACGTCGCTGAATTCTCCCTTGCCATTGTCGATGTGCCATTTGCCCGCGGTGAGCCCACCGCCCTTGACTTCGATGTGGACATTCATCGTCTCGCCGTTCTGGCAACGCACCACGCCGCTGCCCTCGGCGTGCTTGTAGATCGCGGACCAGCCGGTCAGGGAAAAGGTGAGCTTGCAATCGAGTTCGGCTTCGGCGCGCGCGTCTTGCGGCATTGCCGCGGCGATCAACAGCGCCAGCGCGGCGCCGGCCATCGGCAGGAAATGACGTTTCATTGCAGCCTCCATAGCGGTCGAATGGACCGTCCGCATCTTCGCCAAGTCTTCCTGAACCGCGCCATGTGCGCGTCGCATGGCGAGCCAGCATCCGCGGATTCCGTTCATGCGCGGGCGCGCATCCTTCGCGGGTGACGACGCAGGCGGGATCGCGACGATGGTCTTGAAGAAACTCTTTCCGGCCCACGGCAGCGACGGTCGCGACTACGAGGTCCATGTCTATGCCGAGACGGTGCACGAGGGTGCCAGCCCTTCCGCGCTGCCGATCGAGCACCTGACCACGATCGTCACCTCGACCGGTCTCGGCCTCCGCATCCTTGGCCACGGACGCTACCGAATCGAGGACACCGGCGTGATCCTGACTTCGCACGATCCGGACGCGATCTGAACGCGTGTGCGGCATCGAAGGAACCGGATGCGACCGCGATGCGTGGGCGTTCGCGCGATGCGGCGACCCGCATCGCAAGCGGAGCTGGTTCCCGCCGCGTTGCGGATCACTGCGAAGTCACGCTTGCGGCAACTGCGGGAATTTCGTCGCGTCGTAGCCGCCGACGAGGAATTCGATCGTGCGCCGGGTGCCGTCCTTCTGCACCACGTCCATGGAAATCGACTCGCTGTCTTCGAGGCGCGCGATGAACTTGCGGTCATCCTCGATGAACAGCGCGGGTTCGCCGGTCGGCGGGATGCTCGCTTCGAGACGCTCGGTCGGACCCTCGTCGAAACGCATCGCGATGCGGCACGGTGACCCGCAGCGGAAGCCCGGGCCGAACAGGTACACGCTCTGGCCCCATTCCGAATGGCGTCGCAGCACGAGGCGGATGCGCGCTTCGACCGGATCCTCGCTGTAGATCGACGCGGTGACCTGCTTGCCGCCCGATTCCCCGCCACGCTGGTACGCCCACAGCTTGGTCATGCGGCGCGCTTTCGACGATGCGGCGGCCTTCGCCTCGACGTCCGCGAGGGTCGCGGCGACTTCGCGCGCGGCGGCGCTGTCGGGATCGCGATTGACCATGTCGCGCCCGATCGGCGCCGCAAGCTCCCAGCTTTCCCCCGCGACGAGCTCACGATACATCGCGAGCTCGCGCGCGGCCTGCGCCTGCGCTGCCGTCACCTGCGGCGCGGGCGGCTGCGGGTCCGGCGAAGGCGAACAGGCAACCAATGTGACCAGCGAGACGGCGAGAAACGGCAGGCTGCACGCGGCGGACACGAGCGGATTGCGGGCAAACGGCTGGGACATCGGGAGGGCACCTTCACGGACGAAATCGATGCCCAGCATGCCACAGGCACTCAGCGGCAGGGGTCGCGGCCCAGGTTGTGTTCGTACGCGGAGACATCCTCGTCATGCTCGTGGCCTCGGCGCACGCTCGAACCGCCCGCGTGGATGCGCCGGCAGGCCTCGGCGCGCGGGATGCGGGTTGCGGAGACCGTGACTCGCGTCGTCGCGCCGCGCCGGGTCCACGTGCGGCCGCGCCGCGAGCTGCCGCGTCCGTCGCTCGCGACCGAACCCGGGCACGAGGTGTGCCGGTAGAACACCTGGCCATCACTCGCGCGACATTCGAACGACATCGCGGGTTTCGCGCGCGAAACGGACCGCCGCGGCGCGCGGTTCGTCCGTGCCGGCGCTTTCGGCACCGCATAAACGGGCGCAACGCCCGGCGCTGGCGCGGGATCGATCGCGACTTCGCTCTGGCGCTGACCGGCCGCGCACGGGGTCGCCTGGAACGCGATGTGGCCATCCGCATCGACGCACTTGAGGATCGGCGCGGCGCGAATTTCCATCGTCATCGCGCAAAGAAGCAACAGCAGCCATGCGCAGGTCGCGAACGGCGAGGTTCTCGGGGCAGGGGACATGTCGGCGCTCCATGGAAGGGAGCGACCAGCATTGTCGCAGTCGGGTGTCGGCAACAGCGGCGAACGGCGCTTCCCCGTGTAGGAAAACGCCGCAATCGGCACGCAGCATCCTGGTAATGCGGTGCGGGGAGGCACCGCTTGCGGCAAGCGCGCAAGGGGTTGCTGCCGGAGTCGAAGTCCGGGCCGGTACCGACTCGACGCGCCCAGAAGTCCAGAGCCTGCCCCGGACCCGATCCGGGGATGGCCTTCTCGGGCCGGCGGTTATTTCGTGCGGTTGCCTTCGATATGCTCGGACAACGCGCGCAGGCTGCCGAAGATGCGCTGGTTGTCGGGATTGTCCGAGCGCAGCTGGAAACCGTAGCGCCGCGACACGGCCAGCGCGAGTTCCAGCGCATCGATCGAATCGAGGCCGAGATCGCCGCCGAACAGCGCCGCCTCCGGATCGATGTCCGCGGCCTTCACCCAGTCGATGTTGAGGTCGGCGACCAGGAGTTCGGCGAGTTCGCGCTCGGCCGGGGTTTGCTGCACGGTGGATTCGCTATCCATCGAAACTCCCTTGGAAGACCCGGTCGGGTCGGTAGCGGTCGCGGAGTGTATCATCGCGTTTTGCCTCGCCGCGTACCGGAACCCGACCCCTCCGTGGAACCTTCCTGCCTGACCCGTGCCGCCGTCTCGGTCGCTGACCGCGCCGATGCCGCGGGCATCGACGTGTCCTACGAGCAGGGCGCCGCGGCCGAGTGGCTCGCGCGTTCCGACGTGCTCGCGGTGATCGGGTTCGACGGTTCCGCGACGGTGAACGGCACCTCGCAGCCGCCCGGCACGACTGCGGCCACGCGAGCCGATCCGCGCGTGCTGCGCGTGGGTCTCGCGTCGCCCGCGGGTCGCACGCCGCTGGAAATCTGGCGCACGCACGGACCGGTGGAGTGCGGCCGCCACGGCCACATCCGGCATGCGGGCGACGGCCGTTACGGCTTCGTCGCGATCGAACTCGACGAAACGGCACACGGCGGCATCGCCGGGGCCGCGGAAGCGGCCTATCAGGAATTGCTCGACTTCATCGCGTCCAGCAACACCCCGCACGTGCTGCGCCTGTGGAACTATCTCGACGCGATCAACCTCGGTGCCGGCGACGACGAGCGCTACCGGCAATTCTGCAGCGGTCGCGCGCGCGGCGTCGCCGGGCGTTTTCCGCACGGCTACCCGGCCGCGACCGCGATCGGCCGTCGCGATGGCGCACGCAGTCTCCAGGTTTACGGCCTCACCGCGCGTGAACCCGGCCGGCTGATCGAGAATCCGCGCCAGACCAGCGCGTGGCGCTACCCGCGCGAGTACGGACCGGCTGCGCCGGTGTTCGCACGCGCGATGCGCGATCCCGGCGGCCCGTTGCTGATTTCCGGCACCGCCGCCGTGGTCGGCCACGCGTCGCAACACGCCGACGACCTCGACGCCCAGCTCGACGAAACCCTGGCCAATCTCGCGAGCCTCCTGCAGACCGGCTGCGGCAGGAATGCGCGCCTCGGCGCCGGCAGCCTGCTCAAGGTCTACGTGCGGGACGCGGCCAACGCGGATCACGTCGCCACGATCCTGCGCGAGCGGCTGCCCGGACTCGACGGCGTGCTCGTGCTGCACGGCGACATCTGCCGGCGCGACCTGCTCGTCGAGATCGACGGCGTTCACCGCTGACGGTTCGCGCGCGTTCATCTTGCGGGCCGCAAGACGCCCATTCGGGCCGCCCGCACCGTCAATGGCCGCAACCAAGCAGAACGTCGGAGCCGGCTTCGTGAAAGAATTCCGGATCCGAAGCAACCGAGGAGCACCGCCATGGCCACCGGAACCGTCCGCCTGCATCGCGTGCTGAACGCGCCACCCGAGCGGGTGTATCGCGCGTTCCTCGACCCGGATGCGATGGCCAAGTGGCTGCCGCCGCACGGCTTCACCGGCAAGGTGCACCAGATGGACGCACGGGTCGGCGGCGCCTACAAGATGTCGTTCACGAATTTCACCACCGGCCAGAGCCATTCGTTCGGTGGCGAGTACCTCGAACTCGTGCCGAACGAACGCCTGTGCTACACGGATGTGTTCGACGACCCGAATCTTCCCGGCGTCATGCACACGACGGTGACGCTCGAGGCCGTCTCGTGCGGAACGGAAATGCGCGTCGAACAGGACGGCATCCCGGAAATGATCCCGGTCGAGCAATGCTACCTCGGCTGGCAACAATCCCTGTTCCTGCTCGCGAACCTCGTCGAGGCGGAAATCCCCGGGTAACGCCGAGAAACCGTTGCCCGACGTCGCCATTCAGGAATCGTCGTCCTCGAATCCGTCGGCGAACACGCGGTCGTCGACGTCATCATCGACGATGGTGATGGTAGTGCTTGCCGCATCGGACACGGCACCGCCAAGCAGCGTGTCGATGCGTACGTCGAACCGTTCGTCGGGCTCGCGTTCCTCATCGTCGATGAGGTCGATGACGAACACCCGCGCGCCCTCCTCGCCGTCCGCCCATTCCGCCTCGTCCGCGAGCGCGACGTAGTCCTGTCCCGCAATCGCCGTTCCGTCGGCGCTGGCGAGGCTTGCATGCACTCGACCATCGCTGCCGCCGCTGCGTGTCAGTGAAACGGTGACCGTACCTGCGTTCTCGTCCACCTGGACCGGCGCGTCGATGGCGACAGTCCCCGGCTGGTACGAGATGGCGTACACGTCCGGCGTACCCGTGCGGTTGCGGTCCAGTGCGGGCAACAGGGCGCCTCCGAGACTGGCCACGATGCGGTTGCCATCGTGGTCGATCGCGATGGCCTGCACCGGACCCGGTCGGCCCGGTGCGTTCGCGAGCGCGTCGTGCAGTTCTCCGGTATCGATGCGGTAACGCAAGAGCAGGCTGTCGCGGAGGTCGCCGGACGGTCGTGGTGCGAACGCCACACCGGGAACGTCGGAATCGGCGCGAAGCAACAAGACGGCCGAGGCGGCCACCGTGCTGCCGTCCCCGCTCACGCGTAACGCCTCCACGAGATGATTCTCGCCGAGCGGAATCGGCAGGCGCACGACCTGGTCCGTGCTTCGCTCGTACACGAAGACGCCGGGCTGGCCGAATGGCGGAACCGTGGCGCCATCCGGCGCCGCGTGGAATACCACGCGGGTCGCGTCGCCTGACAGGTCCGCAAAGCCGATCTGAAGGTCGCTGGAACAGGTGAGGCAATGCTGCGTGCCGTCCTCCACATCGGCGAGGAACAGGTTGTCCCCACCCGGAGGCACGTCGGCTGTCAGGTTGCCGGCTTCGGATTCGAAAAGCAGCCACCCACCGTCATCGGACAAGCGCGGATCGCGACTGTCGCCGTCCGCCCCGCTACCATCCGCTCCGACGCTGATGCGGCGGATCGAGCCTTCGTGCCAGAGGTAGACGTCATCATGGCCATTGGCGTCGGCCGGATCGAGCAGCAGGTCGGAACGGGACACGAACGCGACCCGCCGCCCATCGGCGCTGATCGTGGCGTCCTCGCCATGGCCGGGTCCGCCAGCGGCGGCCTCGCTGATCCGGATCAACGTGCCCGCATCGCGATCCATGACGAACACGTCGGATTCCGCATCATCCGGCGGCACCAGGTTGTTCGCATAACTCTCGAATACGACGAAGCGGCCGTCCGCGGACAGATCCGGCCGCAGCAGATTGTCCGCCGCGCCGCCGGGGATCGCGACCACGGATTCAACGGTCGCGGCGCCCATGTCGCGCAGGTAGAGCCGAGATTTCGAAGCGAGGGCATCGGGGTCGGCTTCGAGGTCGGTCGCCGACGAGTCGAACACGACGAGGTTGCCGTCGGCGCTGGCCGCGGGATGCTGCGACGCGCCGTTACCGACCGTGGTGGGCAGCGGCGACTCGGACCGGCTCGCAAGGTCGAGCGTCCCGATTGCGAGGTTCAACACGTAGACATCGTGGCTGCCGTTGTAATCCAGTCCACCGAGATCGGTGCCGTAGGTGGAAAAGCACAGCCTCGTGGCCGCCGGATCCAGCGCAAGTGGAATGGCCTCGCGCTCACTTCCGGTCGGCAGGAGCTCGAGCGTGCCGGCGTCGATGTCGCGCAGGAACAGGCGTCCGATGGAACCATCCGTACCGGCGGCCAGATTCGTCGCGCGACTGGAGAAGACCACGCGATTCGCGTCGTCGCCGAGCAGCGCGCTGCCGGATTCGCCGTTTGCGTCGCCGCCACCCGGGGGCTCGCTGAGACGCGCCGTCGTGGCCGGCACGAGCCGGTGCAGGTAGACATCCGGTGCACCATTGTTGTCCGCGGCGACCAGCGCGCTGGCCGTGGTGAACGCGACCGCGAGCCCATCCCCGGAAAGATCGTCGAGCGTCGAGGATTCCGCACCTCCAACACCGGACGAGTCGACGCTGGCGCGTCGCAGCAACCCGCTCGGCAGGTGCTTTGCGTACACGTCGCGCACGCCATTCGTGTCGCCCGGGTCGAGCGTGGTGCTGGCGGTCTCGAACGCGACCACATTGCCGTCCGCGGAGATATCGACGGCGTAGACATCGGCGTCTCCCTGGATACCTGCCGCGGTAACCGACACCAGACTCAGCGTGTCGGCTGCAATGTCGTAGACGAACGCGTCGTACAGCCCATTGACGTCCGGCGTGGCCAGGTCACTGGCGCGAGACACGAACGCGATGTAGCCGCCATCGCGGCTGAATACCGTGCCGTAGGAGTCCCCGTTGGCCGGGCCGCCGCCAAGGCCGCGCGACACGAGAGTCAACAGGCCACTGTCGCGATCGAACAGGTAGACCTGGTCGGATTCGGTCGCGCCGAGGCCGAGCAGATCGGCCGCGGTGGTGAACGCAACCAGGCGGCCGTTCCCGCTGAGCGCCGGGTCGCCCGCATCCGATTCGATTTCTGCGCCCATTGCATCCAGGCTGATGCGTTCGGTCGCGCCGGTCGAGCGATCGCGCACGAATACGTCCCGCGAGCCATTGGTATCGTCAGGAACGAGCTGGAACGCGAACGACTCGAAGGCGGTGACCAGGAGGTCGGTCGAGAGCCCGCAGCGGTAGGAGGCATCGTTGCCCCGGACCCCGTGGATGGCGGGGTCCTCGGGCGCGGACACGATCTCGTACTCGATGCCGATGGCCGCGCCCGCGGGCATGCCCATCGTACCGACCGCGATGACGAATCGAACCAGTGATTTCATGCTGCGCTCCGTGCCGGAATCGCACGGTCGCCCCGTGCGTCGATCACGATGCCGGATCAGCACCGGGCGCGCTGGTGCGATCGTTGAAGCCGGCTTGAAATTTCCATGAAAAGCCGCTGCATCCGGGCGTTCGCGCGCGCCGCGGTTGCGGCTACACTTGCCTGGCGTGGCATGACGGGGGCGGGCATGCGCTACCGATTCGGCAATTTCCAGCTCGATACCTCGCGCGAATGCGTGCTCGGACCGGAGGGCACGGTCGCGTTGCGTCCGCAGACGTTCGCGGTGCTGCGCCTGCTCGTCGAACGCGCACCCGCGCTGGTCACGCATGCGGAAATCCTCGATGCCGTCTGGGGTCACAGCGCGATCTCGGAAACCGCGGTCGCACAGACGATCAAGGAATTGCGCCATGCATTCGCCGATTCCGCGCGCGCGCCGAGATACATCGAAACGCGACCGCGACGCGGCTATCGCATGGCTGCGCCGGTCACATCCGAACCGGCGACGCAGGCCGCCGAAGCTCGGCAGGTCCGGGAGCATGAAGGTCGAACAGCGATGCGCGGCAACACGCGTGGTGCTCGGCCATGGCTTCGACCGGCCTTGGTGTCCTGCCTGGCGGTTGCGGCGCTGCTCCTGCTCGGCGGGACCGCGATCTACGTCGGTTCCGTCTCGCCGACACAGCAAGTCGACGCGCTGACCGCGCCACCCGACGACCCGATCGCGCGCGATGCGTTCGAGACGGGGGTCGCGGCACTGCTCCATCTCGATGCGCGTGCCGCGATCGAATCGCTGCAACGCGCAACCGGCATCGCACCCGACCATGTCGGCGTCGCGCTGGCCATGCTCCGCGCGCACGAGATCGCGGGCGACACGGTGGCCGTCCGCGAATCGCTCGACGCCATCCATCAACGTCACCCGAGCCTCACGCGCAGCCAGCAACTCGAACTCGACGCGATCGAAGCGCGGCTGACGTACCGCTGGGGCATCGCGGTCGCAGCGCTCACCGCATTGCACGCATTCCACCCGCGTCTTCCGGTTGCCGCCCAACTGCTGAAGGCACAGATCAAAACGGGCGATCGCGATGCGGCCGAGCGCACGCTGGAGTGGCTGCGATCGCACCACGCCAATCACCCACGCACGGTCCTCGCCGCGGCACAACTTGCCGCCGCCCGCGAGCAATACGACATCCAGCGCGACATGGCCGAGGCATCGGCCCGCTGGGCGCTGCGCGACGGCCACCCGGCGCTGGCCGCACACGCGCTGCGCCTGGCTGCACTGGCGGCCTGGCATGGCGGCGAGATCGATGCGGCCGAAGCACTCGCCGAACGTGCGCAACGAGCCGCCACCGAAGCGGGTGATGCACGCACGGAGGGCGCAGCGCTGCTGGTTCTGGCCGAAGTGGCGAGCGGGCGCGCAGCACTGGACGCCGCGGAAAGCCACGCACGCGCCGCGCGACGACGTTTCGCCACCATCCGCTACGCGGCCGGTGATGCCGAAGCGCAGCGCCTGCTCGGCCTGGTTGCCGAACAACGTGGCGAGATCGATGACGCGCTCGCCGCGTACCGGCAGGCCGACGCGGTGCTGGAGAAGCTTGGCGACCGCGCCGGCGTCGCACGCATGCAGGCCGCGATCGGCACCGCACTTTCGCGCGCGGGAAAGACGCAGGAGGCATTGCTCGCGTTCGATCGCGCCCGCGACGCGCACGCCGCGATCGGTGATCGGCGCGGACTTGCCGGCGCATGGAACAACCGTGGCATGCTGCTGGCCCGGATCGGCCAGACCAACGAAGCCCGCTCCGCGTTCGAGCGCGCGCTGGAAGCGTTCGAGGCTGCGGACGACCGGCGCGGCCAGGCCGTGACGCTCGGCAACCTTGCCGCGCTGGCTGGCCGCGCCGGGCAGGACGTGCGCGCGATCGAACTCAATCAGCGCGCGCTCGCGATCTTCACGGCGCTCGGCGCGGACGCGGATGTCGCGCGTCTTGCCTACAATCTGGGCCTCGCCGAGCAGCGCCGCGGCAAGCTCGAACAAGCCGAAACCCTTTTGCAACGCGCCGCCTCCACCTCCGCTCGACTCGAGGTTGCGAACCAGGAAGCTGCCGCGTGGACCGCGCTCGGCGAGTTGCAACTGCGGCGGGGTCGACCCGCGGAGGCCAGCGCCGCACTCGAGCGCGCGCGGGTGCTGGCGGTCGAGGACCCGATGCGTCGCGCTTCGCTGCTGACCTTGGCGGGGCGCATTGCCATGAGCGGGGACCGCCGCGCCGACGCACGTCGCGCATTCGAGGAAGCGCGCGCGCTGCGCGAGCAGGCGGGTGCCTCGCTGTGGGTCCATGCGAGCGAACTCGACCTCGCGGAAGTCGCGCTCGCCGACGATCAACGGGTCGTCGCGGAGCAAGCTGCGCGCGGGCTCGCCGAGGCGTTTGGCCAAGCCGGCGAACATGCCGACCGCGCAGCCGCGTTGCTGCTGCTCGGCGAGAGCCTGCGGATGCAGCATCGAATCGCCGACGCGGAGCGGGCCGCGGCGGAAGCCGAGGTCGCGTTGCAGCATGCCCCGGATGCCGAACGGTCGCTACGCATCGCATTGCTGCATGCGCAGGTTTCCGATCGGCCGCTCGCCATGGAACGCCTTGCGTGGGTCGAACGCACGGCCGCCGCACAAGGATTTCGCGCGCTGGAGCTGCGCGCGCGCCTGCTGGCCCTCGAACGGGACGGTGCGCGGGCCAACGCGGATGCGATTGCGGTACTCGCATCGCGGGCGCAAGGCATGGGCTTGTTGCGCGTTGCGCGGCTCGCGCGCGAAGCTCGTGCGCCGTAGGCGGAACCGTCGGACGCTCAACGCTCCAGCAGGTCGACTTCGCGCACGCGTCCGTCGACGAGCGACATGCGGCGCAAGAGGTGGCTCGTGCCGAAATCGTAGATCCAGGTTTCGCGGCGGGTCGGATGCCAGCGCTCGGCACCGCGGAACGGGCGTTCAACGGTCGACTCGGGCTGGCGGCGACGCGATGCGGGTTCGCCGCAGTAGGCGACGAGCTCGCCGGTGCTGAGGCCGGTGTAGTCGCGGTCCGGATCGCATTGGCGACCGACCTCGCGGACGCCGTAGCCGAGCGTCTGTTCGCGGATCAGCACGCCTTCGTGGAACACGAGCCGGCGCATGAGGTTGGCCGGACCGAAGTTGTAATACCAGATGTCGTAGCGGATCTCGCGCAGGCGCTCGAACGGGCCATCCGAACCGAGCACTTCAAGATCGACGTAGCTGTCGGTCCAGAACGGTTTGCCGCAGCGATCGCGTACCTGGAAATCCTGCGCGCCCTCGACGACCAGCCGGTTGCCGCAACGCACCGCCCACGCGCTGGGGCTCGCGAGAAGCAGGAACAGGCTGGCGATGAACAGGCGTCTCACGGATTCGGTCGACTCCGGGTTGCTGGCGCGCCGCGCATCATGCGATGCGGCCGCTATCCGATGGTAGCAAGCGCGCCCGGCAACGTCGCCTGAACCTCCATCGCCCGCGGGGATGGGGAAACAGGCGATCAGTTGCGGGGTTTCTTCACGCGTTTCAGGAATACCGCCATCTCCTTGCCGGCCTGCACGTCGCCATGTGCGTCCGCGACCTCGATACCGCGCTGCCACGCATCCGCCGCCGCCGCGGTGTCGCCGGCTGCGACGAGCGCGTGGCCCAGCGATTTCCACGCAGCCGAGTAGGTGGCGTCGAAATCGAGGGCCGCGCGCAATTCGCGCACGGCGCCGGCCGCATCGCCTTGCGCGAGCAGTGCATTGCCGAGCGAATAGCGCAGCAACGCGCCGTCGCGCGGTCCGCCGAGCTGGGCGCGCAGGCGGGTGACGAGAGGCGTGTCCGGTGTGGTCACGAGTTCGACGCTCCGGCCGGTTGCGCGCCGGCGTCCTCGCGGCGCAGGCGATGCACGTCGTGGGTCACCACGCCGAGCGAGCGCTCGGGCAGGGCGAAGAAATCCGGCTGGGCGAGGGTTTCCAGCATGTCGGTGCGTCCCGCGTTCCAATGCTCGCGCATGGTGCGCGGATCGAACGCGTAATCCTTGTACTGCTCCTCGTACGGCTTGGACTGGTAGATGAGCTGGATGATGTTGAATACGCGGTCGCAGAGCAGCGGTTGCAGGTCCGCGAGCACGCCCTTCGGCAACTCCTCGCGCGGGATCCTCGCGAGCAGCGTGCCGAGCGCATTGCGCAGGCGCTGGCGCCGCGCGACCGCGTCGGTGTTGAGTCGCGTACGACTCGAATACTGGATGTCCTTTTGACGTTCGAGCACGTCCATGACGTCGCGCGGCGCGGGCCCGCGCGCGCTCCACAGGTCCACCTGCAGGGCGAGCGTGTCCCGGCGAGGCGTCGATTCGAGCAGCACCTCGAGCGGGGTATTCGAGACCACGCCGCCGTCCCACCACAGTTCGCCGTCGATCTCGACCGCCGGAAACGCGGGCGGCAGCGCGGCGGACGCGACGATGTGCTGCGGCGTGATGCGCATCGCGGTCGAATCGAAGTAGCGGAAATTGCCGGTGCGCACGTTCGTCGCGCCGATCGAGAGGCGCACGCCGTCCGCGTGCAGCCGGTCGAAGTCGACGAGGCGTTCGAGGGTCGCGACCAGCGGGCTCGGATCGTAGAAGCTGGTCGCGCGTGGCGAACCGTCCGCGAACACGAACGGCGGCAGCGGGCGCAGGTCGAAGAAGCCGCGCTGGCCGTGGGTCAGCGCGCCGAGCGCGCCGAGGCCGTTGGCGAACGCGTGCAGTGCCGGGTTCGCGGGCAGCCAGTCGAACGCGGACTGGATCGCGCGCGTCGGCCATGCGAGCGTGCCGGCTGGCGCGCAGATCGTGGTCCAGAATTCGCGCAGGCGTTCGATCCTGCGTGCGGGCGGATTGCCGGCGAGGATCGCCGCATGGATCGCGCCGATCGAGGTGCCCGCGAACCAGGTCGGGCGGATGCCCGCCTCGTGCAGCGCCTCGTACACGCCGCACTGGTACGCACCGAGCGCGCCGCCGCCCTGCAGGACCAGCGCGACCTGCGCGTAGTCGCGCGCATGATCGAGCGGAGTCGGCGCACGCATGCGGGCGTTCACTGCATGAACCAGCCGTGGCTGACGACGAGGCTTTGCCCGGTCAGCGCATTGGTCTCGAAGTCGGCGAAGAACAACGCACACGCGGCGACATCGTCGACCGTGGTGAATTCGCCGTCGACGGTTTCCTTGAGCATGACGTCGCGGATGACCTCCTCCTCGCTGATGCCGAGTTCCGCGGCCTGCTCGGGGATCTGCTTGTCGACCAGCGGCGTGCGCACGAAGCCGGGGCAGATGACGTTCGCGCGCACGCCGTGCTCGGCGCCTTCCTTCGCGACGACCTTGGCGAGGCCGATCAGGCCGTGCTTGGCCGCGACGTACGGGGCCTTGAGCTTCGAGGCTTCCTTGGAATGCACCGAACCCATGTAGAGGATGCAGCCGCCATCACCCTGTGCGTACATGTGCCGCAGGCAGGCGCGCGTGGTCAGGAACGCGCCGTCGAGATGGATCGCAACGAGCTTCTTCCACTCCGCATACGGAAATTCGTGCACCGGCTTGACGATCTGGATGCCGGCGTTCGACACGAGGATGTCGATGCGGCCGAGCCGTTCCGCGACTTCCGCGACACCGGCATCGACCTGGCGCTCGTCGGTCACATCCATCTTCACGCCGATCGCGCGACCGCCCTGCGCCACGAGCTCGGCGGCGGTCGCGTTGGCACCTTCGAGATCGATGTCGGCGATCGCGATGGCCGCGCCGTTGGCCGCATAGACTTCCGCGATGCGCTTGCCGATGCCGCTCGCCGCGCCCGTGATGATCGCCACCTTGCCGTCCAGTCGCATGCCGGTCTCCTGGTCGTGGCGCGCGTTCGCGCCGAAAAAAAGCGCCGCTTCTTGCGGAGCGGCGCCCGGGGTGTTCTGACCAACCCCACGTAGGCGGCATGATGTCCACAAGGTTCGCAGCTCGTTGTGCGAGGCGCAGCCCAGACTGGCCGTCTGGGCAAGACGCGCGCGGCGAGATGCGGGGCTTGTGGACATCACCCCGTCATTGGATTTCAAGAGTTGGGGCCGGTCTGTCTGCCCGCATCGCTTCGGCCCGCCGTCTCGACAGACAGCCGGTCTGCCTTCGCCGACGGTCCTGTGATCTGCGGGCAGGCAGACCGGTGACGCCT
>CAYWZC010000052.1:16954-20110 GCA_964462745.1 uncultured Rhodanobacteraceae bacterium
CGCTGGACCAGGTTGCGCAACTCGCGCAGGTTGCCGGGCCAGGCGTGATGTCGCAGCCGGTTCTGCACCGCAACCGGGAAATTGCGGTACGGCAGGTTGTCGCGGTTGGCGAAGAAGTCACCGTAATAGCGCAGCAATTCCGGGACGTCCTCGGCGCGCTCGCGCAACGGCGGCGCGCGCAACGGCACGACGTTGAGCTGGTAGTAGAGTTCCTCGCGAAACGCACCGTCCTTCACCAGTCCCTCGAGATCCTGCGCGCTCGCCGCGATCACGCGCAGGTCGACCGGGATCGATTCGTGGCCTCCGCAGCGCAGCAATTCGCGGCGTTCGAGCACGCTCGACAGGCGCAACTGCAATTCCGCATCGAGTTCGGCGACTTCGTCGAGGAACAGCGTGCCGCCGCTGGCCTGCTCGATGAGGCCATACTGCACGCCGTTCGCATCCTCGACGCCGAACAGCGTTTGCGCGGCATGCGCGTGCGCGATCGAACCCGGCGCCACGGTCACGAACGGACCCGCGCGGCGTGGGCTCTTGTCGTGCAGCCAGCGCGCGAGGGTTTCCTTGCCGGTGCCGGGCTCCCCTTGCACGAGGACGGCGGTGTCGTGCGCGGCGAGACGTTCGATCTGCGCGCGCAGGGTCTGCATCGCGGCGCTCGCGCCGATCGGCTCGGCCGGCGGCAGCTGGCGGCGCAGACCCTCGTTCTCGCGGCGCAGGCGGCCGGCTTCGAGCGCATGTCCGACGACCAGCAGCAACTTCGCGAGCGCGATCGGCTTCTCGATGAAATCCCAGGCCCCGAGCCGGGTCGCCTCGACCGCGGTCTCGACCGTACCGTGTCCGCTCATCATGATGACCGGGCACGGCAGGCCGCCGCGTTCGCTCCACTCGCGCAGCAGGCTGATGCCATCGAGATCCGGCATCCAGATGTCGAGCAGGACGAGATCGGGCCGCTGGCGCCTGCGCGCCTCGCGCGCGGCCGCGGCCGATTCGGCGACGCTGACCGCGTAGCCCTCGTCCTCGAGCACTTCCTTGACGGTCTGGCGGATGTCCGGCTCGTCGTCGACGACCAGGATATGGGTGCCGGCCACGCGGCGCTCCTGTTGCGGAAATGCGACAAGGATAGCCGCAAACCCGGGTTTGCGCGCGAACCATCTTGCGCGGTGCGATCAGGATCCGGGGCGGGTGAAAGCGCGCAGTTGGCGCCGGATCTGCCACTTGCGCCACAGGTTGAGCGGCTTGGTCGAGAGCGGCCCGAGCCGCCCGTCGAGCAGGTCGGTGGTCGCGGCGAGCACGCGCTCGCTCGCGCGCCCGTCGCGCGAGGGATGGATCGCTTCGGCATATGCAGCGAGCGCGACACGCAGTTCCGTCGTGGGTGCGAACGCGCGCGCAAGTGCGGCATCGAGCTCGTGCGGCGACGCGATGTCGATCATGTGCGGTTTCGGCGCGCGATTGCGCAGGGTCACGACCGGCTTGCGCTGCACGACGAATTCGGAAACGACCGAGGTGGTGTCCGACACGAGCACGTCGGCCGCACGCATCGCGGGCACGAGGTCGGTGGTTTCGATGAAGCGCGCATTCGGCCCGGCCAATGCGCGGTAGCGTTCAACGAGGGCGGGATCGGACTTCGGATGCAGGGTCAGCAGCCAGTAGCGGTCGCCGGCTGCGACGTGGCGTGCGACGGCGTCGTACAGGTGCGGCGCCGAAGTCAGCGATTCGGTGAACGTCGTCGCGTACAGCACGACCGCGCGTCCGTCCGCGGGACGCAGCGCAGCGGCTACCCCGTCATCGGGCGCGAACAGCGGATCGAGTTTGGGCCAACCGGTTTCGACGACCGCGAAATGGCGGTGCTCGCGTGCGAGTGCGCGAAAAGGTTCGGTCGTCGCCGGTCCCTGCGTGCAATACAGATCGAACAGGCCGCGGATACGGAAGTGGCCGCGCGCGTCGCTGCGCTTCTCGACATTGAAGCCGTGGAATACCTGGACCTTGGCGCCGGGAACGTGATGCGGCACCCAGTTGCTCGCCGCGAACACGGCGGTCGGCTGCCATGCGCGCGCCGCCGCGACATCCGCGAGACAGCGCTCGTCCGCGCGCATCCATTCGGCGAACGCGCCCGGAACGAACCAGGCGACCTCGTCGCCCGCGGCGCGGATCGCCGCCTCGAGTGGACGCAGGATCGGCAGCGCGTAGAGTTCGGTCACGAACAGCAGGTATCGTCGCATCGGCGGGTACCGGGTCGGGCGACGCTACACTAGCGTCACCTGCCCGATCCTGCACCATGTCCGAACGCATCCCGCTCTCCGCCTGCATCATCACGCGCAACGAGGCCGACCGCATCGAGGCATGCCTCGACTCGCTCGCATTCTGCGACGACGTGGTCGTGGTCGATTCCGGCTCGACCGATGCAACGCGTGAACTCGCGGCCGCAAAGGGCGCGCGCGTGCTCGAACGCGCGTTCGATGGCTATCGCAGCCAGAAGGAATTCGCGGTGCGCCAGGCACGCCACGATTGGGTGTTGTGCCTCGACGCGGACGAACGCGTGACACCCGCGCTGCGCGCCGCGATCGAGGCCGCGCGCGAGGCGGGTTTCGCGGGCGCGGCCGGCTATCGCTTCGCGCGTCTCAGCGAATACCTCGGCCGATTCCTGCGCCACGGCAATGCCTATCCGGATCGCGTGCTGCGCCTGTTCGACCGGCGTCGCGGCGGCTGGTGCGGTCGCGAAATCCATGAACGCGTGCGGGTCGACGGGCCGGTCCTGCGCCTCGCCGGTGATCTCGAACACCACCCGTACCGCTCGCTCGCCGAGCAGATCACCCGCCTCGACCGCTATGCCGAACTCATGGCCCGCGAGATGCACGCCGAAGGCCGGCGCGCGCGCATCGCAAACCTGATCGTCAATCCGCTGTGGCGCTTCGTGCGCGGCTACGTTCTGCGTCTCGGCTTCCTCGACGGCTGGCGCGGCCTCGTCTATGCGCTGGTCCGGTCGAACTACGTGCAGCAGAAGTTCGTGCGGCTTTGGATTTTGGAGCGGGAGACGGGAGACGGGAGACGGGAGACGGAAAGTGACGCAGGGCCGATGGCGTAGGCCAGGCGACAATCATCGGCGTACCCCTGCAAAGCCCAGTCGCGCTTCGCTTATCCGAGCTACGAATCCCGAATCCC
>CAYWZC010000053.1:0-3091 GCA_964462745.1 uncultured Rhodanobacteraceae bacterium
CTGATCATCCTTTCGATCGTCGAGGCACGCGCACGACACGGCTACGAGATCAGCAAGTTGATCGAGGCCCGTTCCGCGGGCCGCATCCGTTTCCACGTCGCTTCGCTGTATCCGCTGTTGTACCGGCTGGAGGAACGCGGCTGGCTGCAAGGCCGCTGGGTCGAGAAGGCGGGGCAGCGACGCCGCCGCTTCTATTCGCTGACCCCGGAAGGTCGCCGCGTACTCGCGCGCCAGCGCGAAACCTGGACGAGTTTCGTCGACGCGATGCGCCTCATCACGGAGCCCACCCATGCCTGATTCCGACTGGACCCGATACCTGCGGCCGCGCCTCGCCAGCCTCGATCTCGGCGCCGAGCGCGAGGCCGAGATCGTCGAGGAACTTTCGCAGCATCTCGAGGAACGGTACGAGGAACTGCGCCGCAACGGCGCGCAGGAAGCCGACGCGCGACGCATCGCGATGGACGAGCTGGTCGATCCCGACACCCTGGTCGAGGACTTGCAGCCGCTGCGCCAGGCGCACGTCCCGGATCGGCATGTTCCGGGCGCGTCGAGCGGCTCGATGTTCGCCGACTTCTGGTCCGATCTGCGCCATGCCGCGCGCAACCTGCGCAGGCAGCCGGGATTCGCCGCAGTCGCGATCGTGACGCTTGCGCTCGGCATCGGTGCGAACTGCGCGATCTTCGCACTGGCGGATGCGACCCTGCTGCGGCCGCTGCCATTGCCCGAACCAGAACGACTGGTGATGCTGTCGGAGACCGCGCAAACCACGGCCAGCGGCCGCGTTTCGCCGCTGAACCTGATCGACTGGCGCGAACGCAGCCGCTCGTTCGAGGGTATGGCCGGTTTCGTGCCGAGTGTCGGCAGCATGGTCATGGCGGGTGCCGATGGCACCGTGGAGAACGTACCGCGGCAGTGGGTCACGGCCGGCATCTTCGACGTGCTGGGCATCCACGCCATCGTCGGCCGGACGTTCAAGCTCGACGACGACCAGTCCGGCGCCGATGACAAGGTGGTGCTGAGCGAATCGTTATGGAGAGCTCGCTTCAACGCCGACCCCGCCATCGTGGGCAAGATGCTTCGATTGGACGGCGAGTCGTTCCGCGTACTCGGCGTGGTGCCCGACCGGGCGCAGCTGATCGGTCGCACCGGTCTCTGGGCACTCACCACGATTCGCGATGCGCCGCCCGAGGAGCGCGGCGCCCACTATTTTCGCGTGATTGGCAGGCTGAACGCCGATGCCACACTGGCGTCCGCAGCGGCCGACATGAACGTCGTGGCCGAGGGCTTGTCACGCGAATTCCCCGACACCAACCAGGGGCGCGGCGTGTCACTGGAGCCCCTGCACGATGCCATGATCGGCAGTGACTTGCGTCGCACTTCCGTGTTGTTTCTCGGCGTGGTGTGCCTCGTGCTGCTGGTCTGTTGCGCCAATGTCGCAAACCTGCTGTTGACGCGTGTCATCATGCGATCGCGAGAACTCGCGATCCGCGCGGCGCTCGGTGCCAATCGATGGCGCGTGGTGCGCCAGATGCTCACCGAGAGCTTGCTGCTTTCGGTGCTGGGGTGCGCCCTGGGCCTGGCCATCGGTGCGGTCATCCTGCATGTCGCTCCCGCGTTGATCCCGGTGGACCTGTTACCTGGTGGCGTGGCCCTGGTGTTTGATCTTCGTCTCGTGGCCTTCTGTATCGGCGCCGCGTTGCTGATCGGCGTGTTGTTCGGACTCGCGCCAGCCTGGCATGCGACGCGCTTGTCGCCCGCACAAGCCATCGGTTCGGAGACGAGAGGCACGACCGGGCGCAGCGGACGCCTGCGCGGATTGCTCGTGATCGGGGAAGTCGCGACCGCCGTGATGCTGCTGTTCGGTGCCGGCTTGCTGCTGCGCACCTTGCTGGCGATGGATCACGTCGATCGTGGGTACCGTGCCGACGGCACGCTCACCCTCATGGTCGATCCACTGGGCTCACGCTATCCCACACCCGACTCGTTGCTGCGATTCCTCGACGAAGTCGAACGCGAAGTCACCGCGATCCACGACGTGCGCGACATGGCATGGTCCAGTTCCCTGCCGCTGGGCGAACCGGGCGATGAAACCTTATTCGACGTCGTCGGAACGCCGCCGGCACGCGCAAGCGAGCGACCGGCCGCCGACTACCAGATCGTCAGCCCGTCCTACCTGCCGCTGCTGAGCGTCTCGATGGTCACCGGCCGGGGATTCGACGAGGGCGATCGCGCCGACAGCGTGCCCGTCTGCATCGTCAATGAAACCTTCGTGCGCACCCACCTCCGGGGGCTCTCGCCGATCGGTACCCGCGTTGCCTTGCGCAGCTCGGCCGCGCCGGATGCAATCGTCACGGTGCGCGAGATCGTCGGCGTGGCGCGATCGATCAAGACGCGCGCGACCGAGACCGAGGCCGCGCCCAAGATCTACGTGCCGTTACGGCAGGATCCGGTCGGCGACATCTATCTTGTCGCTGCCAGCCGCTCCGCAAGGAGCGAAGCGCTGGTCAACCCGATACGCGCCGCGATCGCTCAGGTCGACAAGGAACAACTGGTCGGCATCCGCCATGTAATGCCGCTGAAGGATCTCGCGTGGGAAGCGACCTCGCGACATCGCTTCCGAGCGATGATCGTGGTGACGTTTGCCACGTTGGCCCTGCTGCTCGCGATGGTCGGCGTGTTCGGCATCCTCGCGTGGTCGGTGCAGCAACGCAGACGCGATTTCGGCGTGCGCATGGCGATGGGTGCGAGCGCGAACGACGTCCTGCGCCTGGTCGTGCGCGGAGCATCGGTCCTGATCGGCACGGGTGCGGCAATCGGCTTCGTACTCGCACTGGTTCTCGGACGTTGGCTTGCCACGGTGCTCTACGGCGTTGCACCGTTTGATCCGCTGACGTTCGCGGCCGTCGCGATCGTGCTCGCACTCGCGACCGCGGTTTCGACCCTGGTTCCCGCGTGGCGCGCGGCACACGTGGATCCGGTCGTCGCGTTGCGCGGATCGTGAGTTCTCCGCCGGACCGAGCCACGCCACACGCTTTGCGACACGCGGGGATAGTCCCCTCGCGGCGCCGCTGGCCGGAACGGAACGTTGACG
>CAYWZC010000053.1:3191-5161 GCA_964462745.1 uncultured Rhodanobacteraceae bacterium
TCGTCGAGGAAACGCCCGGTCGCGCGATCGAGTGTGTCGGCGAGCACCTGGGCGCGCGCGTTGTCGTGGCGCTGCGCGAGGTGTTCGAGCGATGCGCCGAGCGCAAGGAACTCGCCGAGCGAATCCCAGCGCAGGTGGTTCTCCGCGACGAACTGCTGCACATGCTTGGGCGCCGATCCGCCGGCGCCGGTCTCGAACAGGCCGCCACCGGCCATGAGCGGCACGATGGACAGCATCTTCGCGCTGGTACCGAGTTCCATGATCGGAAACAGGTCAGTCAGGTAATCACGCAACACATTGCCGGTGACCGAGATCGTGTCCTCGCCGCGACGGATGCGTTCGAGCGAGAAGCGCATCGCGTCCTCCGGCTTCAGGATGCGGATGTCGAGGCCGGAAAGGTCGTGATCCTCCAGACAGCGCTCGACCCTCGCGATGACCTGCGCATCGTGGCCGCGCGCGGGATCCAGCCAGAACACCGCCGGGGTCCCCGAGCGGCGCGCACGCGCGACCGCGAGGCCGACCCAATCCACGATCGGCGCATCCTTCGTCTGGCACATGCGCCAGATGTCACCCGCCTCGACCGCATGCTCGAACACCACGGTGCCGTTCGCGTCGCGGACGCGCACGACGCCATCGGCGGCAATCGGGAATGTCTTGTCGTGCGAACCGTATTCCTCGGCCTTCTGCGCCATCAGGCCGACATTCGGCACGCTGCCCATGGTCGCCGGGTCGAATGCGCCGTGCGCCTTGCAATCGTCGATGACCGCCTGGTAGATGCCGGCGTAACAGCGGTCCGGGATCAGCGCGTGGGTGTCCTGGCGCTCGCCGGCCGCGTTCCACATCTTGCCGGAGTCGCGGATCATCGCCGGCATCGACGCGTCGATGATGACGTCGCTCGGCACGTGCAGGTTGGTGATGCCTTTCGCGGAATCGACCATCGCGAGCGCCGGTCGCTTCTCGTACTGCGCCCGGATGTCGGCCTCGATCGCGGCGCGTTCGTCGTCGGGCAGGGTCGCGATGCGTGCGTACAGATCGCCGATGCCGTTGTTCGGATCGAAGCCGAGCGCATCGAGCTTGGTCGCATGCCGCTCGAGCATGTCCCGGTAGAACGCGCTCACCGCGACCCCGAACAAAATCGGATCGGACACCTTCATCATCGTTGCCTTGAGGTGCAGCGAGAACAGCACGCCATCCTCGCGCGCGCGTTCGATCTCGGCTTCGATGAAGGCGGCGAGCGCCTTGCGGCTCATCACCGCGGCGTCGACGATCTCGCCAACCTGGACCGGGATCGATTCCCGCAGCAGCGTGGTCGTGCCGTCGCGCGCGATCAGTTCGACCCGCAGGCTGCCGGCCGCATCCAGCGTCGCGGACTTCTCGCTGGCGTAGAAGTCGCCCGCATCCATGTGCGCGACGCGGGTCTTCGAATCCGCGCTCCATGCACCCATGCGGTGCGGATGCTTGCGCGCATAGTCCTTGACCGACGCGGGTGCACGGCGGTCCGAATTGCCCTCGCGCAGCACCGGGTTGACCGCGCTGCCCTTGACCCGGTCGTAGCGCGCACGGATGTCGCGCGCGGCCGCGTCGGCTGGCTCGTCCGGATAATCGGGCAACGCATGGCCCTGCTTCTGCAACTCGGCGATCGCGGCCTTGAGCTGCGGCACCGACGCGCTGATGTTCGGCAGCTTGATGATGTTCGCGTCCGGCGTGGTCGCGAGGCGGCCGAGTTCGGCGAGGTCGTCGGTGACCTTGTCCCCGCCGCCGACGCAATCCGGGAACTGCGCGAGGATGCGTGCGGCGAGCGAGATGTCGCGCGTCTCCACCGCGATGCCGGCGCTCGCGGTGAACGCCTGGATGATCGGCAGCAGCGAACCGGTCGCGAGGTAGGGTGCCTCGTCGGTCAGGGTGTACAGGATGCGCGGCGATGAAGACATGGCTCGTACTTCTCCGTGATGACTGCCCGCGACGCGACA
>CAYWZC010000053.1:5261-19107 GCA_964462745.1 uncultured Rhodanobacteraceae bacterium
GCTCTCGCCGCCGCCATCGGTTTGCTGCTCGTCGGCTGCAACCAGCCGCCACAGGAACAATCCGCGCCCGAGCCGGCCAGCGCACCCGCGCCGGAGCAGACGGCGCCGGCCGACCAGCCGGAAGAAGCCACGCCGCCGAAGAGCGTCGCCGACGTTTTCTCCGAGAAGATGGACACGGTGATTGCCGGCGACTGGCGACCGGCCGACAACAAGGCCCGCGACCAGTATCGCCACCCGAAGCAGACCCTCGAGTTCTTCGGACTCGCGCCGGGCATGACCGTGATCGAGATCACCCCGGGCGGTGGCTGGTACGCGCAGATCCTTGCGCCGCTCATGAAGGACGACGGCACCTACATCGCCGCGGTCGCGAAGCCGACCAATCCGGAAGGCGAGGCAGCCGAGAACCAGAGTGCGCTCGACAAGATGTTCGCCGCGGATCCGGCGCGCTACGGCGCGGCGAAGGTCGTCGTGTTCGACGGCAAGGCGCCGAACTTCGGCCCGGCCGGCTCCGCGGACATGGTGGTCACGTTCCGCAACGTGCACAACTGGGTTAGTCGCGATACCGCGCCGGCGATGTTCCAGGCGTTCTTCGACGTGCTGAAGCCGGGCGGCGTGCTCGGCGTCGCCGAGCACCGCGCCGCGGCCGGTGCAACCCTGGACAAGGAGGATCGGTCCGGCTACCTGCCGCAGGATTACGTGGTCAAGCTCGCGACCGACGCCGGCTTCACGCTCGCCGCCGAAAGCGAGATCAATGCGAACCCGAAGGACACCCACGACCACGAGAAGGGCGTGTGGACCCTGCCGCCGTCGCTCGCCCTCGGCGACAAGGACCGCGAAAAGTACCTCGCGATCGGCGAATCCGACCGCATGACCCTGAAGTTCGTCAAGCCGCAGGGCGATGCGATCTTCTCGCAGGGCAACGACAAGGCACCGGCTGCGGACAGCGACAAGGACAAGCAGTAGCGCAACCTCGTCCTCTTCGCGCGGGACCACCGTGCGAACGGACGAAACCGAAAGACGGAACCACGAAGAACCCGAAGAGCACGAAGGAAGATTTTTGCCGTCATCCTCCGTGCTCTTCGGAGTTCCCATGTCAGCCTCTTCCCGTCTCCCGTCTCCCGTCTCCCGTTTGACGTGAAAGGATTCGTTCGCCCGCGGTCGCCGTGCTGATCCTGTTCAACAAGCCGCACGGGGTGCTCTGCCAGTTCACCGATCGCAGCCAGCCGCCGCGCCGCACGCTCGCCGAATTCATCCGCATCCCGGACGTCTATCCGGCCGGTCGGCTCGACCACGACAGCGAAGGCCTGTTGCTGCTGACCGACGACGGCACGCTCGCGCATCGCCTCACCGATCCGCGCCACCGCACCGCGAAAACCTATCTCGTGCAGGTCGAGGGCCAGCCGGATGACGATGCGCTCGCACGCCTCGCCGCCGGTCCGCTGCTGAACGACGGAGCGACCCTGCCTGCCACCGTCGAACGGCTTTCCGCCGCGCCGGACTGGCTGTGGCCACGCGACCCGCCGATCCGCTATCGCAAGAACGTGCCGGACACCTGGCTGCGACTCACGATCCGCGAGGGCCGCAACCGCCAGGTGCGGCGCATGACCGCCGCGGTCGGCCTGCCGACCCTGCGCCTGGTCCGCGAACGCATCGGCGACTTCGCGCTCGGCGACCTCGCACCCGGTGCGATGCGTATTCACGCGCCTTGAATCCGCGCGGGTGCATGATCGCTTCTCGTCCCACGATTCCAACGGAGAAGGCCATGCACGCACGATTCGATTACACGAAAGCCGCACCCGGCGCGTTCCAGGCCATGTACGGCCTCGAACGCTACCTGCACCAATGCAGCATCGAGGCCGCCCTGCTCCACCTCGTCAAGCTGCGCGCCTCGCAGATCAATGGTTGTGCGTACTGCATCGACATGCACTGGAAGGATCTGCGCGCGATCGGCGAAACGGAACAGCGCCTGTATTCACTCGAAGTCTGGCGCGAATGCGCGTGGTACAGCGACCGCGAACGCGCCGCGCTGGCCTGGACCGAAGCGCTGACGCGGATCACCGAGGGACGCGTACCGGATGCGGTATTCACCGAGGTACGGCCGCATTTCAACGACACCGAACTGGCCGACCTCAGCCTCGCCATCGCCACCATCAATGCGTGGAACCGGCTCGCAATCCCGGCACGCAGCGAACCGGGCCTGTATCAGCCGGCGGGCCCCAAGGCAGGAGCCTGATCCGCACTCGATGACTCCCGCGGGTATGCAGATCGATCCCGGTTCGCGATTGGCGCGCTTCGGCGCACCATCTACGCTCCGTCCTGCGCGGATACCGCCTCCCGTGCCCGCCATTGCGCGGCGAGATCCGGCTGGTTCCAGCGCGTGTAGAGGTCGACGAAGCTGTCGGCCACGTCCTGGCTGCGCGGGTGGTCGGGGCCGTAGCCCTTCGCTTCGGTGAGCACCTTCCAGGCGCCTTCGAGCTCATGCTCGGCATCGGCGTAGCGGCCCATGCGGATCAGGATCGTCGCGTACTCACGGTGGATGATCGCGCGGTACGCGTTGTCGCCGAACGCGATGTCGGCGTTCGACGCCGCGGATCGCGCGTGGTGTTCGGCTTCCTCGAGCTGCCCGGCATCGCGCAGAAGCAGGGCCAGGTTGGTTTCGGCGCCGACCGTGTTCGGACTTGCCGGGCCGTTGCGTTTCAACCATCCCTCGAAGGCGCGCTCGTAATACGGGCGCGCCTCCTCGTTGCGGCCCTGCTGGCGTATCGCGCCACCGAGGTTGCCGACCACGATCAGGGTGGCCGGGTGATTGGCGCCATACAGGCGCTCGCTGGCCGCGAGCTGCGGCCCCAGCAGTTTTTCCGCCGCCGCGTAGTGTTTCTGCTCCAGTTCGACCACGGCAAGGTCGTTGATCGCGCTCAGGGTCTTCGAGTGGTCGGCACCCAGCACGCGCGTGTAGGCGGCGATGACGTTCTGCAACAGCGGCCGGGCCTCGTCGTAGCGCGCCATGCTCGAATCGATGTTCGCGAGGCTGCGCATGCTCTCCAGGGTTTCCGGATCATTGTCGCCGAGCGTGCGACGTTGCGACTCGACGACACGCAACAGGCGCTCGCGCGCCTCGGCGAGCCGGCCCGCACCGCTCTCGATCGTGGCGAGCAGCGATTCCACGTACAGGCGATCGCGATCGTCGGGCGACAGGCCGGCCACCCGCGCGAACGCCTGTTGCGCCGCATCGAGCGCCTGCTTCGCATGCCCGCTCGAGTTCCGGTTGGTCGCCGCATCGATCTCGAACCGGGCGACCTGCGCCGCCGGCATTACCGCGCGCCGCGCCGCGTCGGCCGCCGCGGTGAAATGCGTGGCCGCATCCCCGTATTCGCCGAGCGAGGAATAGCTGTTCGCGATCGTGTCCTCGATCAGCGCCTGCACATCCGGCTGGTCCGCGAGTTCCCGGCTCGCGCGTTCGGCGGCCGAATCGAGCACCAGGCGCATCAGGCTGCGGTCCAGTCCCATGGCCCGGTTCGGATCGATACCGGCGAGGATGCTGCGTACGAAATCCGCGACCTGGGCCGCCTTGCGGGCTTCGACGCGTGCCTGCGCGAGTCCGTGCAGGGCCAGCGCGGTGCCGGCGAGCAACGCAATCGCGGCCAGCGACGCGGCGAGCAGCCCGAACTTGTGGCGCGCAAGGAAGGTGCGCGCGCGATAGAGGCGCGTTTGCGGCAACGCCTTGACCGGCCTCCTGCCGAGGTAGCGCTCGAGATCATCCGCAAGCGCGGCCGCCGAGTCGTAGCGGTCATTGCGATCCGAGGCGAGCGCCTTGCGCAGGATCGCACGCAGTTCCGCCGGCAGATCGCGCGCCGCGTGGTGCAGCGCATTCGCGGCCGCATCCGCATCGACGCCACCCGGATCCGTGTCGATCGCGGCCAGCAAGGTCTGGTGTACGGTACGCTGGCCGCTGCGATGTGCGGCCGACGTCATGTCCGTCGCGTCCGCGCCGGTCAATACCTCGTAGAGCATGACCCCGAGTGAGTACACGTCGCTGCGCGTATCCAGATCGCGATAGCGGAGACCGGCCTGTTCGGGACTCATGTAGACCGCAGTCCCGGCGCGATCGGCCAGCGGAACCCGGACCGTCTCGTCACCCTCGCTGCCGCCGATCGCGACGCCGAAATCGATGATCTTCGGCATCGGCTGCCCGTCGATCCGGCGCACGAGCACGTTGGCCGGCTTCAGGTCGCGATGGATGATGCCCTTCTGGTGGGCGTGCTGGACGCCATGGCATACGCGCGCGAACAACGCGAGGCGCTGCCGGCGATCGAGACCCTGGTCGCGGCAGAAGTCCGTGATCGGCTGGCCCTCGACCAGCTCCATCGCGAGATAGGGGCGATCGTCGTCGGTGGTGCCCGCGTCGAACACCTGGGCGATCGCCGGGTGCTGCATCTGCGCGAGCGCCTGGCGCTCGACATCGAAATACGCGCGTGCGAGCGGACTGCCGACCTGTCCGCGGATCACCTTGAGCGCGACTTCGCGACGTACCGGCCGCACCTGTTCGGCGAGATACACGCAACCCATGCCGCCCTCGCCGAGGACGCGGCGGATGACGTAGGGTCCGAACGATGCTCCCGCATCGAGCCGCGCTTCGCCTGTGCCCGCAGCGGGCTGGCCGAGGATTTCGGTCGCATCCTCCGCCGGACTGTCGGGTGTGGACATGGCAACCCCCTCGCGGTCGCGGACCGCGCCGCACGCCGAAGCTTACCGCCTCTTGCCGGATCGGTGCATCCCGGGCCGACGGCAGCCGAAAGCGGCCGCGCCCCACGCCGGGCGCCACCGGATGCGGACCCCGCCCGGTTCTCCTACACTGGCAAGCGGGTCCCGCGAGTCGATACGGACATCAGCGAACGCAATTCCAGCGACACCGAACGCCGCACCATGCGGCCGGCGAGCACCAGCGCGACCGGGCGTGCGGCGTCCGCGTGCCTGGTCGTCCTGCGCGGGCAGCGACTCGGCCAGCGCCTCGACCTCGGCGACCAGCCGGTGGTCATCGGCCGCGCGCCCGAATGCGATTTCCAGATCATGGAGCGCAGCGTTTCGCGCCAGCACGCGAGAATCTGGAAGGATCCGGCCGGTTACCGGATCAAGGACCTCGGTTCGACCAACCGGATCCTGCTCAACGACCAGCCGATCATCGAAGCCGAACTCGGCGACGGCGACCAGATCACGATCGGCGCCAACGTGCTGAAGTTCATGGAGCGCTCCTCGATCGAGGCGCGCTACCACGAGGAGATCTACCAACTCGCGACGGTCGATCCGCTGACCAACCTGTGCAACCGCCGGCATTTCCTCGAACTCGCCGAACGCGAACTCGCGCGCGCGGCGGTCAACCAGCACCCGCCCGCCCTGCTCATCATCGATCTCGATCGGTTCAAGCAGATCAACGACACCCACGGCCACGACGTCGGCGACCTCGTGCTGCGACAGGCCGCGGCGGCGCTCGCCGCGAGTGCGCCGGACGATGCGATCACCGCGCGCATCGGCGGCGAGGAGTTCGCCGTGCTGTTGCCGGATCGCGACATTGCGGCCGCCGTGGAAGTCGCCGAGCGGTTGCGCGGTGCGGTGGCGGAGCTGGATTTTCCCGACCAGCCCGGCGTCGCGCACGTGACCGCGAGCATCGGCGCGGCGCGCTGGAACCCGGCCATGACCGACATCACCGACCTGCTACGCGCGGCCGACAAGCAGTTGTACGCGGCCAAGAGCGGTGGGCGCGACCGGGTTTGCGCGGAAGCAATCGGGTGACGACACGATCAAGAGAATCATCATGAATGCGGGCACGGACCAGGTCGCGATCGTCACCGGTGCCTCGCGCGGCATCGGTGCGGCGATTGCCCGGCGACTGGCGGCGGACGGTTTCCGAATCGTCGTCAACTATGCCGGTCGAGCGGCCGAAGCCGAAGCCCTGGTCGCAGAGATCGCAGCGGCCGGCGGCAAGGCGATTTCGCACCAGGCCGACGTGAGCGACCCGACTGCGGTCACGCGGTTGTTCGACGCGGCACAGGCAGCATTCGGCGGCATCGACGTGCTGGTCAACAATGCCGGCATCATGAAGCTCTCGAATCTCGCCGACAGCGACGACGCACAGTTCGATGCGCAGATCGCGATCAACCTCAAGGGTGTGTTCAACACGCTGCGCGAAGCGGCGAAGCGGCTGCGCGACGGTGGGCGGATCATCAACCTCTCGTCGAGCGTGGTCGGGCTCGTTCCGGCAACCTACGGTGTCTACGCCGCCACCAAGGCGGGCGTCGAGGCGATGACCCGTGTGCTGCCCAAGGAGCTGCGCGGCCGCAACATCACGGTCAACGCAATCGCTCCGGGGCCGACCGCTACCGCCCTGTTCCTCGACGGCAAGCCGCAAGCGCTGGTCGATACACTCGCCAAGGCCGCCCCGCTCGAACGACTCGGCCAGCCCGAGGACATCGCCGACGCGGTCGCATTCCTCGCCGGACCCGACGGAGCCTGGATCAACGGCCAGATCCTGCGCGCCAATGGCGGGATCATTTGACCCCGCTCGCAACACAGGTTGGGCTTCGTTGATCGATAAGCCGGGTGGAGATTGTTGTGGGGGGGGGGGGCCGACTTTCGAAGATCGCTTCGCCGACGTGCCACTCCGCACCTTGGCGCGCCCGACAGGATTCGAACCTGTGACCCCCGCCTTCGGAGGGCGGTACTCTATCCAGCTGAGCTACGGGCGCGTGGAAGCCGCGGTGGTGCGGCATTGTACCAGCAGCGCTTCGCGCTGCCGTCCGACAGCAGGATGGCCGCATTCCTGCCCGCCAGCCCTTCGGAGCCAGCCTCCCCTGCGTGGCGCTGTTCAAAATCGTTCCCGACGACTTTGTCGAGCCTGTGACCCACGCCTTCCGAGGGCAGTACTCCATCCAGCCGAGCTACGGGCGCGTGGCCGTCCATTTTCGCATGAACCGCGCGCATCGAACGGCATCTGGCCGCGAACGTTCATCCGCGCCCCATCGCCCTGTGCGCGGAGCACCTATTCCTGGCGCGCGAGCCGGCTGTGCCGGATCCCGTACAGGAAGTAGATCGCGAGGCCGATCGCCATCCAGATGACGAAGCGCTCGATGGTGATCCACGGCAGGCCGCCGAGCAGGCGGAATTCGCCCGCCACGAACCACGGCCAGCCGATGATGAGGCACAGCGAGAACACGATGCCGAGCGGCGCGACCAGCCACAGCATCGGCGTGCGGAAGCCGCGTTGCAGGTCCGGCCGGCGCATGCGCAGCAACAGCACCGAGCCGCAGATCACGATGAACGCGGACAGGGTGCCGATGTTGACCAGCTCGGCGACCTCGCCGATCGGCAGCAGGCCCGCGACCAGCGCGGTGAACAAGCCGATGATGACGGTTGGCCGCGCGGGCGTGCCGTACTTCGGATGCACGTGCGAGAACCACTTCGGCAGCAGGCCGTCGCGCGACAACGCGAACCAGATGCGCGCCGCGCCGAGCAGGAACGCGAACATCACGCTGGTGATGCCGGCGATCGCGGCGACGTTGATGATGCCGCGCACCCAGTCGAGGCCGAGCGCCTTGAACGCCGCATCGACCGGCGCCGGCGTGTTGAGTTCGGTGTACGGCACCATGCCGGTCAATACCAGCGACACCGCGAGATACAACGCCATCGACACGCCGAGCGAGAGCAGCACCGCGCGTGGCAGGTCACGCTGCGGGTTCTTCGATTCCTCGGCCGCGGTGGTCAGGGTGTCGTAGCCGAACACCGCGAAGAACACGATGCTCGATGCAGCGAGCACGCCGCTCCAGCCGAAATGGCTGATGCCGTTCGCGTCGATCGTGAGTTCCGGGATGAACGGTTGCCAGTTCGCGGTATTCACGTAGAACGCGCCGACGCCGATCACGAGCGCGACGCCGATCACCTTGATCGCGACGATGACGGTATTCGCGCGCGCACCCCATTCGGTGCGCACCACGAGCATCCAGGTGATGAGCAGCACGATCGCCGCGGCGATCACGTTGAACACGCCTTCGCCGTCGGGGTTGCGCGGATCCCACGCGGTCTGCGCCCACATCGGCAGTTGCCAGCCGAAGATCTGCTCGATGAGCGCCTGCACGTAACCCGACCAGCCGATCGCGACCACGCCGACGATGAGCGCGTACTCGACCAGCAGGTCCCAGCCGATGATCCACGCGAGCAGTTCGCCGAGTACCGCGTAACTGTAGGTGTAGGCGCTGCCGGTGACCGGGATCATGCCGGAGAACTCGGCGTAGGCGAGCGCCGCGCACGCGCTGCCGATGCCCGCGATGAGGAAGCTCAGGACCACTGCGGGACCCGCGTTGACCGCGGCCTGCTGGCCGGCGAGCACGAAGATGCCGACCCCGATGATCGCGCCGACGCCGATCGCGGTGAGCTGCCACACGCCCATGACGCGGCGGAAATCGTGGCTGCCCGCCGCCTCGGCCTGCAACTGCTCCACGCTCTTGTGCCGCTTCAACTGCGCGATCAGGCTCATGCGGTGCTCCCCATGTACTGGATTGCCGGAAAAGTCCATCGTGGACTTTTCCGGCTCGCCGGGTCCGGTTCACGCCCGGACAAGGCTCCGACAAGTCGGCCGCTACGCGTCCGACTCGCGCGCGGTGCATCCCTGCACCGCGGGTCTGGATTGCCGGGGAGTCGGTCGTGGACTTTCCCGTCGAGCGCCGATCATAACGGAAGCGACGCGGCCACTTGCGGGTCGCAAGTCATGGCGATTCTGCGATTCTCGCGCGGCAGTACGCAGGCTGGGCTCGAGCTCACCAAGCGGGCGGCACGGTCAAACGGGGGTTTGTGCTCCGCAACAGCGCGCACACAGGCGGGGAGTATCTCTAACAGGGCGCAAGCTGTAGAGCCGAACTTGCTCGGCTTGAGGTCCCGAGAATCGTGGAGCCGAGCTTGCTCGGCTTGCTGATGCGAAAAGCAAAATCAGCGGAGCAAGCTCCGCTCTACGGGTGCGCAGGACCGTGCTGCCAACCAAATCGCGAAAGCGACTTGGCAGCTCGTAGCCCGGGTAAGGCGAAAGCCGCACCCGGGGAAACCGAAATGTCACCGCCGAAACCCGGGCTGCACGAACCCGATCCGGGTGCGCTTCGCTTGCCCGGACTACGCGGATCCCCGCCGGCGCCTCAGTGCAGCACCACGTAGCCGCGCCCGGCCATGCAGTTGCGGATGATGTCGACCTGGGTGCCGGCCGAACCCGCGCCGCCGACGAGCGCACCATCGACCGCACCGATCGCGGCGCCGGTGCGCGCGAAGTCGCTGGAGTCACCGATCGCGACGCCGAATGCGGCGCCGATCAGCGCTCCGACCACCGCGCCGGTGACCGCATTCGCGGCCGGATCGACCTGGCGCGCGTAGGACTGGCAGTCGGCGAGATCCTCCTCGTACAGGTACGGATCGGCGCCTTGCAAGTCCACGATGGGCCGGTATTGCGACGTCGCGCAGCCGGCAAGTGCGGCCACCAGGCCAAAAATCACGATTCGCTTCATGTCCAAATCCCCTCGTCGCCTCCAGGCGCTTATGCCAGCCTGCCGCATGACCGTCGCAGCACGTGCGACGGTTGACCGCCGGGAACAGCGGCCGGCCGCTCCGTCCAGGCCGTTCCCTGCCGTCGATAACGCAGATGAGCGCAGTTTCGTGTTCTTGCTAGGCTCTAGCAAAAGTTGCGGGCATCCTGCCATCGATAACGCAGATCAGCGCAGTTTCGTGTCACGCAGCGCGGCGATGTCCGCGGGCGGCCGGAAAGTGTCGGCGCGCGCGCCGGCCCAGAAACGGCGGAACACGGCATGGCGCGGCACGCCGTGCAGCAGTTCGCCGGGCTCGACGCTCGGGTAGATCGTCGCGAGCGAGCGGATCCGGGTCGGCGACACGCGCCGCAGGATGTGTTCGAGGCCGAGCTGGCGCGGATGTTCGAGGCCCGCGGCCTGGATCAGTTCCTTCAGCGCATGCAGGGTGTTCTGGTGGAAGTTGTGCACGCGCGGCGCCTTGTCCGGCATGTCGAGCTTGCGCCAGCGGCGCTCGTCCTGGGTCGTGATGCCGGTCGGGCAGTGGTCGGTGTGGCAACTGCGCGACTGGATGCAGCCGAGCGCGAACATGAAACCGCGCGCGGCGTTGCCCCAGTCCGCGCCGAGCGCGAGCGTGCGCGCGAGGTCGAACGCACTGATGATCTTGCCCGCCGCGCCGATCCGGATCGAGCCGCGCAGGCCGAGCCCGACCAGGGTGTTGTGCACCAGCAGCACGCCCTCGCGCATCGGCACGCCGACGTGCTCGACGAACTCGACCGGCGCGGCGCCCGTGCCGCCCTCGGCACCGTCGACGACGATGAAGTCCGGCAGGATGCCGGTCTCGTGCATCGCCTTCGCGATGCCGAACCATTCCCACGGGTGGCCGAGCGCGAGCTTGAAGCCGGTCGGCTTGCCGCCGGACAACTCACGCAGGCGCGCGATGAACTGCAACAGGCCGATCGGCGTGTCGAAGGTCGAATGCCGCGACGGCGATATGCAGTCCTCGCCCATCGGCACGCCACGGGTCAGTGCGATTTCCGCATTGACCTTTGCGCCCGGCAGCACGCCGCCGTGGCCGGGCTTGGCACCCTGCGACAACTTCAGTTCGATCATGCGCACCTGGGCGAGGCGCGCCTTCTCGACGAAGCGCTCGGCGCTGAACACGCCCGCGCGCTCGCAGGCGCCGAAGTAGCCCGACCCGAGTTCCCAGACGATGTCGCCGCCGTTCTCGCGATGGTAGGACGACAGCGAACCCTCGCCGGTGTCGTGGTAGAAGCCGCCGCGCCGCGCGCCCTCGTTGAGCGCGCGCACCGCATTCGGCGAGATCGAGCCGAAGCTCATCGCCGAGATGTTGAACACGCTGGCCGAGTACGGTTCCTTGCAGTCGGCGCCACCGACGCTCACCCGGAAATCATGGCTGTCGAGCACGCTCGGCGTGATCGAATGGCCGACCCATTCGTAGCGTTCGGCATAGACGTCGGCCTCGGTGCCGAACGGTCGCACGTCGGATTCGTGCTTGGCGCGCGCGTACACCAAGTCGCGCTGGTTGTGCGAGAACGGCACCTCGTCGGTGTCGGACTCGACCACGTACTGGCGCAGCATCGGCCGCACGCCTTCGAACAGGTAGCGGATGTGTGCGGTCAGCGGATAGGTGCGGCGCAGGGTCGAATGGCGTTGCAGTCGATCGGCGACGCCGACCGCGACGAGCGCGCCGGCCAGCACCGCGAGCACGCGCCAGCCGAAACCAAGCGGCCACATCGCGATGCCGACTGCGCAAGCGAGGATCACGAGGGCGAAAGTCCAAAGACGCGAAGGCAGCACGTCACGGTCTCCTGGTCGGTCGGCGCCGGCGCGCCATGGCGATGCGCAGTCTAGCAAGCAGCGACGTGGCGCTGGTCCGACCCGCGGCGCGCGGCGAATCGCTACACTTCGTGCATGAGCGAAACCGATCCACCGAAACGGACGCGCGCGCCGCGCAGGACCGTGCCAGGCGCCGGGGAGGGCGACGCGCCGACGCCGACGCGGACGCCGGCACGCCGCAAGCCGCGCGCCACGGCGACCGACAGCGCACCCGCTCGCGAACCGGCGCCGCGCAAACGCACCGCGCCAGCCGCGAAACCGACGGACGGTGCTGCCGCGAAAACGTCGAAACCATCCCCCACGCCACGCAAGGCCCGCACGACGGCTGCATCACCCACCGGTTCCACTTCGACGCCAGCGCGGAAACCCGCGTCGCCTCCACCGCGCGCCGCGACAGCATCGCCGGCCCGCGCCGTTCCCGCGAAGCCGGCATCGGCCACGACGCGAGCACCGGCCGACACGGAACTTCCTTCGTTCCTGCGCGCGCGCGGCAGGCAGGGAACCGCGCCGCCGCGCCCGGCACCGCACGGCGCGCATCCGGCCGACGCGACGCCGCGTTCGATCCGCGTGATCGAACGCGTGCTGGCTCGCGTACCCGACGCCCATCGCGAGCGCGTGCGCTCGCACCTTGCATTGATGCGCATCGACCGGCCAGTCGGCGCGTTGCTGCTGCTGTGGCCGACGTGGTGGGCATTGTGGTTCGCGGCCGGCGACTTCCCGCCGCCCGGCCTGCTGCTGATCTTCACGCTCGGCGTATTCGTGATGCGTTCGGCCGGTTGCGTGATCAACGACTATGCCGACCATGACTGGCTCGACGCGAACGTCGAACGCACGCGCGCGCGGCCGATGGCGGCCGGCCGCGTGTCGCGCAAGGAAGCCCTGCTGCTGTTCGTTGCCCTGCTCGCGATCGCGTTCGTGCTGGTGCTGTTCACCAACGTGCTCACGATCAAGCTCTCCCTGGTCGGCGCCGCGCTCGCGATCGTGTATCCGTTCACCAAGCGCGTGACGCATCTCGCGCAGGTCGTGCTCGGCGCCGCGTTCGGCTGGTCGATCCCGATGGCGTTCGCGGCGGTCACCGGCGGATTGCCGCCGCTCGCATGGCTGCTGTTCCTCGCCAACGTGCTGTTCTCGACGATCTACGACACCGAGTACGCGATGGTCGACCGCGACGAGGACCTCCGGGTCGGCGCGAAATCGACTGCGATCCTGTTCGGCGACGCGGACCGGCCGATCCTCGGCGTGTTGATGCTGACCTTCCTGCTCGCGATGCTGCTGGCCGGCACGCGTGCCGAACTCGGCTGGCCGTATTTCTGCGGCCTCGGAGCGGCGGCCGCCCTGTTCGCGTGGCAGTTCCACCGGATCCGCGATCGCGGCCGCGAGCACTGCTTCGCCGCGTTCCGCAACAACAACTGGGTCGGATTCGCGTTGTGGCTCGGGCTGCTGTTCGCGCTCGCGATCCGCTGACTCGCACGCGTCGGTTCCGCGGCTGTGCCGCTTGAACCGACCTGGGGTCCTCACAATGTAGGTCGGCTCAAGGCCGACGGCCGGAGCCGACGTGGTCCCGATCCCTCAGAAAATCTCCGCGACGCAGCAGCGCAGGCTGCCGCCGGCCTTCTCGATCTCGCCGAGCTCGACCGTACCGATCTCGAAGCCGTGGCCACGAAGTTGCGCGCGTTGCGCGTCATCGAGCGACGCTTCCGCGCGCGTACTCATCCACACGCGGTTCGACGCGAGGCAGATCGCGTTGCCCGCATAGTCGCGCTTCTGCGCCGGGTCAAGCCACGACGCATCGCCGTATGCGCGCGCAATCGCGGCAGGCACCGCGGGTTCGCGAAAGCCGTCCGCGGCGAGGAGCGGCAGGTGGCTCGCGAGCAGGGCCATGACGACATTGGTGTGATACTCGCCGTCGGCGAGCTCGAAACAGAACGTGAGACGCAACCCGAACGCCTCGTGCATCGCCTGCGCGCCCGCGAGGTCGCAACGCTCGGACAGGCCGCAGAAGCCGACTCCGCGCGCGCGGTCGATGACCAGCGATCCGGTCAGTTCGGCGACGAAATCCTCGTCGGACAGGTCGATCTCGCGATAACCGAGCAGGTCGCGGAAGAAGCCACGGACATCGCTGCGCAGCGCCTCGCGCCGACGCACCGCATGGCGCATGCGGCCGACGACGAAACGCCCCGGCGCGGTCGCGAACACGTTGTTCGGGAACACGCCGTCGGGACAATCGGGATCGCCCGGAAACGTGATGACCGGGACATCCTCGCGCAGGCACGCGGCCAGCGCCGCGTGTTCGGCGAGCGCGCGCGCGGGATCGGGAATGCGGGCGAGATCCATGTAGCGGTTGTCGCGCGCGGACTCGGCCGCGAGACGGAAATCCGCGGGACTGACCAGGAACGCCGCGCGCGCGGTCGCCGGCGCGACCGGTTCGAGTTGCG
>CAYWZC010000054.1:0-1848 GCA_964462745.1 uncultured Rhodanobacteraceae bacterium
TGCACGGCGAAGCGGTCGCGATCGGCATGGTCCTCGCGGCGCGCCTGTCCGCGAGCCTCGGCCTCGCCTCGGAAGCCGACGCCAGGCGGCTCGCCGCACTGCTCGCCGCGTGCGGCCTGCCGATCCGTCTGCCCCCCGCGCTCGATGCGGACGCCTTGCTGCGCCACATGCGCCTGGACAAGAAAAATCTCGGCGCGCAGGTACGCCTCATCCTGTGGCGCGGCATCGGCCGTGCGGAAATCGTCGCGGACGTGCCCGCAGATGCGCTCCGCGCCGTGCTCGCGCCCTTGCCCGCGTAGAAGATATTCCCGCCGCCGGGTGCAGCCTTGTCCGGGCTACATTGCCGGGCGGGCGTTCCGACAGCCGAGCAAGCTCGGCTCTACGGAACACACGCACCGCGTAGAGCGGAGCTTGCTCCGCTCGCTGCTCATGTCGACGACCCAAGCACCGCCTGACGGGGTTCCCATGAGGTTTCCCAGGGGGTTTCGCCACTGCGGGCAGGTACAATCGGCACATGAAGTTGTTCATGCAGACCAAGCCTGCGGATGACGCGGCGCCGCGCTATTACCAGTTGATGTTGCAACAGGATCTGCTCGGTGGCTGGACCCTGTACCGCGAATGGGGCCAACAGGGTGGGCGCATCAGCACGCGGCGCGAGGTGTATCTGGAGCGCGATGCTGCGCTCTCCGCGTTCGAGGGTGCGCGCGATCAGCAGATCCGGCGTGGCTTCCGCATCATGTTCAGCCAGGGTTTCGATGGCGCGCGATCCGCCTGAACGAGACCGACCGATCACGGAGAAACCCATGTCCGAACACCGATTCCTGCGCGCGCTGCGGCGCGAGCCGGTCGACATGACGCCGGTCTGGATCATGCGCCAGGCGGGTCGCTACCTGCCCGAATACCGCGCCACGCGCGCACGCGCCGGCAGCTTCCTCGCGCTCGCGAAGACTCCCGAACTCGCGTGCGAGGTCACCCTGCAACCACTCGCGCGATTTGCGCTCGACGCGGCGATCCTGTTTTCCGACATCCTGACGATCCCGGATGCGATGGGCCTCGGCCTCGGATTCGTCGAAGGCGAAGGCCCACGGTTCGAACGGCCGCTGCGCAGCGCCGCGGACATCGCGAAACTCGGCGTGCCCGATCCGCAAGCCGACCTCGGTTACGTCATGGACGCGGTACGCCTGATCCACCGCGAACTCGGCGGCAAGTTGCCGCTGATCGGCTTCGCGGGCAGCCCGTGGACGCTCGCGTGCTACATGGTCGAGGGTCGAGGTTCGTCGAGCTTCGCGCGGGTCAAGGCGCTCGCGTGGAACGATCCGGCCACGATGCATCGCCTGCTCGACATCAATGCGCGCGCGGTCGCCGCGTATCTCGCCGCACAGGCCGCGGCGGGTGCCGAGGCGCTGATGCTGTTCGACACCTGGGGCGGCATGCTCGGCCCGGCGCAATTCCAGGAGTTCTCGCTGCGCTGCATCGCGCAGATCGCGGCGTCCCTGCGCGCCGATGCGGTCGCGCGCGACGTGCCGCTCATCGTGTTCTCGAAAGGTTCGAACGGGCACCTCGAAGCACTCGCCGACACCGGCTGCGCGGCGCTCGGCCTGGACTGGACGATCGGCCTCGACGAAGCGCGCCGCCGCGTCGGCGACCGCGTTGCGCTGCAAGGCAATATCGACCCCGCCGTGCTGCACGCCGAGCCCGCGATCATCGAAGCCGAAGTCCGTGCGACCCTGGACCGTTTCGGTCCGCATCCGGGCCACGTGTTCAACCTCGGCCACGGCATCACGCCGGACGTCGATCCCGAACGCCTCGGCGTCCTCGTCGACGCGGTGCACCGGTTCTCGCAACGCG
>CAYWZC010000054.1:1948-10544 GCA_964462745.1 uncultured Rhodanobacteraceae bacterium
GATCCCGAACGCCTCGGCGTCCTCGTCGACGCGGTGCACCGGTTCTCGCAACGCGAGACGTAGCACATTCGCGGGAGGGACTTCAGTCCCGATGCTCCCAGCTTTCGATGCGTTGGGATTTTCCTGGCGGCCAGGAAAATCCGTGAGGGGTTCAGTCGCGGTGCTCCCGGGTTCGATGCGGCGAGGGAAATCACGACCGAAGTCGGTTCCTGCCTGATTTCCACCCGTTCGCCACCCTCACGCTTCGCTCGGGATCTTGCCGCGCAATACGTCGAGGAACGCCTCGCCATAGCGTTCGAGCTTGCGTTCGCCGATGCCGCTGATCGCGCCGAGTGCGGCGAGGGTCTGCGGCGCTTCGCGCACCATCGCGAGCAGGGTCGCGTCGTGGAAGATCACGTACGCGGGCACGCCCTGTTCCCTGGAAAGCCGTGCGCGCAGGTCGCGCAGTGCGTCCCACAGCGCTGCCTCGTGGGGCGCGATGTCGACGCCGTGGCGCAGGCGCTCGCCGCGGCTCGCCTTGCGCGATGCGCGACGCTGCTCGCGATCGGGTTCGCGGCGCAACTGCACGCGCGCCTCGCCGCGCAACACCGCGCGACTCGCATCGGTCAGGCGCAACGTGCCGTAACCGTCCACGTCGGTCGCGAGCAGGCCGGCAGCGACGAGCTGGCGGAAGATGCCGCGCCACTGGCGCGTGTCGAACTCGGCGCCGATGCCGAACGTGCTGAGCCGGTCGTGGCCGAGCGAGCGCACGCGTGCGTCGTCCTCGCCGCGCAGCACCGCGCTCAGATGCGCAACGCCGTAGCGCTGGCCGGTGCGGTACACGCACGACAGCGCCTTCTGCGCGACCACGCTCGCATCCCAGGTCTCGGGCGGTTCGAGGCAGTTGTCGCAATTGCCGCAGGGTTCGTCGCGGGTTTCGCCGAAGTAGGCGAGCAGGCGCTGGCGCCGGCACACGGTGGTTTCCGCGAAGCCGATCAGCGCATCGAGCTTGCCACGCTCGACCCGCTTGCGTTCCTCGCCCGACTCGGACTGGTTGATGAAGCGCGCGAGAGTCACCACGTCGCCGAGCCCCCAGGTCATCCACGCTTCGGCCGGCAGGCCGTCGCGCCCCGCGCGACCGGTTTCCTGGTAGTAGCCTTCGAGGCTCTTCGGCAGGTCGAGGTGCGCGACGAAACGCACGTCGGGCTTGTCGATGCCCATGCCGAACGCGATCGTCGCGGCCATCACGATGCCGTCCTCGCGCAGGAAACGCTGCTGGTTCGCGCTGCGCGTCGCCGCGTCGAGGCCGGCATGGTAGGGCAGCGCCGCGAAGCCCTGTTCGGCCAGCCAGGCCGCGGTGTCCTCGGCCTTTCGGCGCGACAGGCAGTACACGATGCCCGAATCACCTGCGTGCGCGGCGAGGAAGTCCTTGAGCTGGCGACGCGAATCGTGCTTCTCGACGATTCGGTAGCGGATATTGGGCCGGTCGAAACTCGCGACGAACCGGCGCGCCGATTCGAGTTGCAGCCGCTCGACGATTTCGTGGCGGGTCGGCGCGTCCGCGGTCGCGGTCAGCGCGATGCGCGGCACCTCGGGAAAACGCTCGTGCAGGATCGTGAGCTGGCGGTACTCGGGCCGGAAATCGTGGCCCCACTGCGACACGCAATGCGCCTCGTCGATCGCGAACAGCGAGACCGCCGCGCGACCGAGCAGATCGAGGAACCGCTCGGTGAGCAGGCGTTCCGGAGCGACGTACAGCAGCTGGAGCGCGCCGGCCGCGAAGCGCCGCTCGACCTCGGCCTGGCGCGGGCCGTCGAGGCTCGAATTGAGGAACGCGGCTTCGATGCCGAGTTGGCGCAATGCCTCGACCTGGTCCTGCATGAGCGCGATGAGTGGCGACACGACCACCGCGGTACCCGGCCGCAACAGGGCCGGAATCTGGTAGCACAGCGACTTGCCGCCACCGGTCGGCATCAGGACCAGCGCATCGCCGCCGCCGACGACATGCTCGATGATCGCCTGCTGGTCGCCGCGGAATGCGGTGTAGCCGAACACGCTGGTGAGGATGTCGAGTGGCCGTTCGGTCATGCACGCATGCTAGCAAAGCGTCGTCGGGGGACACTGTCGGTTCCGCGGCTGCGCCGCTTGAACCGACCTGCCCAATCGTCGCGACACCGCAGGTCGAATCAGGCCCGAAGAGCCTGCCCGGCCCCCGATCCAGGGGCCGGAGCCGACAATGCCGGAGCCTGCCGAGGCTGCAAAGTCGTCTGCGTGACGCCGTTCGCCCTGGAACGCCGCAGGTCGTTATGCTGCGCACCGTACTGTCCATCTGGTCCCGACATGAATGACTGGATACAACGTCGCCGCTTTCGCCGGACATCCATCGCGATGCTGCTCGTCTGTGCGATGGCGGCAATGCTGCCGGCAACGCGCGTGCGCGCCGCCGACCGCCCGCTGATCTTCGCGGCCGCGAGCCTGAAACCCGCGCTGGACGAAATCCTCGCTTCGCCCGCAGCGCAGGCGCTCGGCGCGCCGCGGGCGAGCTACGCCGCCTCCTCGCAACTCGCGCGGCAGATCGAGCACGGCGCGCCGGCGGCGTTGTTCATCAGCGCGGATATCGACTGGATGGACGTGCTCGACCGCGACGGCTTGCTCGAACCGGGCACGCGCTCGAACCTGCTCGGCAACGCACTGGTGCTGGTTGCGCCCGCAGCCAGCAAGGTGCGGCTCACGATCGCGCCGGATTTCGACCTGGTCGGCGTGCTCGGCGCCGGCGGTCGCCTCGCGCTGGCCGAGCCCCGCAGCGTGCCGGCCGGCAAGTACGCGCGTTCGGCACTCGCGACGCTCGGCGTATGGGATGCGGTCGAGCCGCGCATCATCGCGGCGGACAACGTGCGCGCCGCACTCAATTTCGTGGCCCGGCACGAGGCGCCGCTCGGCATCGTGTACCTGTCCGATGCCGTATCCGAGCCGGCCGTGCGCGTAGTCGATACCTTCCCTGCCGAGTCGCACGCGCCGATCGTGTATCCGGTCGCGCTGGTCGCCGGATTCGCGACACCCGCCGCCCATCGGCTGCTCGCCTTGCTGCACGGCACCGAGGCGCGCGCGGTATTCGAGCGTTGGGGTTTCGATGTGCTCGCGGAGGGCGTCGCGGCGGACAGCACGAGATGCACGAGCATCACGGCGGAAGCCGGTTCCTGCAAGATCGCACATCCCGCAGCCAGCTTCCGCCGCAATGCTTTTCACGATGCGGCCAAACCCACGCTGGCAGGCGCCGACGTGCCGGTCGTCCTCCTGCGCGACAGGCGATCCATGTGATCCCGCTCACGCCCGATGAATGGGATGCGTTGCAGCTCAGCCTGCGCGTCGCGCTGGTCGGCGTCGCGACGGCGCTGCCGATTGCGCTCGCGCTGGCCTGGTTGCTGTCGCGGTATCGATTCCCGGGGCGCCTGCTGCTCGAAGCACTGCTGTTCCTGCCGCTCATCGTGCCGCCGGTGGTGACCGGTTACGCGTTGCTCGCGTTGTTCGGCCGGCACGGTGCGATCGGCGAATGGCTGGCCGGGTTCGGCATCGTCGTCGCGTTCCGCTGGACCGGTGCGGCGCTGGCCGCCGCGGTCATGGCGTTCCCCCTGCTGGTGCTGTCGATCCGGGTCGCTTTCGACGGCGTCGACCGGCGCCTCGAAGCGGCCGCCGAAACCCTCGGCGCGGGCGCGTGGCGGCGCTTCGCGACCATCGTGCTGCCGCTGTCCGCGCGTGGCATCGCGGCCGGCTGCGTGCTCGGCTTCGCGCGCGCGTTCGGCGAGTTCGGCGCGACGATCAGCTTCGTTTCGAACATCCCGGGCGAGACGCGCACCCTGCCGATCGCGATCTACGAACTGCTCAACGTGCCGGGCGGCATGCCGGGGGTGCACCGGCTTGCGCTGCTCTCGATCCTGGTGGCGGTGGCAGCGACCGCGGCGGCGGCCTTGATCGCGGGCGGCACGCCGTGGCGGCGGCACGACGATGATTGATCTCGCGATCCGCCGCCGGTTCCGCGATTTCGACCTCGACGTCGCGTTTCGCTCCGAGTCGCGCACGCTCGCGCTGTTCGGCGAATCCGGCGCCGGCAAGACCAGCGTGCTGAACGCGATCGCGGGCCTGTTGCGCAGGCTCGAGGGCCGCATCGTGCTCGACGACCGCGTGCTGTTCGACAGCGCCGCCCGCATCGCCGTGCCGACCGCCGCACGCGGCATCGGATACGTGTTCCAGGAAGGCCGCCTGTTTCCGCATCTGCGCGTGCGCGCGAACCTGGTGTACGGCGCACGCGGGAAAGGCGACGGTTCGGGTGTCGATTTCGACGCGGTGGTCGAACTGCTCGATCTCGGTACGCTGCTCGAACGCGCGCCGCTGTCGCTGTCCGGCGGCGAACGCCAGCGCGTCGCGATCGGCCGCGCCTTGCTGTGCGGTCCGCGCACCCTGCTGCTCGACGAGCCGCTGACCGGCCTGCATCTCGATGCACGCGCCGATGTGCTCGAACACCTGCGCCGGCTCAAGCGCGAGCTCGCGATCGGCACGATCCTCGTATCGCACCAGCCGGACGAGGTCGCCGCGCTCGCCGACGAGGTCGTGCTGCTGCAGGGCGGACGCGTCGCAGGCCAGGTTCCGGTCGCCGATTTCGGCGCGAGCCATGGCGATCGACTCAAGCACCAGCGCTGATGAAAACGCCGATGCACCTGGCGGCGAGCGCCGGAAAAGCGCGACGCCTGCGCGGGTTCTGGTAGAGCCGAGCTTGCTCGGCTAGACGGCGAAGCAGCGGAGCAAGCTCCGCTCTACGGGGTGCGTCGGTTCTCGTAGAGGAGCTTTGCGCGACGCGACGAACCCGTTAGGCTTGAACCTCGTTCATTCCCCGGGGGAATCGCCATGACGCTGCGCCCGATCCTCGTCCTCGTCCTGCTCGCCGTGCTGCTCGCAGGCTGCGGTAGCGGTCCGGTCCGGCGCATCAACCCGTCCGGAGTCAGCATCCAGCAGCTCGCGCTCGAGGCGGACGGAAGCTGGCGCATCGCGCTGCGCATCCACAATTTCAGCACCGTGCCGATGCACTACGACTCGCTGACCGCGGAACTCTCGATCGACGGCGCCAACGTCGGCACGATCCGCATGGATCCCGCGGTCGAGATCACCGGCAACAGCGCGGAGGTCGTCGAAACCCGGGTCCAGGCGTCGGCGAGCCTGCCCGCGGGCCGCGATTTCGCGTATCGGCTCGAAGGTACGATCCACGCGGACGAGCCGAGCGAGAGCTTCCCGTTCGAGCGCGAAAGCCGCCTGTCGCCGGTACCCGGCGTCCCCAACACCTGGCGTTGAAGTCCCTCAGAAGCGCCACATCGCGGACGCGACCCAGCGCGAACCCGGATCGGAGCCGCCCGCATAGGCGCCGTCCGCGCCGTCGGTGTGCAGCCAGGTGAGGTGCAGGTAGACATCGCCCACGCCCCACGCGAGGCTCGCGTTGCCGTACGCGTACGAGGCGACACCGAGCCGCGAAAGATCCGCGTAACCAATCCCGAAATCCGCTGCGAGTCGCCCTTGCAGCGGCTGATGGAACGACACGGCGCTCCACACCGCGACACCGTCCCGGATCGTCCAGCCTTCGTACGCGGTCGTATTCGGCGAGACCGCGAGCGAGATGCGCCAGCGGCCACGCCAGCCGATCACGGCATTGACCTCGTCGTAGCGGACGTGCCGCGCGAAATCGTTCCACGGTGACTCGTGGTGCGCGACGCCGATGCCGGCGGCCCAGTCCGGGGCGAGCTGCCAGCGACGCTCCAGATACGCGGTCAGGCGCGCGCCGGCCGGCTGCCGGGCCGGACGTTCCGCGGCTGCGGCGAGGCCGACGACCCATTCGGTGCCGAAGCCGCGGTGCAGGTCCGCGAACCACGCGGGCCGGCCTTCGGTCAGGCTGAGTCCGCGATAGACGTTGTCGCTGGCATAACCCACCGATCCGGCCCAATCCCGCGCGCCGGCCGGCGCCGCGAACGCCAGCGCGAGCAGGAAAAGCGCGGATGGCAGCCGGGTTTCGTGACCCACTACCCGTTCCCTCGTGATGCGGTCACGCGCCATCAGGCATACCATGGGGTATCCGGTCGTCGATGCGGCCGCGTCGATCAATAGCAGGTTGCCGGCCTGTTTGCCAAGCACGCAACCTTTCGCGGCCGATGCGGCACCCATACGGACGAATGGGAATCCGGATCGACCCCCGCGCAGGCGGCGCAACCATGAGCGCATCGACGCATGTTTCCGAACCTCGTCGCGACTCGCCGGAGCCTACCGGCCTCGCCGATGCGGACAACGCGCGCGATCTCGCCTGGCTGGACCGGGTCGCGCGCGGCGACCGGCAGGCGTTCGAGCAACTCTACATCGCGTATCACGGCCGCCTGACGCGATTCCTGAATCGCCACGTCACGCGTCGCGAGCTGGTCGACGAGATCATCAACGAGGCCCTGTGGGTGGTATGGCGCAAGGCCGGCGATTTCCACGGCGATTCCAAGGTCGCCACCTGGATCATCGGCATCGCGTATCGCTGCATGCAGAAGTCGCTGCGCGCGAATTCCGCGCCGCGCGATCCGGTCGCTGACCTCGCAACGCATGCGGCGGGCGAATCCGACGCAACCGAGGCCGAAATCCGCGAACAACGCGACTGGGTCGGCCACGGCCTCGCCCTGCTGCCGGTCGAACAGCGGACCACGATCGAACTCGCGTACTACCTCGGCCAGTCCTGCGAGGAAATCGCCGCGATCATGGATTGCGCGACCGGCACCGTGAAGGCGCGCCTGTTCCATGCGCGCGTGCGCCTGCGCAACCACCTGCCGGCGCTGGCCGGCGACACCGTGCCGCACGCCGCCGCGAAGCAGCAGGAATGACCATGGATCGCGATCCGCTCAACCACACCGGGACCTGGGAGCTGCTGCCGTGGCTGGTCAACGGCAGCATCCGCGATGCGGACCGCCAGCGCGTCGAGGAGCACCTGCGCGCGTGCGCGGATTGTCGTGACGAGCATGCATTCCAGCAGCGCCTGCATGCGGGCATGCAGGACGAACCCTGCGACGACCGGACCGCGCGGCGCGCGCTCGACCGGTTGCTCGCACGCATCGACGAGGAAACGGACGCACCGCCCCGAACGCTCGCACCGGCAAGGCGCGGCGGCTGGCTGCAACGCATCCTGATTGCCGCGCTGGTCTTGCAGACAGGTGCCGTCGCCGCCGTCGCGATGCTGTGGTTCACGGCGGGCGCATCGCTGCGCATCGCAGTGGACGACGCGGACTATCGCACCCTCAGCCAGCCGGATGATTCCTCGACCGTCGCGACGATCCGCTTCGTGCCGGCGTCCGATCTCAGCGTCGGTGCGCTGCAGGAGCTGCTTGCGGAGGAAGGGCTGCGGGTCGCAACGATCAGCGAGGACGGCAGCATCCTCGGCCTCGCGCCGATCACGGGAAGCGCGGCGCACGGCGCACCGGCGGCACAGGACAGCGCACGCACCGCGATCGCGATCGCGCATCTGCGCGCGCATCCGGGTGTCCTGCTCGCCGAACCCATCACCCGGCGCGGCGACCGACCATGAACCGCGCCGTGCGAACCTCGGGCTCGACCTTTGCGCCCTGCGATGCGGGCGAATGGCGCGCCGGATTGCGTCGGATCGGCTTGTTCGCGCTTGCGCTCGCCGCGCTCTGCCCGAACCTGCCGCGGGCCGCAGCGGCGGACGCGGACCTGCGCACGCAGGACGCCGCGCGGATGATCGTGGTCGCGCTGCCGGACCGGCCCGAGCCGGTCGTCGAGGCGGGTTCGACGCCGCGCGGCTACGGCGGCCTGCCGAATTACGCCGGCAGCCAACGCAGCCGCGCCGAGGCCACGAGTCTCGCGCGCGAGTACGGGCTGCGCGAAGTATCCGCGTGGACGATCGCGCCGCTGCATCTGCGCTGCATGCTCTACGAAATCGCCGCGGGCGCGGATCGTGCCGTACTGCTCGCGCGCCTTGCCGCGGATCGGCGTGTGCGCATCGCCCAACCGCTGCACGAGTACGAGACGTTGTCGTCCACGGACACGCATGCCGCGACCGCAAGCGCCCACGCACCTGCGACCGCGGGATACAACGATCCGTACGTAGGCCTGCAACGCGGTTTCCGGGCGATCGACGCGGGCGCCGCGCAACGCTGGTCGGACGGACGCGGCGTGCGCATCGCGATGGTCGATACCGGGGTGGATGCGAGCCATCCCGATCTCGACGAACGCGTCGTCGCACACGCCGATTTCGTCGCACCGGGGAACACCGCCGAACCGGGCGCGGGCGATCGCCACGGTACCGAAGTCGCGGGCGTGATCGCCGCGGTCGCGAACAACCACCTCGGCATCGTCGGGGTTGCACCGGACGCGCGGTTGCTCGCGTATCGCGCGTGCTGGGCGGTCGACGACGATTCCGGCGTGGCCCGCTGCAACACCTACACGATCGCGCTCGCGCTCGGCGCCGCGATCGAGTCGGATGCGCGCATCATCAACCTGAGTCTCGGCGGGCCACCCGATTCGTTGCTCGCGGAACTCACCGGATACGCGGTGCGCCGTGGCACGATCGTGGTCGCCGCGGTACCGCCGG
>CAYWZC010000054.1:10644-18988 GCA_964462745.1 uncultured Rhodanobacteraceae bacterium
GTCGACGACGCCTGCGATTCCGCGGCCGCGAGCGCGCTCGCGGCACGCGCCGGAACCCGCCGGCCCGCGAGCGACTGACCGGGAACCCTGCGCATGTCGCGACCGCGCTTCTCCGGCTTTCGAACCTGGTACCCGCGGCGCGCGCCGTGGATCGTCGCCGCGTTGTTCGCAACCTTCATCGCCAGTGCCGCGCTCGCGCAGCAGTCGCGCGAGGAACTCGCACGCATGCTGCCAGCGATGGGCGATGCGTCGCGGGACGACGGCGCATTGCGTCCGGCGCCCGGCTTCGCGAATGCGAAAGTCGCGACCAATCCGGCCGCTGCCGATGCGACGCCGGTCGGGGAACGCATGTGCATCGCGTGCCACCAGCTCGAGAGCGCGCATTTCACGCATACGTTCCATGCCCTCGGCCTGCACGCCGCGAACCGGGCCGATGCGTCGATCCCGGTCTGCGAGACCTGCCACGGGCCGGGTTCCGAGCACGCACGCAATCCGACCGCCAAGGGCCTCATCATCGGATACGCGCACGATTCGGGCACACCGATCGCGGTGCAGACGGCCACCTGCCTGGCCTGCCACGCGGGCGGCCCGCGCGATCACTGGAGCGGTTCGGTCCACCAGCGCAATGATCTTTCGTGCAGCGACTGCCACAACCCGATGGCGAACTTCTCCGCCGAAGGCCTGATGGCGAAGCAGTCGATCAACGACACCTGCGCGCAATGCCACCGCGACGTCCGCATGCAGTTCAACCGGCGCTCGCACATGCCGCTGCCGGAAGGCCGCATGAGTTGCGTCGATTGCCACAACCCGCACGGTTCGATCACCACGCCGCTGCTGAAGACGAGCACGGTCAACGAGACCTGCTACCAGTGCCACGCCGAAAAGCGCGGCCCATTCCTGTTCGAACATGCACCGGTGCGCGAGAGCTGCCTCAACTGCCACACGCCGCATGGTTCCAACCAGCACGCGCTGCTGGTCGCGCCGATCCCGTTCCTGTGCCAGCAATGCCATTCCCACCTGCGCCACCCGAACGACCTGCAAACCCCGGAGTCGCTCGCAAGCGGTGCACATCCGGACGAACGCATCCTGGGCAGCGGCTGCGTCACCTGCCACGCGAACATCCACGGATCGAATGCGCCCTCCGGGCCGAGATTCCACGAATAGGCGCAGGAGATCGTCATGCATCTGCGCACGCCGCGTCACCCGATTCGCCTGCTGCCGCTCGCACTTGCCGTCGCGCTGCCGGCGTGGGCCGACAGCGGCGTCGGCGTCGATCTGTGGAACGCAAACCCGCTGCACCCGGAGGGCCGGCTCGCGAGCCATTGCGACACGCGCGGCATGTCGTGGCTCGCGCCGTATTCGCGGCGCACGCCGACCGGCAACCTGCATGCGTGTCCGCCCGAGGCATCGACGATCGCAGCCGACACCTATGGCGACTGGCAATACCACGGCGTCCTGCAAACCGGCGCGCTCGCCACGAGCGGCGACGACGACAACGCGATGTGGGCGCGTTACGTCGACTGGGACGGCGGCCTGATCCTCGGCCTGCTCGACCTCGCGTTCGAACGCGCGCGCGATGGCAGCTACGCGAACCTGCGCGCAAGCCGGCTCAGCGCCGACGACCAGTATTACCAGGCCGTGTTCGGCCGCGCAGGCGCATACAAGGTGCGCGCTTTCCTGCGCGACCTGCCGAACCACCTGTCCAGCGACGCGCGTTCGATCTGGGATGGCGTCGGCAGCGACCGCCTGACCCTGGCCGGCGGCCTCGTGCCGGGTGCGAGCACGCCGGCCGAAGTCGCGGCGGTTTCCGCGGCGGCCCCGGAGCGACGGCTGTCGGTGATCCGCGAGAAGCAGGGCCTCGGCTTCAGCATGTATCTCGGTCCGCAATGGACGATGTACGCGAACGCGAGCCACGAGCAACGCAAGGGCGCGCGCCCGTTCGGCGGCACGTTCTTCTTCAACTTCCCGTTCCCGGACAACGGCGGCGTGTTCGAGACCCTGCGCCCGATCGACGATTCGACCGCGCATCTCGATGCGGGCCTGCGCTACGCCGGCCCGGAGTGGCGCATGGAGTTCGCCTACACCGGCTCGTTCTATCGCGACCGCTACACGCGCTTCACCTACGAGTCGCCGTACAGCCTGTATCCGGTCGTGCCGGGTGCGGTATCCGCGCCGCTGGCCACCGGCCAGTTCGCGACCGAACCCGACAACGATTACCACGACGTCAAGGCGAGTTTCACCCGCAAGTTGCCGATGGACGGCGAGGCCTCGCTGACCGCGTCCGCCGGACGCATGAGCCAGGACGACACCCTGATCGCGCCGATCGACTGCCAGGGCGTGTTCGGCATCGGCCTCGAGGGCCGCCTCGAGCCCGGCCCGCAGAACCCGTTCCTGCATTCGTGCGCGAACTGGAACACGCCGGCCGCGCTGTCGCGCACCTCGGCCGATTTGCGCATCGACACCAGCCTGCTCGATGCACGCATCGTCCTGAAGCCGACATCGGATGTCAGCGTGCGTGGCGGTATTCGTTACCACCGCGAGGACTATCGCAACGCGTATCTCGCGTTCAACCCGTTGACCGGCCAGTACGGTTACGTCACCGAGAACGGCGCGCAGGGCAGCGTCGTGCCGGGCGAAGTCGGCTTCTGGGATCCGTTCGCGAATGCGTCGAACCTGACCCGCGTGCGCAGCCTGCCGCTCGACCTGGAGACAACCGAGGCGACGCTCGGTGCGGACTGGAAGCCCGGCAAGCACGACACGCTCGGCGCAACCGTGCGGTTCAAGCGCTTCGAGCCGACCAACCGCGAACGCGAACAGGTCGATGATCGCAGCGTGAAGTTCACCTGGGTCAATCGTGCGCTCGACTGGCTGACCTTGCGCGCGAACTACACGTACTTGCAGCAGGACGGCGATCGCTACGACTACGACCCGTACGAATTCACGTTCTCGTCGTCGCTGCCCGGCTACGTGCCGCCGCCGACCGGCGTGCCCGCGCACACGGTCGACGCGATGCGCAAGTACGACGTGTCGAACCGCGACCAGCACAAGCTCGACCTCATGGCGACCTTCCTGCCACGCGAGGACATGACCTTCAGCGCGTCGCTGCGCGGCGACTGGAACGACTACGACGCCGAGATCGGCCGCCAGCGCTACGACACGCTCGGCTTCACCGTGCAGTGGGAATGGCAACCCTCGCCGACCACCAGCGCGAGCATGTACTACGGCTACGACCGCTCGAAACTTCGCCTGACCAACGTCAACGAAATCAACGACAGCGGCAGCGACCCGAGCCTCGGTGGTTCGACCTATTCCGACGTCGGACGCTGGTGGGCGAACGACGAGCAGCGCAACCACAATTTCGGCGCGACCTTCAACCAACGCTTCGGAAGGATCCGCCTCGATGCGACCTGGAACCGGATCGACGCGCGCGGCACGACCGCATACCGGTTCACGACAGCGGCCGCGCTCGCGTACTTCCAGGACGGTGAACTCGTGCCCGGAAACTGCTTCCCGGACATGGACTACCGGGTCGATTCGATCACCGTCGGCGTCACGATCCCAATCCTGCAACGCGTGTCGCTGCGCGTGTTCGACTACTACGAACGCGGCCGCATCAGCGACTGGCACTACGCGGGCTTCGACACCGGCCAGGTCATCGACCATCGCGTGTATGCCGACGGCGGCCCGGAAGGCTACCGCGCGAACCTCATCGGCGTGCTGCTCAACGTCGCCTTGGGGCCTTCGCCATGAGTATCACGACCGCGACGCGGATACGCATCGGCATGCTGATCGCCGCCACGGGGCTCTGGTCCGCGTACGCACCCGCGCTCGCCGGCTCATCCGGATTCCTCGACCTGCGCCACATCGAACCCGTGCGCGGCGACGCGGCAGCCGGCAAGGATGCGGCGACCGTATGCAATGCGTGCCACGGCACCGACGGCGTGTCGCCGATCTCGATGTTCCCGAGTCTCGCCGGACAGCCCGCGGAGTTCCTCTACTGGCGTCTGGTCGAGATCCAGCGCGAAGCGCGTCCGGACTCGCCGATGACGCCGATCGTCGCGCCGCTCGACGATGCGACCCTGCGCAACCTCGCCGCGTACTTCGCCTCGCTCCCACCCCCGCCGGCCAGCGATGCACGAGACACGACCGCGATCGAACGTGGCGGTGAGCTGTTCCTGCACGGCGATGCGTCTGCCGGCGTGCCGCCCTGCCAGGGTTGCCACGGCGCACGCGGCGAAGGTCATCCGCGCGCCGATGCGCAACCGCGCTATCGCGCGTACCCAAGGTTGCGCGGGCAACACGCGGCGTACCTCGTGTCGCGCCTGCAAGCCTATCGCGCAGCCGGTCCCGTGCTGTCGAGCAATGCACGGATCATGCAGGGCACGAGCCACGGACTCGACGACGAGGCCATCGCCGACATCGCCGCATGGCTCGAAGCCCAACCCGTTCCACCCGCCGCCAACGGCCCCTGAAGGAGTAGATCCCATGCGCAAACCGATCCTCAAGATTGCCGCCCCGCTTTTGCTGTTCGTGCTGGCCGGCGTTTCCGCGCCCGCCGGTGCGGCGAACCACGACGTCGCGGTGGGAGGCGCCGGTCTCGTGTTCACGCCATCGTCGCTGGTCATCAATGCCGGCGACACCGTGACCTTCACCAACGAAGGCGGCTTCCACAATGTCGCTTCCGATCCGGGGGCGGTCACCCAGTTCCATTGCTCGACCGCGTGCGGCGACTCGCCGGCCGGCGATCCGAGTGGTGCGGCCTGGGTGCAGGTCATCACGTTCCCGACGCCGGGCACGGTCGGCTACCACTGCGATGCGCATGCCGGTTCCGGCATGGTCGGAACGATCACCGTCAACGTGCCGGTCGACTTGCAGTCCTTCTCGATCGACTGATCGCGCCTCTTCCGGTCGCCCCCTCGACCGGTGCGAGCCCGCACGCGCACGCCCCGCCGCGTGCGGACTCACTTCACGTGGCTGCCCCGCGACATGCACGCAATGGGGTGGTGGGAGCCTCGACAGCCGCAGTGCTCGCAAAGGATTCGTAGAGCGCAGCTTGCTGCGCTTGCCGTACGCCGCAGCGCGTCCAAGCGCAGCAAGCTGCGCTCTACGACGGGAACGACCGCATCGGGTTTCGATGGGCAGGATGCGACCGCGTTCGCTTTGCCCGACGCGCGCTCGCCACCATTTTGTTCTATGCTGCGCCGCGGACTCGAAGACGGAGGCGTGCATGCTCGCAGCGGTTGCCACGACCAGCGACATCCACAACACGCGCCTGCTCTCGCTGGATTCCACGGGGCGCATCCTCGACTGGATCAGCTGGCAGGACGCGGTATGCCTGTACGTTCGCGACGCGGTGGCCTGGACACTCGGCGAACCGTGCCTGACGATCCGCGGCGGCACCAGCCGCGACACCGGCGAACAAAGCACGATCGGCCTGCATCCGATCGTCGCGAGCCGCGGTCGTGCGCAGAAGAGCGCGATCGACCCCGCACCGGCACTGACCAACGCCGCGCTGTTCGCGCGCGACCGCATGCTGTGCCTGTACTGCGGCAACCACTTCCATCGCGGCGAGCTGACCCGCGATCACGTGCTGCCGATCTCGAAGGGCGGTCGCGACACCTGGCAGAACGTCGTCACCGCGTGCTGGCACTGCAACGTGCGCAAGGGCAACCGCACCCCGGCGCAGGCGTCGATGCCGCTGCTCGCCGTGCCCTACCGCCCGAGCTGGGTCGAACACCTGATCCTCTCGAACCGCAACATCCTCGCCGACCAGATGGAGTTCCTCGTCAATCATTTGCCGAGGGACCGGCGGCCGAGTTGAGGGCGGGAATCAGGAATCGGGAATCGGGAATCAGGAATCAGGAATCAGGAATCAGGAAAATGTAGCCCGGGTAAGCGAAGCGCACCCGGGGCCACCAATTCCGATTCGACGCTCGTACCTCGCGCCTCGTCGCTTCACGCGTTATCCTGCGATGCTGCTTCGCAGCATGCCGGCCATCCGACCCCGTGAGTACGCTCCGCGACGACTCCCCCACGCATCCGAGCGCGCTCGACGAGGGCAGCACCGACGCGCTGCCGCTTGCGCCGGCGCTCGGGATGGTTCTCGATTCGGCGAACGTGCCACGCAAGTCGACCCTGGTGGATCGGCGCGTGTTGTTGCTGAGCGCGATCGCGGTGCTCATCGCGCTCGCGGCGGCGCTGATCGCACAATTGCTGACCGGATTGATCGGCCTGGTCACGAACCTTGCGTTCCACGGGCGCTGGTCGACCGCGTTCGTTTCGCCGGCCGGGCATGCGCTCGGCGCATGGGTCATCGCGGTTCCGGTGATCGGCGGCCTCATCGTCGGTGGCATGGCGCGCTGGGGCTCGCAGGCGATCCGCGGCCACGGCATTCCCGAGGCGATGGAGCAGGTGCTGGTCAACGAGTCGAAGATCGCGCCGCGCATCACGTTCCTGAAACCAGTTTCGTCCGCGGTCGCGATCGGCACCGGCGGACCGTTCGGCGCCGAAGGCCCGATCATCGCGACCGGCGGCGCGCTCGGCTCGTTCCTCGGCCAGTTGCTGCACGTGACCGCGAACGAGCGCAAGACCCTGCTCGCGGCCGGCGCGGCGGCCGGCATGGCCGCGGTGTTCGGATCGCCGGTCGCGGCCCTGGTCCTCGCGGTCGAGTTGCTGCTGTTCGAGTTGCGCCCGCGCTCGATGATCCCGGTCGCGCTGGCCGCGGTTACCGCGACCGGCGTGCGCTACGCGATGGTCGGTCCGGCCGCGATCTTCCCGATGCCGGAAGTGATCCAGCCCGGCGCGCTCGCGCTCGCGTGTTACGTCGCGCTCGGCGCACTGGTCGGCGTGGCCAGCGTCGGCGCGACGCGCATCGTGTACGGCATCGAATCCGCGTTCGAGAAACTGCCGATCCACTGGATGTGGTGGCCCGCGCTCGGCGGCATCGCGGTCGGCGTGATCGGCTGGTTCGCGCCGCTGACCCTCGGCGTCGGCTACACCAACATCGAAGGCATCGTCAGCGGCGAGTTCGGCATCGGCGTGCTGCTCGCGTTGTGCGTGCTGAAGTTCCTGTCGTGGTCGATCGCGCTCGGCAGCGGGACCTCGGGCGGCACGCTCGCCCCGTTGTTCACGATCGGCGGCGCACTCGGCGCGCTGGTCGGCATCGGGCTCGTCGCGCTCGCGCCGCAGCTCGGCATCGATCCGCGCATCGCGGGCCTGGTCGGCATGGCCGCGATGTTCGCGGGCGCATCGCGCGCGCTGCTGACCTCGGTGGTGTTCGCGTTCGAGACCACGCACCAGCCGCTCGGCCTGCTGCCGCTGCTCGGCGGCTGCACCGCGGCGTACCTGATTTCCGCGCTGATCATGCGCAACACGATCATGACCCACAAGATCGTGCGCCGCGGCATCCGCGTGCCGAGCGAATACGCGGCCGACTACCTCGACCAGGTCGCGGTCGGCACCGCATGCACGCGCGACGTCGTCACCCTGCAAACCGCGGACGAACTCGGCGACGTGCGCCGCTGGCTGAACTCCGGCAAGGTCGAGGCGCAGCACCAGGGCTATCCGGTGCTCGACGACCAGGGCCGCGTGCGTGGCGTCGCGACGCGCCGCGACCTGCTGAATCCCGACCTGCCGGAACTGCGCCGCATCGGCGACCTCTTGCGCCGCGAACCGCTGGTGGTGCGCGAGGACCATTCGCTGCGCGAGGCCGCCGACCACATGGTGACCGCGAACATCGGTCGCCTCATCGTGGTCGGTGGCGAGCCTCAGCGCATGGTCGGCATCCTGACCCGCGGCGACCTGCTCGCCGCGCACAGCCGGCGCCTGCGCGAAACCCACGAGGCCGGCCGCCACATCCGCATCCGCCGCGCACTCGGGTTGCGTTCGAGGGATACAGGCTGAACGGCCCGACGACCACAATCGGGCTCGATTGCCCCTTCTCCTCGCGAGCGGAGTGGGTTCCTTCCTTTCCTTCTCCCCGCGAGCGGGGTGGGTTCTCCTTTTTTCCTTCTCCCCGCGAGCGGGGAGAAGGTGCCGAAGGCGGATGAGGGGCGCTTTTCGCCTCGACGCCAGGTGATCCAGCAATCTCCGCGGCTGACAAGCCGGGTCGCAGTCCGGGCGTCACCTCGAACATCGCCGCGCCCGTGGCCCCTCATCCGGCGCTGCGCGCCACCTTCTCCCCGCGCGCGGGGAGAAGGGAAGACAGAAGCGAGAAACGAAAAAGCGGGCTTCTCTTCTCTCTGCCCGCGAGCGGAGGAGCTCCCTACTCCCCGCGAGCGGGGGAGCTTCCTTTTCCTTCTCCCCGCGAGCGGGGAGAAGGTGCCGAAGGCGGATGAGGGGCGCT
>CAYWZC010000055.1:0-18743 GCA_964462745.1 uncultured Rhodanobacteraceae bacterium
GCGCTCGACAACCGCGGCACGCCGCGCCGCGGACGCCGGTTCTCGGATGCGATCTACCATCAACTCGGCAAGGTCGAGGTCGCCGACCAGCTCGTCGGCATCGACTGGCTTGCGCGGCAACCGTGGGTCGATACGCAACGCATCGGCGTGTTCGGCTGGAGCTACGGCGGCTACATGAGCCTGATGCTGCTGACCCATGCGCCCGGACGCATCGCGGCCGGCGTCGCGGTCGCGCCGGTCACCGACTGGAGCCTGTACGACACCCATTACACCGAACGCTTCCTCGGCATGCCGGAGGAGAACGCGGCAGGTTACGCTGCGTCGAACGTGTTCCAGTGGCTCGATGGCTTGCCATCGGGCCGGCTGCTGCTGGTCCACGGCATGGCCGACGACAACGTGCTGTTCGCGAACTCGACCAAGCTCATGGGCGCGTTGCAGGAGCGCGGCGTGCAGTTCGAGTTCATGGCCTATCCCGGCGCCAAGCACGGCCTGTCGACACCGGCGCTGAAGAAGCACGTGTACACGCTGATCGCGGAGTTCTTCGAGCGCAAGTTGAAGGGAGTGGAGAGCGGTAAGCGGTAAGCGATGATCCTTGCATCGATCCGGGTTCGGACCGGCTACGGCTCATGGCTCCCGGTTTCCAGTTCCCAACTCACCACGCGCTTTTCACCGGCCACCGCTAACCGCTTACCGCTCACGGCTCCTCAAAACCTGCCGCCCTGGAAATCGCGGAACGCCTCGACGATCTGTTCGGGCGTGTTCATCACGAACGGTCCATGGCGCGCGACGGGTTCGTCGAGGGGCTTGCCGGCGACGAGGATCAGTCGCGCGGGCGCATCGCCTGTCGCAAGCAACACGTCGTCACCGTTGCGATCGAGCACGCCGAGTTCGCCGCGCACGAGGCGCCGGGTTGCATCGGCCGGACCCGCGTCCACTGCGCCGTCATAGACATACGCGAACGCGTTGTGGCCCGCGGGCAGTGATGCGGCGAAGCGCGCTCCCGCGTCGAGCGCGATGTCGAGATACACCGGTTCGACCGCGATGCCGCTGACCGGTCCCACGGTTTCGCCGACCCGCCCGGCCAGCACGCGCATCCGCACGCCGGCCGCGGGCGTCGCTTCGGGAATGCGCTCGGGCGCGATATCCTGGTAGCGCGGCGCGGCCATCTTGTCGCTCGCGGGCAGGTTCACCCAGAGCTGGAAACCCCACATGAGGCCGTCTTCCTGCTCGGGCATTTCCGAGTGCACGATACCGCGCCCGGCGGTCATCCACTGCACGCTGCCCGGCGTGAGCAGCCCGGTATTGCCCTGGTTGTCGCCGTGGCGCATGCGTCCGGCGAGCATGTAGGTGACGGTCTCGAACCCGCGATGCGGATGGCTCGGGAAGCCGGCGATGTAGTCGTCCGCGCTGTCCGAGCGAAATTCGTCGAGCAACAGGAACGGATCGAGCATGTCGAGGTCGCGCTGGCCGATGACGCGGGTCAGCCGGACCCCGGCGCCGTCGGATGCGGGCTGGCCGCGCACGACGCGCGCGACGCGACGACTGGTGATGGCGGTGGCATCCATGGCGGGCTCCGATGCGGAATGGCCATGACATGGATGCGTGCGACACGCAATCCAAGGTGGCATGTTGGCTTGTTGGTTCAAGCGGGTAGGTCGGTTCAAACGGCGCAGCGGAACCGACGACGTCGCGCGTCGGCTCCGACCCCCGGATCGAGTCCGGGGCAGGCTCTGCGGGCCTTGAGCCGACCTACGTTTCCAGGGCCCAGGGCTGAGGGCTGAGGGCCACGCCGATGTCGCGATGCACTGCGTCATCCGGCGGAGACAGATCGCCCTGCGTCTCTCGTCTCCCGTTTCCCCGCTCTAGTCTTGTCGGTTCAAGCGGGTAGGTCGGTTCAAGCGGCGCAGCCGCGGAACCGACGATGTCGCGCGTCGGCTCCGGCCCCCGGATCGAGTCCGGGGCAGGCTCTGCGGGCCTTGAGCCGACCTACGTTTCCCGATTCCCCGCTCTACCTTAATGCACCCAACGCCCGCCGCGGCGGCGCGGCGGCGCGGCGGCCTGCGTGCGGGCCGCGATGGCGCTGGCGCGTTCCTCGGTCGTGGTCGGATGGTCGCGCCAGTACTGCGCGACCGCCGCGACGGCCTGCGGGATGCGCGCGAGGCATTCCTCGTATTCCTCGTCGGACAGCGGCGCGAACTCGGCGTCGCTGTCGAACACGCCGTCGTCGATCGCGAGCGCGATCAGCGGACCGAGCAGTTCCATCAGCCGGGAATCGTGGCCGAGCCGTGATTCCCAGGCCGGCGCGCGCAGGTCGATACCGCGCGAGAAGCCCTCGCACCAACCGCGTGCGGTAAACGCGACCGGTTCGTGGTCCTCGACCTCGAGTTCACCGAGGATCGGTTCGTAGGAACCGGTTTCGAGTTCCGGCACGATCGCATCGTTGAGACGCGCGAGCAGGGTCAGCACATGCTCGCCCTCCTCGGCGTCGGCGAACGGCTGGTGCAGGATTTCCGACAGCCATTCCTCGGGCTTGGGCGGCAACGGGCCGATCGCGAGTGCGGTCAGCAGGCCATGCACGCCATCCAGCAGCAGGTCCTCGTCCGCGGCGTGCATGCGCAGGTACCGGTCGAGTTCGTCGAGTTCGTCGTCGGCCGGTGAAGCCGGCCAGGTTTCAATCATCATCGAGTTCCAGCACGGCCGGAGCGTGATCGCTCGGGCGCTCCCAGGTTCGCGGGGTCCGGTCAATGGTGGAGGCGCGGCAGCGCGTTCGCAAGGTGTCCGACGCGAGCACCAGGTCGATGCGCAGGCCGAGATCGCGCCGGAACGCGGCCTGCCGGTAATCCCACCAGCTGTACGTGCCGGGCGCTTCGTCGAACAGGCGGAAGCTGTCGTGCAGGCCGAGATCGAGCACGCGCTTGAGCGCATCGCGCTCGGGCGTCGAACACAGGATGCGCTCGTGCCACGCGGCCGGGTCGTGCACGTCGCGATCGTCCGGCGCGATGTTGAAATCGCCGAGCACGACCATCGCCGGGTGGCGGCGGATTTCCTCCGCGAGGAAGGCGGTGACGCGCTCCATCCAGTGCAACTTGTGTGCGTACTTCTCGCTGCCGACCGCTTGCCCGTTGACGACGTACAGGTTGACCACGCGGATGCCGCCGATCGTCGCGACCAGGATGCGCCGCTGCGGATCGTCGAGCCCGGGGATGTCGCACAGCACGTCCTCGATCGGCGCGCGCGCGAGCAGGGCGACGCCGTTGTACGTCTTCTGCCCCGAACACATGCTCGCGTAACCGAGCGCCTCGATTGCCTCGCGCGGGAACTTGTGGTCCTCGAGCTTGGTTTCCTGCAACGCGAGCACATCGGGTTGCGCGCTCGCGCACCACTGTTCGACGTGCGGCAGGCGCACGCCGAGGGAATTGACGTTCCAGCTGGCGATTTTCATGGTCGTCCGCGTTCCGGGGTGCGCGCGGCCGGCGGCACGGAACCGGCATCGCGCATGGCCCAACTCTGCCACAACGCGAGGCCGTGGTGCGCGGAACTGCGTGCGGCCGCAAGCGCCGGGTCGGGAAGTTCGCCGAAATAGAACGGCCGGCGTGGCTCGCGGCGGAACGGTTCGCCGCGGATGCGCGCGTACTCGGCGTTGAATTCGTCCCACGGGTGGCTCGCCATCGGTGCGTTGCTCGCGACACCGCCGTGGAACTGGTGGAAGCTGCCTTCGCCGAGCAGCATCACGTAGTCCGCCGCGCTGCGCGCGACCGCACGCTGGAACAGGTCCAGCGCGACGAGCCCGCCACCACGCGAAACGAAGCGTTCGTCGAAGCCGCCGAGTTCGAGGAAGTCCTGCTTGCGCAAGCCGAAGCAGCCGGCTTCGTAGGCACAGCCGAACCAGCCCATGCCGGGATCGGCGAATGCACCCGCGATCGTGTACAGCCGATAGCCGTCCTCGCGCCAGCCGCAGCGCGCGAGCAGGCCGTCCTCGGTCGCCTGGTCGTAGCCTTCGAGCAGGGAATCGTTCTGCCGCTTCGGACCGAGATGGAACGAAACGGTTGCGACGAGCGGCGCGCGGAACTGGTCGAACGCGCGGCTCGCGAGCGCATAGATGCCCGGCGACAGGATGTGCGCGCCGTCGATGATGACGAGCAGGCGATCGCCGCGCGCATCGCGACACGCGGCGTTGATCGCCGCGGCCGGCGAGACTGCCGCGGTTTCGACGAAGCGACACGCGAATTCGGGCCCGAATCCGCGCACTTCCTCTTCATCGAGCGGCTCGCGGGAACCGTGATCGATCGCGATGACCTCGAAGTCGAGATCGCCCGCGTCGCGCTGGTAACCGCGCGTGAGCGAATGCAGCGTATTCCTCGCCTCACGGCGATTGTCGTGGAAGTTGACGACAACCGAGAGCATGCGTCCGGCATCAGGCCGCGAGGCCGTAACTGCGCAACAGTGCGTCCGGCCGCGGTTCGCGGCCACGGAACGCGATGAAGCTTTCGAGCGCGGGACGCGACGCGCCGACGCCGAGGATCTCCGCGCGATACGCGGCGCCGGTCGCGGCATCGAACACGCCGGCTTCCTCGAATCGCCCGAACGCATCGGCCGACAACACCTCGGCCCACAGGTAGCTGTAGTAGCCGGCGTCATAGCCGCCCGCGAAGATGTGGCCGAACGCGTGCGGGAAACGCTGCCATGCGGGTGGGCGCAGCACGGCGACCTCGTCGCGCACCTCGTCGAGGATTTCCAGCGTACGCGCGCCGCGTGCGGGATCGAACTCGCGATGCAGGCGGAAGTCGAACAGCGCGAATTCGAGCTGGCGCACGAGGAACAGGCCTGCGTGGAAATGCCGCGCCGCCTGCATGCGCGCGAACAGCTCATCCGGCAGGCGTTCGCCGGTCCGCCAATGGCGCGCGAACAGATCCAGCGCCTCGCGCTGCCAACCGAAGTTCTCGAGGAACTGGCTCGGCAGTTCGACCGCGTCCCATTCCACGCCGTTGATGCCGCCGACACCCGGATAGTCGACCTCGGTCAGCAGGTGGTGCAGGCCGTGGCCGAATTCGTGGAACAGGGTCAGCACGTCGTCGTGGGTCAGCAGCGACGGCACATGCGCGGTGGGCGGGGCGAAATTGCAGGTCAGGAACGCAACCGGATGCTGGACTTCCGCACCGCGCGCGAAGCGGTTCACGCAAACGTCCATCCATGCACCGCCACGCTTGCCGCTGCGCGCGTACAGGTCGAAGTACGCGCCGGCGAACACACAACCGTCGCGGTCGACGAGATCGTAATAGCGCACGTCCGGATGCCACACGTCCACGTCCGTGCGCCGCGCGAGACGCACGCCGAACACGCGATCGGTGATCGCGAACAGGCCGTCGATGACCGCATCCAGCGCGAAGTACGGCTTCAGCTCCTCCTCGTTGAGTGCATACTTCTTCTCGCGCAGCTTCTCGGCGGCATACGCGACATCCCATGACTGGAGTTCGGTGATGCCGAGTTCGGCCGCCGCGAACTCGCGCAGTTCCGCGAGTTCGCGTTCCGCGACCGGTTTGGCGCGCGCGGCGAGGTCGCGCAGGAACGCGAACACCGCGTCCGGCGACGGCGCCATCTTGGTCGCGAGCGATTCCTCGGTCGCGTCGCGGAAACCGAGCAACTGCGCGGCCTCGTGGCGCAGCGCGAGGATCCTTTCGATGCGTCCGGCATTGTCGAATTCGCCCGCGTTCGGGCCCTGGTCCGAGGCGCGAGTGTGGTAGGCGCGGTACACGCGCTCGCGCAATGCGCGGTCGTCGGCATACGTGAGCACGGCATGCACGCTCGGTTGCTTCAAGGTCACCAGCCAGCCGTCGAGCTGCTTCTCCTGCGCGTATTCGCGCAACACCGCGCGGCCGGATTCGGGGATGCCGGCGAGCCCGGTTTCGTCGGCGATCGGCTCGTTCCACGCATCGGTCGCGTCGAGCACGGCCTCCTCGAATTCGGTGCCGAGCCGGGCGAGTTCGTTCGCGATCTCGCGAAAGCGCGAGCGTGCGGGTTCCTCCAGGGCGACGCCGGACAGGCGGAAATCGCGCAGTTCGTGCTCGACCAGGCTGCGTGCCGCGCGCGGCAACTCGGCGGTCCGGGGGTTCGCGGCGACCGCGTTCACCGCGGCATACAGCTCGCGATTCTGGCCGAGTTCGCTCGCATGCTCGACGATCTTTTCCTGCGCCGCCGCGTATGCCTTGCGCAGCTCCTCCGAGTCCGCAACGCCGTGCAGGTGCGAGACCGGCGCCCACACCCGGTTCAGGCGATCGGCCAGTTCCTCGCCGGTCAGGATCACGCGCTCGAAGTCGCGCGCCGCAGCGTCCGCCAGCAGCGCATCGGTGCGCGCACGGTACTCGGCCAGCACCGTGTCGACCGCGGGTTCGACGTGTTCGGGCCGGATCGCGGAAAAGCGCGGCAGGCCGGTGGTATCGAGCAGGGGATTGGCGGCGGTCATCGACGGGTTCTTGTGCGGGCGGAGCCGACAACGTGGCGGACCGGGGCGGCGAAATCAAGCTGCGGGTGCTAGGCTCCCGGGACCGCTTTTCGAGTCCGGACCATGAACCTGCGAGCTTACGAGGGCGTCCGCCCGCATCTCGGCGACGATGTCTACATCGATCCGGCCGCGCACGTGATCGGCGATGTCGAGATCGGCACGGATGCGTCGCTGTGGCCGTGCGCGGTTGCACGCGGCGATGTGCACCACGTGCGGATCGGTGCGCGCACCAATGTGCAGGACGGCGCGATCCTGCACGTGACCCATGCCGGCGAGCATACCGGGGACGGGTTTCCGTGCCTGATCGGCGACGACGTGACGATCGGCCACGCCGCGGTCGTGCATGCGTGCACGATCGGCGACGCGTGCCTGGTCGGCATGCACGCGACCGTGCTCGACGGCGTCGTCGTCGCGCGTCACGCGATGATCGGCGCAGGCGCGGTGGTCACGCCGGGCAAGCGCGTGGGCGAGGGCGAACTCTGGGTCGGCAATCCGGCGCGTTGCGTGCGCCGCTTGTCGGACGCGGAAATCGAGCGCCTGTACTACTCGGCGCGGCATTACGTGCACCTGAAGAACCGCTATCTCGCCGCGAAGTAGGCGCGTGACGCGGCGCGACGTCCGAGGCCGGCGCGAGGAACTGCGCCACACCGGTTCGCCCAGGCGCCGCGGACTTCAGGCGCCTTCGCGCTGCAAGCGGTACGCGGTCGTGGTCAGCGCGGTCACGCCCTCGGCGACGAAACCAGGCTGTGCGGCGAGGATGTCGCGCTGTTCGAGACGTTCGACGCACCACTCCGGTTCGTACAGGTCGCGCACCTCGCGTTCCGGCACCGGGAATGGCGGGCCATCCTTCTCGTGCGGCGGATATTCGAGCGTGACCAGCAGGCCGCGGCAACCCATCGGCAGTTGCGCGTGGAGTTCCTTCACGTAACGTCGGCGCATCGGCGCCGGCAATGCGATCAGCGCCGCGCGATCGTACACGCCCGCGCAGTCGGCAAGCGCGGCGGCGTCCAGCGCGAACACATCGCCGCACAGGAGTTCGATGTCGCCGGCACGGTGGTGGACGCCGTAACGCGATTCGTGCACCTCCGGCGTCAGCCCCTGCGCGGCGAAGAACTGCGTTACCGCGAGCGGCGACAATTCCACGCCGAGCACGCGGTGGCCACGCGCAGCCAGCCAGGCCATGTCCAGCGACTTGCCGGCCAGCGGCACGAACACGCGACTGCCGGACGCGAGTCCGAGCGTCGGCCAGTGGCGCTCCAGCAGCGGCTGTACGTGTTCGTTGTGGAAACCGGTGCGGCCTTCGCGCCAGCGCTGCAACCAGAAGTCGGGATCCATCGGTAGTCCTCGTCGTCAGGTGTCCAGCATCGCGTGGACGGGCGCGGTGTCCGGTCGGATGCCGTGCCACAGCAGGAATGACTCGGCGGCTTGCTCGACGAGCATGCCGAGCCCGTCGCTGGCGCGCGCCGCGCCCGCGCGCGCGGCCCAGTCGAGGAACGGTTGCGCTGCGTTGCCATAGGACAGGTCGTAGCAGAATGCCTGTGCGGCCGTCGCCGCGTTCGGCCATTCGATCGGGCCTGCACCGTGGCCCGCCGCGGTCGCGTTGACGACGAGGTCGAAGTCGCCCGCGCTGCGCAGGTCGGTCCATGTGCTGGCGGTTGCGCTCTCGCCAAGCGCGGTGGCCAGTGCAGCCGCGCGAGCCTCGGTGCGATTCGTGACGACGAGTTCCGCGACGCCCGCATCCTGCAGCGTGAACGCGACCGCGCGCGCGGCGCCACCGGCGCCGAGCAGCAGGATGCGTTTGCCGCGCGGGTCGAAACCGTGACGATGCGTGAGATCGCGCAGAAATCCCGCGCCGTCCGTGCTGTCGCCATGCCACGCATCGGCCACGCGGACCAGCGTATTGACGCTGCCGCAACGTCGTGCGCCGTCGGTGAGCGTCGCGCACACGTCGGCGCCGGCTTCCTTGAGCGGCAGGGTCAGGTTCGCGCCGCGACCGCCGTCGCGCGCGAAGGCGTCGAGCCTGTCCGCGAATGTGTCGCGACCGGTTTCGATCGCGCGGTACTCGAGCGCGATGCCGCATTGCGCCGCGAACATCGCGTGGATTCGCGGCGACAGCGAGTGCGCGACCGGCCGACCGAAGACGGCGTAGCGGGCAGTCACGGCACGGGCCCGGCGGACGACGTAGCGATCACGGGCCCGATGCGCTCCGCGCGGCCGACGACGAATGGTTCCGCTGACGGCCAAGCTTCGGTCGTCCGCCCTGTTGCGTGCGCCATCGGGATGTTCAATGCGTTTCGCGCAGCCAGCGTGCGGCGTCGAGCGCGAAATAGGTGAGCACCGCGTCGGCGCCGGCGCGCTTGATCGAGGTCAGGGTTTCCATGACCACGGCGCGTTCGTCGAGCCAGCCATTCGCGCACGCGGCTTTCAGCATCGCGTATTCGCCGCTGACCTGGTAGACCAGGGTCGGCATGCCGAACCGATCCTTCACGCGGCGCACGATGTCGAGGTACGGCAGGCCCGGCTTGACCATGACCAGGTCGGCGCCCTCGTCGATGTCGAGCGCGATCTCGCGCAGTGCTTCGTCGCTGTTCGCGGGATCCATCTGGTAGGTGTACTTGTTGCCCTTGCCGAGATTGCCCGCGGAGCCGACCGCGTCGCGGAACGGGCCGTAGAACGCGGATGCGTACTTCGCCGAATAGGCGAGGATGCGCGTGTGGATATGGCCGTCCGTTTCGAGCGCCGCGCGGATCGCGCCGACGCGGCCGTCCATCATGTCCGACGGGGCGACGATGTCGGCGCCGGCTTCGGCGTGCGACACCGCTTGCCGGACGAGCGCCTCGACGGTGGTTTCGTTGACGACGTAACCGGCCGCGTCGATGAGTCCGTCCTGGCCGTGCGTCGTGAACGGATCGAGCGCGACATCGGTAATGACGCCAAGCTCCGGGAACGCATCCTTGAGTGCGCGCACGGCGCGCTGGGCGAGGCCGTCCGGATTCCACGCTTCGCGGGCATCGAGACTCTTCGCTTCCGGCGGCGTGACCGGGAACAGGGCCAGCGCGGGAATGCCGAGCGCGTGCGCCGCCTCGCCGATCCGCAGCAAGCGGTCGATCGACACGCGCTCGACGCCGGGCATCGACGCGACCGGCTCGGCAATGTCGCGCCCCTCGCGGACGAACACCGGCAGGACCAGGTCGGCGGCGGTCAGCATCGTTTCGCGCATCAGCGCTCGCGAGAACGCATCACGGCGCATGCGCCGCATGCGCACGGACGGAAATGGCATCGGGAACTCCAGAGCCACGAAAGCCCTCCATTCTACGCCGCCGCGCCGACGTATTCAGTCGCCATTGTTGCAGCGCGGAATACAATCTTAAGAAGCTGTTTTCCCTTTCGCGCGCAAAAGATTAAAATCTTGTTGTTTTTGCGGTCCGTTTGTGGTCTCATGGCACTTGACTGGAGGTTTTTCCGGCAACCTCCTGTACAGGGAAAGAAATGTTGTCTCCGATGATCCTCGTGGCGGTTTGTGTCCTCGCAGTGGCGGCGGTCGCCTCGATTCGCCGCATCCCCGAGGGCCAGGTCGTATCGCTGCGGCGTCCGGGCGGCCACGTACGGATTCTCGGTTCCGGCACCCATCTGGTCGTGCCGCTGGTCGAGCGCGTTGCGCATCGCATCAGCCTGGCCGGCAATACCCTCGCATTCGACGCGCGCATCGATGACCGTGCGTGCAACGGCACCCTGTACTACCAGGTGCTCGATCCGCAGCGCGCGGAAGCCGTGATCGACGACGTCGACACCTGGTTGCATTCGGCAGCCACCGAGCGGCTCGCCGATCCGGCACTCCCGGCGGGAGCCGGCGAACGGCGCCTGTGGCTGAAGCGCGCATTGAACGAGGAGGCGGCCGATCGCGGCCTGCTCGTCACCCGCGTGGACTTGTCGATTCCCGACTGATTCCCGCCGCGCGTTCGCGGCGCGGGCCGCATGAGTGGATTTCACCTGCGTCGGCCACGATACTGGCGCCCCTTTTTCGTCGCCGTTTCCGATGTCCGACCGTGCCGCCCTGCGCCAGCGCCTCGTAGCGGGCCTCGCCGAACTCGCGCTCGAGCCACCGCCGGGGGCGATCGACTGCCTGCTCGACTACGTCGACCTGCTCGTGCAATGGAATCGCGCGTACAACCTGACCGCGGTGCGCGAACCCGGCGACATGCTGTCGCGGCACCTGCTCGATTCGCTGAGCATCACGCCATGGGTCCGCGGTTCGTCGCTCGCCGACCTCGGCTCCGGTGCGGGCCTGCCCGGCATCCCGCTTGCGATCTTCGCTCCACGGCGCCGGATCCTGCTGGTGGACTCCAACGGCAAGAAGGCGCGTTTCCTGCGCGAGGCGGTGCGCCAGCTCGGGCTGACCAACGTCGAAGTCGCGGAGAGCCGGGTGGAAGACGTCCGCGGCATGTTCGACTGCGTCACCGCGCGCGCGTTCACGAGTCTCGCGGACATGCTGGACCGGGGTGCGCAACTGCTCGCGGCGGATGGCCGCTGGCTGGCATTGAAGGGCCGTTTCCCGCACGATGAACTCGCGGACGTGCCGGCCGCGTTCGTGGTCGAATCGGTCGACGCGATCGCGGTGCCGGGACTGGACGCCGAACGCCACGTGGTCGTGATCCGTCACGCCGACAACCTCGCGATACGGGAGAGCATCGCGCCATGACGCGCATCATCGCAATCGCAAACCAGAAGGGCGGGGTCGGCAAGACGACCACCGCGGTCAATCTCGCCGCGGCGCTCGCCGAGGCGCGGCGCCGGGTCCTGCTGGTCGATTTCGACCCGCAGGGCAATGCGACGATGGCCAGCGGCGTGGACAAGCGCAACGTGCAGCCGAACGGTTGCGACGTGCTGCTCGAGGAAGCGCCGCTGGAGGCCGCGATCGTCACCACCGAGGCGGGCTTCGACCTGCTGCCCGGCAACGCGGACCTGACCGCGGCCGAGCTGAAGCTCATGGACGCGCTGGCACGCGAATCACGACTCAAGGAACTGCTCGGCACGCTCGGCGAGCGCTATCACACGATCCTGATCGACTGCCCGCCGACCCTGCACCTGCTCACGATCAACGCGCTGACCGCCGCGCACGGCGTGCTGATTCCGGTGCAGTGCGAATATTTTGCGCTGGAAGGGCTGTCGAGCCTGCTCGAAACGATCAAGGCGGTGCGCCAGCGCCTGAACCCGCGCCTCGAGGTCGAGGGCCTGCTGCGCACCATGTACGACGTGCGCAACAATCTCGGCAACGAGGTTTCGGCGCAGCTCACGCAGCACTTCGGCGACAAGGTGTTGCGTTCGATCATCCCGCGCAACGTGCGCCTCGCCGAGGCGCCGAGCCACGGCAAGCCGATCAACCTGTACGATCGCGAATCGCGTGGCGCGATCGCGTATCTTGGCCTCGCCGGCGAGATGCTGCGCCGGGAGCGCAGCGGCCTCGCCGCCGCGCACTGACCGCGTGCTGAAGAACCTTTCGGCAGCCTGTTCAAGCGGTGCAGGGATGCGCCGCACGCATATCGACCATGCAAGTGGTCGATACGACGGAGTCGAGTCCGGGCGTGTACCGGACTCGACGAGCTGAAAAAGTCCGGGACAGATTTTTTCAGCATCCAGCCATCCCGCACAGGATCCTTGCATGGCAACCCGCAAACGTGCACTCGATCGTGGACTCGACGCCCTGCTCGGCGGCGGCGACACCCCTGCCGGCAACGAAGAGGGCGAGCTGCGCAGCCTGCCGATCGCGTCGATCCAGCCGGGCAAGTACCAGCCGCGCCATGCGATGGATCCGGCCCGACTCGAGGAACTGGCCGCATCGATCCAGGCGCAGGGCCTGATCCAGCCGGTCGTCGTCCGCGCGATCGCGCGCGACCGCTACGAGCTCATCGCCGGTGAGCGTCGCTGGCGTGCCGCGCAGAAGGCCGGGCTCGCCGAGGTACCGGCGCTGGTCAAGGTCGTGCCCGACCAGACCGTGGTCGCGATGGCGCTGATCGAGAACATCCAGCGCGAGGATCTATCGCCGCTCGAGGAAGCGATGGCGATGCAACGTCTCATCGCGGAATTCAAGCTGACCCATCAACAGACCGCGGACGCGGTCGGGCGCTCGCGCGCCGCGGTCAGCAACCTGCTGCGTCTGCTCGAGTTGCCGGCCGAGGTCAAGCGCCTGCTCGACGAGCGGCGCCTGGAAATGGGCCACGCGCGCGCGCTGGCCGCGCTGCCGCCCGAACGCGCGACGGCGTTCGCGCTGCGCGCCGCCGACAACGAATGGACGGTGCGCGAACTCGAGGACGCGGTACGCCGCAGCGGCCTGTCCGCGAAGACCAAGCCGGGCACCCGCGCGCGGGACGCGGACGTCGTCGCGCTCGAACGCGAACTCGCCGAGAAGCTGGCGACGCGCGTCCAGCTCGCGCAGGGTCGCGGCGGGCGCGGCAAGCTCGTGATCCATTACCACAGCAACGACGAGCTCGAAGGCATACTCGGGCGCATTCGCTGAAGCGCGGCGCGCCGACCGCCCACGGCGCCACGCCGTGCATCGGCGATAATGCACTTCCCGTACAGGAGTTCCGTCGATGCCCGAGCTATCCGTCGTCGTGCCGGTGCATGACGAGCGCGACAACATCCTCCCCCTGATTGACGAAATCGTCGCGGCCCTGCTCGACCGCATCGATTTCGAGATCGTGTGCGTGGATGATGCGAGCACGGATGACAGTCTTGCGATGCTGCGCGAGGCGATGGGTGACTATCCGCAACTGCGCGTCCTCCACCACGCGACGCGGAGCGGCCAGAGCGCGGCATTGCGCAACGGCGTCAAGGCCGCGCGCGGCACCTGGATCGCGACACTCGACGGCGACGGCCAGAACGATCCGGCCGACATTCCGAAGATGCTCGATCTGCGCGATCAGGCGCCCGCCGCGGTCAAGCTGTTCGCGGGCTGGCGCGTGACGCGTCGGGACAGCGCCAGCAAGCGCCTCGGTTCGCGCTTCGCGAATGCGTTGCGCCAGCGCCTGCTGCGCGATGCGACGCCCGATACGGGCTGCGGCACCAAGCTGTTCGAGCGCGAGGCGTTCCTCGACCTGCCGTGGTTCGACCACATGCACCGATACCTGCCCGCGCTCATGTTGCGCGCCGGATGGCAGGTGCGCAGCGTGCCGGTCAACCACCGTGCCCGCGAGGGCGGCCGCTCGAAGTACACCAACTTCGGGCGCGCCTTGGTCGGCATCGCCGACCTGCGCGGCGTCGCGTGGCTGATCCGGCGCGGATCGCGCAGCGCGGTCGAAGAGCTGGACAGGGACGCACGCGGCTAGGAGGGGCTGAAAAGCCCTCAGCACCTGATTGAGCGACGCAGGGATGCACCGCCTGCCAATCCGGCCGTGTACCGGACTCGGCGAGTTGCTATGACGCAGCGGGCGCTTCTCCGAGCCGCGCCAGGCGTTGCCAGAGCACGGCAAGGTCGGCACGCAGTTCCGCGTTGTCGCGCGCATCGGCCTGCGGGCCGGCACTCAGCACGATGTCGAGGGCGGGAAGTTGCGCGCGATGGAGGCGAAAGCTGTCGCGGCAGATGCGCTTGATGCGGTTGCGCCGCACGGCGCTCTTGGAAACGCGGCGTGAGACCGCCAACCCTAGGCGGGCTTCTTCACCGGGTTCACGGAAGGCCACGTCGGCGCGGAAGTTGCGTGCGTGGCAGCGCTTGCCCGTCTTGCGCAGGCGTTCGAAATCCGCGGAGCGAAGGATGCGGACGCTGCGTGGAAAGCTCGCGTCCGTCATGGGTCGGCCGGACTCAGACGGCGAGGCGCTTGCGGCCCTTCGCGCGACGTGCGTTGAGGACCTTGCGGCCACCACGGGTCTTCATGCGTGCGCGGAAGCCATGATCGCGGGCGCGCTTGAGGTTGCTGGGTTGGTAGGTACGCTTCATGACCGTGGGTCCGGCGGGAACTTGGGGAAAAAGGCCGTGAATGATAGGTGCGCGGGCCGCGCGGGTCAAGCAACGCACCGGTTCCGAGCTGCACCGGCAGGATCGGGCTTCGCTTCTTCCTTCCCGGTGCGTTTGCGCCACCCGGCGACGGCCCGGCCTCACGCGCAACGGAGCATCCTCCATCATCCTGCTAGACTTCCGGTTTGTTCTGGCGCCGCCGCCGAGGCCCGCGACGCGCGCCTCGAGACGGACGTACGAGAGCATGAGCGAGCTTTGGCGCCGCACCGTGGCGCGACTCGAAACGGAGTTGTCGGCGCAGGACATGCACACCTATGTCGCGCCCCTGCAGGCCAACGAGCAAGGCGGGGAACTGTGCCTGTTCGCGCCGAACGCCTATACCCTGGAGGCGGTGCGCACGCGCTTCCTCGAACGCATCCGCACCCTGGTCGGGCAGAGCGGCACTCCGCTCGAGGTCAGCATCCGCGTGGGCAGTTCCGCCAAGCCGGCCGCGAAGCCAGCGACCGCCGGCAAGGCTGCTTCGCGCGCGCCGCAGAACCAGGGCCTCGACCCGCACTACCGGTTCGAGAATTTCGTCGAGGGAAAATCCAACCAGCTCGGCAAGGCCGCGGCGATGCAGGTCGCGATGAACCCGGGCAGCGCCTACAACCCGCTGCTGCTGTACGGCGGCACCGGCCTCGGCAAGACCCATCTGATGCACGCGGCCGGCAATCTCATGTGCGCGAACAAGCCGGACACGCGGGTCCTGTATCTGCGTTCGGAGCAGTTCGTGAGCGGCATGGTGAAGGCGCTCGCGCAGAAGAACATGGACAGCTTCAAGCAGCGCTTCCGTTCGGTCGATGCGCTGCTCATCGACGACATCCAGTTCTTCGCCGGCAAGAACACGACCCAGGAAGAGTTCTTCCACACCTTCAACGCGCTGATCGAAGGCAAGCAACAACTGATCCTGACCTGCGACCGCTATCCGCGCGAGGTCGAGAACCTCGAGCCGCGCCTGAAATCGCGCCTCGGCTGGGGCCTGCCGGTCGCGATCGAGCCGCCGGATTTCGAGACCCGCGCCGCGATCCTGCTCAGCAAGGCGCTCGGCAAGGGCGTGGACCTGCCCGAAGACGTCGCGGTCCTCATCGCCAAGCGCATGCGTTCGAACGTGCGCGATCTCGAGGGCGCGCTGAACACACTGATCGCGCGCGCGAACTTCGAAGGCCAGCGAATCGATGCCGAGTTCACCCAACAGACCCTGCGCGACCTGCTCAACGTGCACGCGCAGGCGGTATCGATTCCCAATATCCAGAAAACCGTGGCAGAGTATTACCAATTGCGTCTCGCCGACATGCTGTCCAAGCGACGCAGCCGTTCGGTGGCACGCCCGCGGCAAATGGCAATGGCGCTGGCCAAGGAATTGACCGAACATAGCCTGCCGGAAATCGGCGAGGCATTCGACGGCCGCGACCACACGACCGTGCTGCACGCATGCCGCACGATCCGCGAATTGCGCGAGACCGACGGCAAGCTGCGCCAGGATTGGGAAAAGCTCATGCGTTCCCTCAGCGAGTGAGCAGCGAAACCGGGACGAGAGCGGGGGACAAGCCTGTGGACAACTTCGGTGGGGAACGCGGCGCTGGATCTGTCCACAAGTCGGACACAGGCTTCGGGGTGGATTCTACCCGCGCAACATAAAACACAAGTTATTGATTTATCAAGGTTTTCTGGCAACACCAACAGTTGTACACAGAAACAACAACAACCAATCTTCATTTCCTTTTCCAAAGACAACAACGGTGGAATGACGCATGCGGCTCAGCATCCAGCGTGAAGCGCTCCTAAGGCCCCTCCAGCATGTCGTCGGCGTCGTCGAGCGCCGCCAGACCTTGCCGGTGTTGAGCAACCTGCTCGTCCAGGTCGATGCGGACGGGGTTGCGTTCACCGGTACGGATCTCGAAGTCGAAATGATCGCGCGCGCCACGGCCGAGCAACTCGACGCGGGCGAGGTCACGATCCCGGCGCGCAAGCTGTTCGATATCTGCCGGGCCCTGCCCGACGGCGCGAAGATCAAGATCGAGACGAAGGGTGATCGCGCGGTGGTGAGTTCCGGCCGCAGTCGTTTCACGCTGTCGACCCTGCCGGCCAGCGAATTCCCGTTGATCGACAACATCGAGCTCGTCGAGCGGGTCAGCCTGCCGGAAGCGACACTCAAGACGCTGATGGAGCGGACCGGCTTCGCGATGGCGCACCAGGACGTGCGCTATTACCTGAACGGCATGCTGTTCGACCTGCGAGAGTCCGCGCTGCGCTGCGTCGCCACGGACGGCCACCGTCTCGCGATGGCCGAATCGCGCCTCGACCAGATGATCCAGTCGCCACGCCAGATCATCGTGCCGCGCAAGGGCGTCATGGAGCTGCAGGGCCTGTTCGAATCCGGTGACGCGGTGGTCGAGATCGAGTTCGGTCGCAACCACCTGCGCCTGCGTCGCGACAAGGTCACGTTCACGTCCAAGCTCATCGATGGCCGCTTCCCCGACTACGAAGCCGTGATCCCGATCGGCGCCGACAAGGAAGTGCGCGTGCCGCGCGACGAACTGCGCGCGGCGTTGCAGCGTGCGGCGATCCTGTCCAACGAGAAGTACCGCGGGGTCAAGATCGAGGTCGAGCCGAACCGGATGCGCATCATTGCGCACAACCCGGAGCAGGAAGAGGCGGTCGAGGAACTCGAGGCCCAGACCGGCGTCGCGGAACTTGCCGTTGGCTTCAACGTGGGCTACCTGCTCGATGCACTCGGTGCACTGGATGGCGAGGAGGTGCTGTTGTGCCTGCGCGACGGCCAGTCGAGCTGCCTGATCCGCAAGCCCGACACGGACGACGTGCGGCACGTCATCATGCCGTTGCGCCTGTAGGCGGGGCGCGCGCCAGCTTGGCGATACGGCTGACTCCCGTTTCGGGAGGTCGCGTTGCGTATCCTTGAACTGCGCATTGCCAATCTGCGCCGGCTTGATGCGGTCGATATCGAGCCGGGTCCAGGCTGGAACCTCTTTGTGGGCGATAACGGCGCCGGCAAGACCAGCCTGCTCGAGGCGGTATTCCTGTTGTCGCACGGGCGGTCGTTCCGGGCGGGATCGAGGGAAGCCCTGACCGGACCGGCTGGCAATGAATACTCGATCTGGGCGCGCGTCGAGGCAGGCGGGACCGAACACGGTGTCGGCATTTCGCGTGGCGCCGCGCGGCACCAGGCGCGCGTCGCGGGAGAAGTCGTTACGCTGGGCGAGCTCGCGTCGCGGGTCGCGGTGGTGTGCTTCGAACCCGGCAGCCACGCGCTGATCGCGGGCGGAGCCGAGGAGCGTCGGCGCTTTCTCGACTGGAGCGTGTTCCACGTGGAACACGTTTTTCTCGCGAGCTGGCGCCGCTACCAGCGCGCGCTGCGCCAACGCAACGCGTTGCTGCGCATGGGCGGCGCGGACAGCGACGCGCTCGACTTGTGGGATCGGGAACTCGCAGAAGCGGCGACGCCGCTGCGCGACACCCGGCGTGCGACGTTCTCCCGGCTCGCGCCACTTCTGATCGCGGCGCTCGCCGAGTTGCTGCCGGAACTCGGGACGCCGGAAGTGCGGCTCGACGATGGCTGGGAACCGGACCGCGATCTGGGTGACGTGCTTGCCAGTCGGCGCGATCGCGACCTTGCACGCGGATTCACGAGCCGCGGCCCGCATCGGGCAGACTGGTCCGTATCGTTTGCGGCGGCGACACGCCGCGAACACCTCTCGCGCGGCCAGGAAAAGCTGTGCGCGTTGGCCTGCCTGCTCGCCCAGGCTCGCGGGTACGCGGAGCAGCGCGGGGAGTGGCCGATCCTGTGCCTCGACGATCTCGCTTCCGAGCTCGACACGCGACACCTCGCCCAGGTCGTCTCCCTCGTGCAGGCGAGCGATGCGCAGGTGCTCGTGACCGGGACCGCCGAAACCGGTTTGCTCGGCGAGGATTGCGCGCAGGCCCGGTTCCACGTGGAACATGGGGCGGTGGCGCGCCTGCTATAATTGCAGGGAATCCCGCACCCGCAACGGTTGCCCCCGCAACCGATCCGGTCGTGCCCACAACTCGCCAAGCGGATACCATGACAGAATCCTACGATTCCAGCAAAATCAAGGTCTTGAAGGGCCTGGACGCGGTGCGCAAGCGCCCCGGCATGTACATCGGCGACACCGACGACGGTACCGGCCTGCACCACATGGTGTTCGAGGTCGTCGACAACTCGATCGACGAAGCGCTCGCCGGCTACTGCGACCATGTCGTCGTCACGCTGCACAG
>CAYWZC010000056.1:0-2718 GCA_964462745.1 uncultured Rhodanobacteraceae bacterium
AAGTTAGGTGTATTTCTGCGGTGCTACCCTGAAAACGCATTTCTCATCCGTTCTAAGAAATTTTTTCTCTCAATCAGTTACCCGAAACGCGCCACCTATCTCTGCAACATGATCCGGCAGGCTTTTGCCCGGGCCGCGCACCGGCGATCGCATCGAACAGCGTCTCACCGCCGCGCCTGCGCATACGTCGAAAACTCCTCCGGTCCGATGCGGATCGCGGCGCCGGTGGGGCAGGCGCGCACGCACGCGGGGCCGCCGGAGAGGTCCTTGCACATGTCGCACTTGACCGCCTTCTTGCTCTGGCCGCCGTGGTCGGAATGCGCGTCGTGCGGCGCTTCGCCGGGGCCGGGGCCGCGGCCGAACATCAGCCATTGCAGCAGGCCGGGCTTGCGTTCGGCGGGGTAGGCCATGTGGATCACGCCGTACGGGCAGTTGCGTTCGCAGTTGCCGCAGCCGATGCAGTTGTCGGCGATGAACACCTCGCCGTTCGGCGCGCGGTGGATCGCGTCCGGCGGGCAGTCCTTCATGCAGTGCGGGTGTTCGCAGTGCCGGCAGGAGGTCGGCACGTGGACTTCGGCGAAGGTCGGGCCGGCTTCGCGGTCGAGCCGCGAGGTGCCGGCGTGGGTTTCCGCGCAGGCCTTTTCGCAGTTGTCGCAACGCACGCACAGGGATTCGTCGATGAGCAGGATGTCGGTCGCCTCGCCGGCGCCCTGGGCGAGCAGGAAGCTGATCAGGTCGCCGCCGCTCGGCATCGCGAGCATCGACAGGTTGGCCGCGGTGCGCTGCTTGTATTCCTGCTGCAGGCGCATCTTGAGGATCGGGTTGCGCGCGACGAGGCGCTTGAACGACTCGCCGTCGAGGCGCACGGTCTCGGTTGCGATCGCGGCGCGCGCGGTGGCCGAACGCTTCGCGTCGCCGAGCAGGGCCATCTCGCCGACGTAGTTGCCGGCCGGAACGTAGGACAGCACGACCTCGCGGCCGCCGATGTTGCGCGAGATGGTCAGCGAGCCGACCCGTACCAGGTGCAGGCAGTCGCCGACTTCGCCTTCCTGGAACACCGTGTCGCCGGCCGCGAAATGCTCCAAGGTCGCGGCGGCGGCGACTTCGGCGAGTTGCTGGGGCGTGGCTTCCGGCGCGATGCGCGATTGCAGCGCGCGCAGGATGAACACCTGGTCGATGTCGCGCTTGACCGCGTCCACCGAGTTGATGAGCTTGTTCATCGAGCGTCGCGGCGTTTCGATGAGCACGCAGTTCGGCCCCGCGTACACGGTCGCCGAGCGGCGCCGGCCGGAGATCAGGCTCATCTCGCCGAAGAACTCGCCGCGCCGCAGCACCACCGGCTGCGCGTCGCCACCGACCTCGATGCGCACCTCGCCGTCGAGGATCGAGAAGAATGTGTTGGTGTAGTCGTTGCGCTCGAAGATCACCTCGTTCGCCTGCGGCGTGCGGATGTCCGAATCGAGCATGAACTCGCGCAACTGCAACGGCGTGATGTGCGAGAGCAGGCGCACGTTGGCCTGGATGCGCGCGAGCGCGTCGTCGACCGAGCCGACCCCACGCAGCGCCGCGAACTTGGCCTTGAGCAGCGGCGCGTCGGCCGGCTCGACCTTGCTGCCGGTGATGTATTCGACGACCTCGTAACCCTGGTTCATCGCCTGCTTGATGAGCGGGTAGCCGCCGAGCGCGCCGACGATGTACAGGCCCTTCACGTTCGATTCGTATTGCGGCGTGATCGCCGGGACCGAGGCCGGGTCCTTGTTCGGGAACGTGACCCCGCAGGCTTCGACGAAGCCGCGCGGCGCGGTCGCGCCGAGCCGTGCGATGACGCGGTCGAGCAGGATCTGCGCGCGGCCGTTCTTGGTGTTGAGGATCATGCGGCCGGGCTTGCGCCCGGCGCTGAGCGCCTCGACCTTTTCCGGCGAGGCTTCGTAGTAGCACTCGATCGCGCCGTCCTCGATGGCCTTGAGGATCGCGGCCTCGTTGCCCTTCTTCGCGCGCGCGAACTCGTCGCGGCGATTGATGATGACGACGTTGTTCTGGCGTGCGAGCGCGACCGCGTTCTCGATCGCGGCGTCGCCGGCGCCGACCACGACGATGGTTTCGCCCTCGTATTCGTCCGGGTCGTCGAGCTGGTACTGCACGAACGGCAGGTCCTCGCCCGGCACGCCGAGCTTGCGGATGTTGCCCTGCAGGCCGATGCCGAGCACGACGAACTGCGCGTCGATCTTCGCGCCGTTCTTGCAGGTCAGTTCGAACATGCCGTCGTCGCGGCGCTGGATCGCGCTGACCTCGTGGCCGTGGCGCACGTTGATCTTGAGATCCGCCGCGGACTTGTCCCAGCCGTCGAGGATTTCCTCGCGCAGCCCGGCGACGAACGGGATCGGCGAGCGCAGCGGCAGGATGCCGGGCTCGTCCATCACGAACTTGCCCTTCTGGTAACGGTAGATCGTGTTCGACAGATGCGGCTCGGCCTCGAGCAGCACATGCGATTCCCCGCGCTCGGCAGCACGCGCCGCCGCCGACAGTCCGCCCGGACCCGAGCCGACGATCGCGATCTTGAATTGCTCGGCCATGAGAGATTCCCCGGAGTTGACTCGCGGATAATAGCGAAGTTGATGGGGAGCTGTGCGAAGTCGGCGCGGGCGGATTCGTGTGCCTGCGGAAGAAGACATCGAGGACAACCCCGCGTCCCCGTAGAGCCGAGCTTGCTCGGCTTGG
>CAYWZC010000056.1:2818-13460 GCA_964462745.1 uncultured Rhodanobacteraceae bacterium
AAAGAGCAGAGGCAGCGGAGCAAGCTCCGCTCTACGGTGCGGGGAGGGAGCGCCGCCGCCGGGACCGACTCCCCGGTCGCCAGCGGATCGAGTCCGGAGTTACCCTGACTGCACGGCGGGACGTTCGATTCCGGGCATGGCGGCGGGGCACGTCGCCCGCAGGTTTTGCCCGGGATTCTTCCGCGCTGTCCGAATCTGCGATGATGCGCGGCATGGGCGAACCGGTGCGTCGCAATCCGCTGGAAGCCGTCGTCGACCGCATCCTTGCGCGGGCCGGCGTGCACGTGGTCGTCGCGACGCCGCTCGGCCTCGGCAAGCCGAACCGGCTGTTGAATGCGATCTACCGGCGCATCCAGGCCGATCCGTCGCGACAGCTCACCATCTGCACCGCGCTGTCGCTCGATCCGCCGGAGCCTCGCGGCGACCTGGAGAGGCGATTCATCGGCCCGTTCCTCGAACGCCAGTTCGGCGCCGATTATCCGCGCCTGGATTACGTCGTCGACCTCAAGGCCGGCCGGCTGCCGCTCAACGTGCATGTGCGCGAGTTCTATTTCCAGTCCGGAGCGATGCTCGGCAACGAGCGTGCGCAGCGCGATTACACGAGCATCAACTACACGCAGGTTGCGCGCGACCTGGTCGACGCGGACGTCGACGCGATCGTGCAGCTCGTCGCCGAGCGCGGCGACGGCGAAGGCGCGCGCTACAGCCTGTCGTGCAATCCGGACGTGACCCTGGATTTGCTCGACGCGCTGGCCGCGCATGGCAAGCGCAAGCCGCTGCTGGTCGGCGTCGTGCGTCCGGATCTCGCGTTCCTCGGCGGTGACGCGGAGCTCGGCGCAGGCGATTTCGACCTGATCGTGCACGACATCGATCCGCCGCAGCCGCTGTTCGCGTTGCCGCGCGATCCGATCGAGCCGGTGGAGCACGCGATCGGCCTGCATGCGAGCAGCCTGATCCACGACGACGGCACCTTGCAGCTCGGCATCGGCGCGCTGTCCGATGCGATCGTGTACGCGTGCCTGCTGCGCCACCGTCGCAATGCCGAGTATCGCGCCGCGCTCGCCGCGCTGCGCGGCGACAACCCGGCCAGCGATCCGCTGATCGTGCGCTGGGGCGGCCTGACGCCGTTCCGGCGCGGCCTGTACGGCGCCAGCGAAATGCTCACGGACGGCTTCATGCACCTGCGCGAGGGCGGGGTGCTGAAGCGCAACGTGTACGACGATGTCGCCCTGCAACGCGCGCTCGACGCGCACCTCGTCGCGGAGCGCTACGCGCCCGGCGATGCGCACAAGTGGCGGGCGGCGGGCGTGCTGCCGGCGCGCCTCGACGCGGCGGCGTTCGCCCGGCTCGCGGCGCTCGGCCTGATGCCGGAGGGCGCGACATGGCAACGCGGTCGCATCGTGCTCGCGGATGGCGCGACGATCGGTCCCGGCCTCGACGATGCGGACCAACTCGATGCGCTCGATCGCGCCTGCGCGGGTGGTCGGCTGCGCGGCGGTCATTACCTCAAGGGCGCGTTCTATCTCGGCTCGAGGATGTTCCATGCATGGCTGGCCGGGCTCGAAGGAGCCGATCACGCCGGACTGGTGATGAATCGAGTGTCGGACGTCAACCAGTTGTACGGCGGCCGCGAGACGATCGACGCGACCCAGCGGCGCCATGCGCGGTTCTTCAACAACTGCATGATGGCGACCTTGCTCGGAGCGGCGGTGTCCGATGCGCTCGAGGACGGTTCGGTGGTCAGCGGCGTCGGCGGCCAGTACAACTTCGTCTCGATGGCGCAGGCGCTCGACGACGGACGCTCGCTGCTGCTGCTGCGTTCGACGCGCGCGCACGGCCGGCGGGTCGAATCGAACATCCGCTGGAACTACGGCTACACGACGATCCCGCGCCACCTGCGCGATCTGTACGTGACCGAGTATGGCGTCGCCGACTTGCGCGGCAAGCCCGACGAGGCCTGCGTGCGCGCGATGCTCGCGATCAGCGATGCGCGCTTCGTGGACGGACTCGCGGCGGAGGCGATCCGCGCGCACAAGCTGCCGCGCGATTTCCGCGTGCCCGACGAATGGCGGCGCAACACGCCGCAGTACGTCGCCGAGGCGTTCGTCCCGTTTCGCGCGCGCGGGCTGTTCGGCGAGTTCCCGTTCGGCAGCGATTTCAGCGACGTGGAATTGCGCCTGCTGCCGGCGATGCGTTGGCTGCGCCAGGAGACGCGCAACGGGATGCGCGGCTGGTTGCACCTCGCGCAAGCGGCGCTCGCGCCGGGCGAGCCCGACGCCGACACCGCGGCGAACCTCGAACGCATGCAGCTCGCCGCACCGCAGGGCATCCGCGAGCGGCTGCTCGCGCGACTCGTGCGCGGCGCGCTGGCAAGAAGCCGAGCCGCCGAATCCACGGGCACGCAGGAATCGTAGAGCCGAGCTTGCTCGGCTCGGGCGGTAGGGAAAACGAAAGCAGCGGAGCAAGCTCGGTGCGGGGTGTCACGGCGCTAGTCGGTTCCTGCAACCGAAATGCATTATTCCGCCACCGTAGGAGCAAGCTTCAGCTGCGATGCTGTTCGCGCCCTATCGCACGAGATGCAGAGCATCACGGCTGAAGCCTGTTCCTACAGCCGGTTCCGGCAGCCGGCTCCAACCGCTTGTCTCTGCAGGTGGTTCCCGCACCCGGCCTCGGGGCGGTACGGAAAGCGACCGCCGCGTCCACGTATAATTGCCGTTTCGGCGCCTCCACCGGGCGCCCGCACGGAGTTGTCCCCGGCAATGACCCGATCCGAGTCTCCCGCGCCTGCGCCGCGCCGCGCCAGCGTGGCGGTGCGCGTCGATGGCGTGACCGTCGGCGGCGGGGCGCCGGTCGTCGTGCAGTCGATGACCAACACCGACACGGCCGATGTCGCGGGCACCGCGAAGCAGGTCGCCGAACTCGCGCGCGCGGGTTCCGAGCTCGTGCGCATCACGGTCAACACGCCGGAGGCCGCCGCGGCCGTGCCGCGCATCCGCGAACGGCTCGACATGATGGGCTGCGCGGCGCCGCTGGTCGGCGACTTCCATTACAACGGCCATACCCTGCTCGAACGCGAGCCGGCCTGCGCGGAAGCGCTCGCGAAGTACCGGATCAATCCGGGCAACGTCGGCTTCGGGCGCAAGAAGGACACCCAGTTCGCCGCGATCATCGAAACCGCGCTGCGCCACGCGAAGCCGGTGCGAATCGGCGTGAACTGGGGATCGCTCGACCAGTCGCTGGTCGCCGCGATGATGGACGAGAACCATGTGCGCGCCGAACCTTGGAGCGCGGAGCGCGTCGCACGCGAGGCGCTGATCCGGTCCGCGCTCGACTCGGCCGCGCGCGCGGAGGAACTCGGCCTCGCGCGCGATCGCATCATCCTTTCGTGCAAGGTGTCCGGCGTGCAGGAACTCATCGCGGTGTACCGCGATCTCGCCGCGCGTTGCGATCATGCGCTGCATCTCGGTTTGACCGAAGCGGGCATGGGCTCGAAGGGCATCGTCGCCTCCACGGCGGCGCTCGCGGTGCTGCTGCAGGAGGGCATCGGCGACACGATCCGGATTTCGCTGACGCCGGAGCCCGGCGAATCGCGCACGCGCGAGGTCATCGTCGCGCAGGAACTCCTGCAAACCATGGGCTTGCGCGCGTTCACGCCACTGGTCACCGCGTGCCCGGGCTGCGGGCGCACGACCAGCACGCTGTTCCAGGAACTCGCGCGGTCGGTGCAGGAGCGCGTGCGCGAGAAGATGCCGGAATGGCGGGTGCGGTACTCGGGAGTCGAGAACCTGACCCTCGCGGTCATGGGCTGCATCGTCAACGGGCCCGGCGAATCCCGGCATGCCGACATCGGCATTTCCTTGCCCGGCACGGGCGAGACGCCCGCCGCGCCGGTGTTCATCGACGGCGCCAAGGCGATGACCCTGCGCGGCGACAACATCGCGCAGGAATTCGTCGCGATCGTCGAGGATTACGTCGCGCGCAAGTACGCGCGCGACGATGCGCACGCGACCGCGGAATCCTGAGCCGATGGCGAAGCAGGGCGAGATCGATTACCTCGAGAACCTCGGCCCCGGCGGCGGCGAGCATGCCGGTGGCAAGCCGTTCAGCGACGAGTACTGCGGCCGCATGCTGGTCGACATGGGCGGCGTGTTCATGGTCCTGCCGCCGCCACCCGCGCGCGTGCTCGATCTCGGTTGCGGCGGGGGCTGGACGAGCCGGTTCCTCGCGCGGCGCGGCTACGCGGTGGTCGGCCAGGACATCGCGCCGGACATGATCGCGGTGGCCGAGGCCAACCGCGTCGCGGCCGGTCCGCTGGACCTCGCGTTCGTGGTATCCGACTACGAATCGCTCGCGTTCCGCGACGAGTTCGATGTCGCGCTGTTCTACGACGCGCTGCATCATGCGGAAGATCCGGCCGCCGCGCTCGCGAGCGCGTACCGCGCGCTGAAGCCCGGTGGCCGGCTGGTCACGATCGAACCCGGCGACGGCCACGCGGCCGCGGCAGGTTCGCTGCATGCGGTCGAAGCCTTCGGCGTCACCGAACGCGACATGCCGCCGCGCGACATCGTGCGTCTCGGGCGCAAGGCCGGATTCCGCGCCTCGCGCGTGTATCCGACCCCGAAGATGCTCGCGATGATCCAGTACGAAATGCCCGCGCTCGCGCGCCTGCCGGCTTGGCTGTCTGACCTCGTCCGCTGGGGTGGCATGGGCTGGCTCATGCTCGCCGCGAAGCGCTGGCGCGGCGGCATGGTGGTGCTGCGCAAGTAGGTCGTGGATTGACCGGAGAAGCTGTCGCCTCGACGTCTCGAACGGCGTCGGGATGAACTCCTCCCGCATCCGCTCGGAGCGCTCAATACCGTGGCACCGTGCGCAAGATCACGTCGACGTGGCGGTTCTGCTCGCGGCCGAGCGGCGTCGCGTTGCTCGCGATCGGGTAATCGGAGCCGACGCCGCCGGCGCTGAGCCGGCCCGGCGTGATGCCGTGACTCACGATGTAGTTGCGTACGGCTTCGGCGCGCCGGATCGACAGGTCGAGGTCGTAATCGCGGTCGCCCGACGGGCTGACATGGCCTTCGACCGTCGCGGTCGCGGCCGTGTCGTTGCGCATCGCGCGCACGATCTGGTCGAGTGGCGCCCCTGCGCGCGGGCGCAATTCGGCGCGGTCGGGTTCGAACAGGTCGTCGCCGAGCGTCACCACGAGCCCGCGATCGGAGTCGCGCATCGGCAGGCCCGCGAGCGACGCAGGCAGGTCGCGTGCGATGAATCCGGCCGCCGGCGGCGGCAAGGCACGCGCGCGGACCTGCGCGGCGAGGCGATCGCGCTCGAGCCCGAGATCCTGGCCGCGCCGTTCCGCGTAGCGCGCGAGCGCGCTTGCTTCTGCGGTCTGGACCAGCCGGTCCGCGATGTAGACGCGATGGTGGAAGAATGCCTCGTCGACATGGCGTGGCGAATCCGCGCGCGCGAGCGCTTCGACCGCGGCGTCGGCATCGACGAGTTCCTGGCCGCCGTACGCGACGATGTCCGGATTCGCGTGCAGGCGATCGAGCTCACCTTGCAGGCGCACCACTTCCGGGGAAGGGCCGGGCGGCGCGATGACGCAGCCGGTGAACGTGGCCATGGCGACGAGGATCAGGGCAAACCGGAAATGGGCGAGGTTCATTGCGGTACTCCAGGCGGCAGGCCGAGCTGGGCACGCACGGTTTCGAGGCTCGCCTCGATCTCGGCGGTGGCGGCTTCCGCACGCATCTGGCGGCTGCGCGCGCTTGCGAGATCCGCGTCGGCGCTGGCCTTCTCGGCGCTCAGCCATGCGTCGGTCCAGTTGCGCCGTTCCCAGGCGCCGTCCGCCGCGATCAGCATGTTGCGCGCGGTGTTCATCGCGGAGGGCGCATCGCGCGCGGCGTCGGCCTGCTGCGCGCCTTCATAGGCGGTGTGCGCGCGCTCGAGCGCGAGTTGGGCCTGTTCATGGGTGGCTGCGGCGCAGAGGCCGGGCACGGACAGGACCAGCAGCGTCGCGGTGCTGCGAAGTCGGGATCGGCTCATCTCGGTGTCCTTCCTTGCGGGCGGAGATCGTCCCTCGTGGGTACTGCAAGGGTCGTGCCGCATCCGGCGCGCCGCGAGACTGGTGCTGCCGGGCGGCCGCGGAGTCGGATTGGGCCTCGGCCATCGTGCGAAATGCGATGCCATCTTGCCGCCGCCCGTCAAAATGCAAGGCCTGTCGGATTGAATTGCGCGGTCGTCGTCCCGAAATCATCCAGCCGACACCACGGAGCGAAACACCATGCAGACCCGCACACTCGGCAAGTCAGGCATTTCCATTGCGCCGCTCGCGTTCGGTGGCAACGTGTTCGGCTGGACTGCCGACGAAAAGACCTCGTTCGCACTGCTCGACGCGTTCGTCGATGGCGGTTTCCATCTCGTCGATACCGCGGATACCTACTCCGCGTGGGTGCCGGGCAACGAGGGCGGCGAGTCGGAAACGATCATCGGCAAGTGGCTGCGCAGGAGCGGCAAGCGCGATCGCGTCGTGATCGCGACCAAGGTCGCGAAGTGGTCGAAGCATCCGGGCCTCGCACCGGCCAACATCCGTGCCGCGGCGGAGGAATCGCTGCGACGCCTCGGTGTCGAGCGGATCGACCTGTACTTCTCCCACGAGGACGACCCGAAGGTGCCGATCGCGGATACGCTCGGCGCGTATGCGCGGCTCATCGAGGAAGGCAAGGTCGCCGCGATCGGCGCGTCCAACTTCAGCGCCGCGCGTTTCGCCGAAGCGCTCGACATCAGCGAGCGCGATGGCTTGCCGCGTTACGAGGTGCTGCAACCGGAATACAACCTCGTGTCGCGCGAAGGCTACGAGGCGGAACTCGAACCGCTGGTGCGCGCGCGTGACGTCGGCGTGATCTGCTATTACGCGCTCGCGAGTGGCTTCCTGACCGGCAAGTACCGCAGCGCGGCCGACCTCGGCAAGAGCGCGCGCGGGCAGGGCGTCAGGCAGTTCCTCGACACACGCGGGCTCGGCGTGCTCGCGGCACTCGACGAGGTGGCCGGGCGACATGCCGCGCAGCCGGCGCAGATCGCGCTCGCCTGGCTCATGGCGCGACCCGGCATCACGGCGCCGATCGCGAGTGCGACCAGCGTCACGCAGCTCGACGAACTGATGGCCGCGGCGCGCATCGAATTGTCGGCGGACGACATGGCGCTCCTCGATCGCGCGAGCGCGTAAGGGCGCATCAGCCGAGCAATCAGGCCAGCCATGTAGCCCGGGTAAGCGAAGCGCACCCGGGGATCCGGTTCCGGCGTCGTCGCTCCAGCCCCGGGTGCGGCCTGTGGCCTTACCCGGGCTACTTATCTGATGGCCGCGGCGCGCATCGAATTGTCGGCGGACGACATCGCGCTCCTCGATCGCGCGAGCGCGTAATGCGAGGTTGAAGGCCAGGGAGTTCGGCAGACTGACCACCAAACACACGAAGAACACGAAGGGCGACACTCAGCGGTGATCGTCGCATTCCCGAATCCCGATTCCCGTTCACCGATCCGCTACAATCCGCGCCCCGCCCATTCCGCCGAACCATGATCTCTTTCCGCAACTTCGCGCTGCGGCGCGGCGAGCGCCTGCTGCTGTCCGGCGTCGATCTCGCGCTGCATGCCGGCGCGCGGGTCGGCGTGGTCGGACGCAACGGCTGCGGCAAGTCGAGCCTGTTCGCGGCGATCCAGGGCGAGATCGAACCGGACCGCGGCGACCTCGACCTGCCGAACCGCGTGCGCATCGCGAGCGTCGCGCAGGAAACCCCGTCGCTGCCGGACGCCGCGATCGACTTCGTCGTGTCGGGCGACACCGAAGTGCATGCGGTGCTGCGCACCGAGGCGGACGCGATGGCCGCGGAAGACTGGGACGCGGTCGCGGCGGCGCACCAGAAGCTCGCCGAAATCAACGGCTACGATGCGACCGCGCGCGCGGGCAAGCTGCTGCACGGACTCGGCTTCAAGTCCGACACGCATGTGCGGCCGGTGTCGGATTTTTCCGGCGGCTGGCGCGTGCGCCTGAATCTCGCGCGTGCGCTGATGACGCCCTCGGACCTGCTGCTGCTCGACGAGCCGACCAACCATCTCGATCTCGACGCGGTGCTTTGGCTCGAGCAGTGGTTGCTGAAGTATCCCGGCATGCTGCTGATGATCTCGCATGACCGCGAGTTCCTCGACGGCGTCTGCTCGCACATCCTGCACCTGCACGAGGGCAGGGCGAAGCTGTATTCGGGCGACTACACGAGTTTCGAGCACCAGCGCGCCGAACAGTTGCGCCAGCAGCAGATCGCGTTCGAGAAGGAACAGGCCGAACGCGCCCACCTGCAGGCGTTCATCGACCGCTTCAAGGCCAAGGCGAGCAAGGCGAAACAGGCGCAGTCGCGCATGAAGCGCCTCGCCAAGCTCGCCGGCACCGAAGCGGTGCGCGCCGAGCGCATGTTCCACATCGCGTTCGCGGAACCGGCGAAGCTGCCGCATTCGTTGATCCGGCTGAACCATGTCGATGCCGGTTACGCCGCATCGACCGGCACGCCGGGAAGCGCGAACGCCGACGCAGGTCCCACCGTGGTCCTGCGCAAGGTCGGCTTCGGTCTCGAGGATGGCGACCGCATCGCCCTGCTCGGGCCGAACGGGGCGGGCAAGTCGACCCTGGTCAAGACCCTGGTCGGCGAACTGCCGCTGCTCGCGGGCGAGCGCACCGCGCATCCCGATCTCAGCCTGGGTTATTTCGCCCAGCACACGGTCGAATCGTTGAAGGCCGGCCAGACGCCGATCGACCACCTGCGCGACATCGCGCCGGCGACCGCGACCCAGGAGTTCCGCGACTTCCTCGGCCGCTGGAACTTCGCGGGCGATCGCGCGTTCGAGGTCGTCGACACGTTCTCCGGCGGCGAACGCGCGCGGCTCGCGCTCGCACTCATCGCATGGCGGCGGCCGAACGTGCTGCTGCTCGACGAGCCGACCAACCATCTCGACCTCGACATGCGCGAGGCACTCGCCGAGGCGCTCAGCGATTTCGCCGGCGCGATCGTGCTGGTCTCGCACGATCGCCACCTGACCGGCCTGGTGTGCAACACGTTCTGGCGCGTCGCCGACGGGCACGTCGAGGAATTCGACGGCGACCTCGACGAATACGCGGCCTGGCTGCGCGCGCGCGGCTCCGGCACGACCGACGCGGCGGAGAAGCCGCGCAAGCCGGCGCCCGCCGCACACGCGCATGCGGCGACCGGCAGCCGGGACCGGAACTCGCAGAAGACGGGCAAGAACGCGAAGAAGAAGCGCAAGGCCGGCTGACGGCGGCGGCTTTTCCGGCATACTGCGCGCATCCGCCCGCAGCGCGATCCGCCATGCCCAAGCCGACCCTCGACCACGCGAAACTCGACCGCATCGTCGCGCAGGCGCGCCGTGACGCGGAGCAGCGCGGCCACGGCTACCGCGAACGCGCCCTCAAGATGTATCCGTGGATCTGTGGACGCTGCGCGCGCGAATTCACCCGCGCGAACCTGTCCGAATTGACCGTCCACCATCGCAACCACGACCACGATTTCAATCCGCCCGACGGCAGCAACTGGGAGCTGCTGTGCGTGTATTGCCACGACAACGAGCATTCGCGCCATCTCGACGACACCGGCATCGGCGCGGCCGGCGAGGCGACCAGCGAAGCAGCGACCAACAACCCGTTCGCGGACCTGAAGTCGCTGCTGAAACGCTGACGGCCGGCCTCGCATCGCGCAACCGCGCCGGACATGCGACGCATGGCACCACGCTACCGGAATGCCACGGATTTGCGACACGATGCGAATGCGCGGCGGTCCGGAATGGGCGAGTATCGGCGGAACTCCGCCGTGTGGGGAATCGCCATGTTCCGGATCCTGTGCCTTGCCGCCATCGGAAGCCTCGTCCTCGCGGCGATCCCTTCTCCCGCAATTGCCGGGTTCACCCCGACCGGGAACCTGCACGATGCACGCCTCGCGGCGACGGCGACCCTGCTCGAAGACGGTCGGGTCCTCGTGGCCGGTGGCGCGGATTTTTCGCATGGCCTTTCCAGCGCGGAACTCTACGATCCGGCAACCGGCCTGTTCACGCCGACCCCGGACATGAACGCGCCGCGCGATACCGGCTTTGCGGTCCGGCTCGCGGACGGCCGCGTGCTGATCGGCGGCGGATTCACCCAGCAGACGTTCCTGTCGAGCGCGGAACTCTATGATCCGGTCGCGAACGCGTTCAGCCCGACCGGCGCGATGCAGCACGGCCGCGTCGACCTGGTCGCCGTGCGTCTCGCGGACGGCCGCGTGCTCGTCGCGGGCGGCGCCAACGACGCGCCGGAGAGCGCGGAGGTTTACGATCCGCAGACCGGGACGTTTTCCGCCACCGGCTCCCTGCAGCAGGGCCGGATTTCGGCCGTCGGCGTCGCGCTCACCGACGGCCGCGTGCTGGTTGCCGGCGGCAGCGGCTTCGAAGACGGGCCGCTCGCGAGCGCGGAGATCTGGGATCCGGCGAGCGCCACGTTCACCGCGACCGGCAGCATGACGATTCCGCGCGTCAACGCGCGAGCGGTCGTCCTCGCGGACGGTCGGGTGCTCGTGGTCGGCGGCTACAGCAACTCGACCTGGCATGCGAGCGC
>CAYWZC010000056.1:13560-15318 GCA_964462745.1 uncultured Rhodanobacteraceae bacterium
CGCGCGGATCCCGGCGACTCGATCTTCCGGGCGGACTTCGACCCCGTCGCACGGGCCGCGCATCCGACCTGAGCGGCCGTCCGATCGTCGATCGCGAAGCCGTGCGCATCATCCGGTTCCGTCCGAAGCGCGGCACGCCTGGATCGTGCCTCCCGCGCCTCGCGTAGAATCGTCGTTCCGATCCGAACGAGCGAGTCGTGAGCGTTGCCGCGATGTCCCCGAACGCGTCCGCCGCGCCCGATGCGTTGTTCGTGCCGTTCGCGAGCGGTGAACTCGCGTGGCCCGGCGGCGGGGATGTCGCGTTCCTCGGGGCGCGTGACTGTGCCGGGCTGAATGCGGCGCGCGAAGTCGCCGCGTGGCATCTGGAACAACCGTTCAAGCCGCGCGCGGACGCACTTGCGCGCGCCGGCTGGCGCGTGGCCGATTCCCTGCACGATGGCGCGACGCACGCGGCGTTTCCGCTGGTTCTCGTCCTGCCGCCGCGCCAGCGCGATGCGGCACGCGCGCTGTTCGCGCGTGCGCTTTCGATCGCCGCGCCGGGCGGCATCGTGGTCGCGAGCATCGCGAACAACGAGGGTGCGCGGTCGGGCGAAGCGGACCTGCGCCGCCTGGCCGGCTCGGTCCACGGCCTGTCCAAGCACAAGTGCCGCGTGTTCTGGACTTCGCCCGGTCACGCTCCCGATCTGGAACTGCTCGCCGAATGGGCCGCGCTGGATGCGATCCAGCCGATCGACGACGGGCGTTTCGTGAGCCGGCCGGGCCTGTTTTCCTGGGATCGCATCGATCCGGCCTCGGCCCTGCTCGCGGCACGACTGCCGGCCACGCTCGCCGGACGAATCGCCGATCTCGGCGCGGGATTCGGCTATCTCGCGAGCGAAGTGCTGCGACGTTGCCCGCGGGTCGCCGCGATCGATCTCTACGAGGCGGATGCGCGTGCGCTGGAACCGGCGCGGATCAATGCTGCGCGTGCGGCGGCCGGGCGCATCGACGAGGTGCGGATCGATGTCCGGTGGCACGACGTGACTGCCGGCTTGCCGCGCCGTTACGATGCGATCGTCAGCAATCCGCCGTTCCACCAGGGCCGCGCGGACGAACCGCAACTCGGTCGCGCGTTCATCGCGGCCGCGGCCGCCGCGCTCGAGCCGGACGGCCATTTGTGGATGGTCGCGAACCGGCACCTCGCGTACGAGGCGACGCTCGCGGCGCACTTCGCGAACCTGCGCGTCGTCGTCGTACGGGACGGATTCAAGGTCATCGAGGCGAGCGGGGTGCGCGCATGAGGCTCGTGCGCCGCATCGCGAACCTCGGCTACGGCAGCCGCAAGCAGGTGGCCGCGATGTTCCGCGAAGGCCGCATCACCGATGCGAACGGCGAGGTGCTGTACGCCGACGACCAGCGCGAGCACGCCGACATCCGTGTCGACGGCGAACCGCTCGATCCGCCGACCGGCATGGTGCTGATGCTCCACAAGCCGGTCGGCGTGACCTGCTCGACGCGCGATTCCGGGCGTCTCGTGCACGACTTGCTGCCGCCGCGTTTCAGCCGACGCAATCCGGTCCTGTCCACCGTCGGCCGGCTCGATCGCGACACCAGCGGCCTGTTGCTGTTGACCGACGACGGCGCGTTGCTGCACCGGATCATCTCGCCGCGCGCGCAGGTCGCGAAAATCTACGAGGCGACGCTGGCCAGCGACCTGCGCGGCGATGAGGCGGCGATCTTCGCAAGTGGCGACCTCGTGCTCGAGTCGGAGACCACGCC
>CAYWZC010000056.1:15418-18357 GCA_964462745.1 uncultured Rhodanobacteraceae bacterium
CTTCGCGGGCCGCTTCCACGCCGTGTACAACTCGACGTAGTGCTCGATGGCCGTCTGCGTTTGCGGGTGATCCGGTCCAAATCCATCTTCGTCGCTCAGGATCGCATAGGCGCGATCCAGCACGCGCTCGGCTTCGGCGTATTCGTGCTTCGCGATCAGGATCGTGGCGAGAGTGTCGAGGAATGCACCGCGATACGGGCTGTCGGTGCCGAGCGCACGATCCATGTGCGCGACCGCGGCGCGCGCATGCCGCTCCGCGGCGTCCAGTTCACCGGCGTCGCGCAACAGCTCGGCGAGGTTGGATTCGGCGAACACCGTGGTGCTGCCGTCTTCCCCGTACAGTTTCTGCGCGTTCGAAAGCGCCTGTTCCAGGTAGGGTCGCGCTTCCGCGAGCCGTCCCGGCTGCTTGCTGATCGCGCTTGCGAGGACCATGGAGGTTGCCAGCGTGCCGGGATGATCCGGGCCGAACATCTGCTCGATCTGGACAAGTGCAGGCTTCAACAACGCCTCCGCTTCGGCGTAGCGCGCTTGTTCCATGTAGTCTTCCGCGAGGCTCGTGGTCGCGGCGAACAGGCCGGCACCCGGCGTGGCCGATTGCGCGCGATGGCGTGCGATGACTTCCTTGAACAGGGCTTCCGCGGCCGCGTGGTGGGCGAGGCGACTGTTGGCGACGGCGAGGCCGTACATGCTTTCCAGGGTGTTCGGGTCGGAGTCGCCGAGTACGCGTCGCTGCGTCGCGAGCACGCGCGTATAGCCGTCGAGGCAGGCCTGGAACTGGCCGGCGTCGCATTCGAACGCGGCCGTCGTGCTCTCGGCGAACATTCGCTCCCGCGAGTCGGCAGGCAGGCCGGAAGCCAGCGCGAGCGCCTGCCGGGCGAGTTCGGTCGCTCCGGGAATGTTGCCGAGGTTGCCGGTCGCGCGCGCCTTGCGCAGCAACATGCTCACGCGATCCGCCGGCGTCGTCGCGGCGTCGAACGCGGCGCCGTAGTGTTCGACCGAGAGCTCGTATTCGCCGATGCGGTTGTAGCTTTCCGCGATTGTCTGCTCGATCGCCATGCGAACCGCCGGCTGGCCTTCGAGCTCGCGGCCGGCGCGTTCCGCGGCCGCGTCGAGGATCAGGCGCAGGAGGCTGCGATCCATGCCGCGTGCGAGGTTGGGGTCGATGCCAGCGAGCATCGATTGCACGAAGCCGGCGATCTGCTCGGACTTGGCCGCTTCCACACGAGCCTTCTCGGCAGATGCGAGCGCGACATCGCGCTCGGTTGCGAGCCGATGTTCGGCGAGCAGCGATTGCACGAGCAGGGCGACGCCGGCGACGATCACCAGGGCAGCCGCGGCCAGCGGCCACGCGTGGCGACGTGCGAACGCGAGCACGCGTTCGCGCCGCGGCACCTGCACGCCGGGCGGCGGACGCCGCTCGAGCAATGCGTCGAGATCGGTGTCCAGCGCGTGTACGGTCGCGTAGCGCTGTGCGGGATCGGGATCGAGGCAGCGCGCGAGCACGCGGCCGAAGTCCCCGCGCAGGCCACGCACGAGCTGCTGCGGATCGCTGTCGCGGCGTGCCGCGAGATCGGCGCAGCGTTCGGCATCGAGCTGCCGGAAACGCAGGCTCGGCACGGTCGGCGCCGCTCCCGAAAGCGGCCGCGCACCGCTGTCCCACGGCAGTACGCCGACACACAGCTCGTACAGGATGAGGCCGACACTGTAAATGTCGCTCGCGGTGCCGACCGGCTCGCCGGCAAGCTGTTCGGGACTCGCATAGTCCGGCGTGAACGCGCGCGTCGCGGTTGCGCGTACCGCGGCGTCGGCCTCGACCAGGCGCGCGATGCCGAAATCGAGCAGCTTCGGCAATCCGTCCGGCGTGACCAGCACGTTGCCGGGCTTCAGGTCGCGATGCACGATCAGCGCGCCGTGCGCGTGCGCGAGCGCGGCGAGCAATCCACGCACGAGGCGCAGGCGCGCCGGAATGCCGAGGCGCGCCTCGTCGCAGTATTCGAGCAGCGGCACGCCGTCGATGTATTCCATGACCAGGAACGGGCGTCCGTCGTCGGTCGCGCCGGCATCGATCAGGGTCGCGATGTTCGGGTGATGCAGGCGCGCGAGGATGCGCCGTTCCTCGGCGAAGCGATCGAGTGCGGAACGTTCCAGCCAGCGCCCGCGCAGGAGCTTGAGCGCGACCAGTTGTTGGAAGTCGCGCATCTGGCGTTCGGCGAGATACACCGCGCCCATGCCGCCCTCGCCGAGCACGCGCAGCAGGCGGAAACCGCCGAGTTCGCGATCGAGCCAGGCGGCTGGGTCGAAATCCAGGCTGCTCCTGAGCGAATCGATCGCACGGCCGAACGGATCGGCGCGCTGCGCATCGAGCGCGAGCAGGCGCTCGATGCGCGCGGCGACCTCCGGTTCGCGCGCGCGCAGCGCATCGAGCCATGCGCGACGCGCGTCCGCATCGAGATCGAGCGCCTCGTCGAACAGGATCTTGATGCGCGGCGCGGTATCGTTCATGGCGCGGCGATGCGTTCGGCGAGCCACGCGCGCGCGAACCGCAGTTCGCGGTCCACGGTGGCCTTGGAGATGCCGATCGCAGCGCCGATTTCCTCGTAGTTCATGCCGCCGAAGTAATGCAGTTCGGTGACCTGCGCGGCGCGCGGCGCGCTGCCTTCGAGCACGCCGAGTTCGGCTTCGAGCAACAGCAGGTGTTCGTCGGCCGGCAGCACCTCGCCATCGGCGAGGCTCAGCGAAATGCGTGCTCCACCGGCACGCTTGTCGCGCCCGAGCGCACGCGCGTGATCGACGAGGATCTGGCGCATCGCGCGCGCCGCGACCGCGAAGAAATGCACGCGGTCGTTCCATTCCCCCTCGCTGCCGGCAAGCTTGAGCCAGGCTTCGTTCGCGAGCGCGGTCGGTTGCAGGGTGTGCGCGGCGTTCTGCTCACGCATGAG
>CAYWZC010000057.1:0-1106 GCA_964462745.1 uncultured Rhodanobacteraceae bacterium
TGCTTGGTCTGCTCGCACGGAAATCGTGAAAGGTCGGCCATCACGAAGCTCGAAAACGACCGCGGACTCCTGCACGGGGTCGGATCACTTCGGTTTACCGAACCTTCCCCGCAATTCCCCTCTCGGCGGGAGAGGCCAAAGAATGGAGCAGCGATGACCCAACTTCCCTGGTACGCCCCCGACCGCGCACAAGCGCTGTTCGATGCGCTGGACGGGCGCATCCTCGTGCTCGATGGTGCGATGGGCACGATGCTGCAACAGCATGGACTCGACGAGGCCGGCTATCGCGGCACGCGCTTCGCCAATGGCTGCGACGGCGCGCACGACCATGCGCACGCGCACGGCGCTGGTTGCGGGCATGACCTCAAGGGCAACAACGACCTGCTGTCGCTGACCCGGCCGGACATCATCCGCGACATCCACGTGTCCTACCTGCAGGCCGGCGCGGATCTGGTCGAGACCAACACGTTCAACGCGACCCGGCTCAGCCAGTCCGACTACAAGCTCCAGCACCTGACGTACGAACTGAACGTCGAAGGCGCGAAGCTCGCGCGCGCGGCCTGCGCCGCGATCGAGGCAGGAGATCCCGCGCGACCGCGCTTCGCGATCGGCGTGCTCGGCCCGACCAGTCGCACTGCATCGATCTCGCCCGACGTCAACGATCCGGGCTTCCGCAACGTGACGTTCGAGGAACTGGTCGACAACTACACCGAATCCGCGAGCGGCCTGCTCGATGGCGGCGCGGACCTGCTCATGGTCGAGACGATCTTCGACACGCTGAACGCGAAGGCCGCACTGTTCGCGATCGACGAATTGTTCCACGCCCGCGGCAGCCGCGTGCCAATCATGATTTCCGGCACCATCACCGACCGCTCCGGGCGCACCCTCTCCGGGCAGACCGCGGAGGCGTTCTGGTATTCGATGCGACATGCGCGGCCGTTGTCGATCGGACTCAATTGCGCGCTCGGCGCGAACGACCTGCGCCCGCACATCCAGTCGCTGGCCGACATCGCGGACTGCCGGGTCAGCACGCATCCGAATGCGGGCCTGCCGAACGCGTTCGCCGAGTACGACGAAACCCCCGAACAGATGGCCCGGACGCTCGG
>CAYWZC010000057.1:1206-5745 GCA_964462745.1 uncultured Rhodanobacteraceae bacterium
TTCGTCAACGTCGGCGAACGCACGAACGTCACCGGCTCGGCGAAGTTCCGCAAGCTCATCAAGGAGGATCGCTACGACGAAGCCGTGGAGATCGCGCGCCAGCAGGTAGCCAACGGCGCGCAGATCCTCGACATCAACATGGACGAGGGTCTCATCGATTCCGAGGCCGCGATGACGCGCTTCGTGAACCTGATTTCGTCCGAGCCCGACATCGCGCGCGTGCCGTTCATGATCGACTCCTCGAAGTGGAGCGTCATCGAAGCCGGCCTGCGCTGCTTGCAGGGCAAGGGCATCGTCAATTCGATCTCGATGAAGGAAGGCGAGGACGCGTTCCTCGAACACGCGCGCAAGGTGCAGCAGTACGGCGCCGCCGCGGTGGTCATGGCGTTCGACGAACAGGGCCAGGCCGATACCGCCGCGCGCAAGGTCGAAATCTGCGCACGCGCCCACGCATTGCTTACCGAAAGGCTCGGTTTCCCGCCCGAAGACATCATCTTCGACCCGAACATCTTCGCGATCGCGACCGGCATCGAGGAACACGACAACTACGCAGTTGATTTCATCGAGGCGACGCGCGAGTTGAAGCGGCGCTTTCCCGACTGCCACATATCGGGCGGCGTGTCGAACGTGTCGTTCTCGTTCCGCGGCAACGACACCGTGCGCGAGGCGATCCATTCGGTGTTCCTGTACCACGCGATCCGTGCGGGCATGGACATGGGCATCGTCAATGCGGGCGCACTGACCATCATGGACGACATCGACCCGCCGCTGCGCGAGCGCGTCGAGGACGTCGTGCTGAACCGGCGCGCGGACGCGACCGAACGCCTGCTCGAGATCGCCGACAACTACCGTGGCAAGCGCGGTGCGGCCGAGGTCGAGACGCTCGAATGGCGCGAAAAGCCCGTCCGCGAACGGCTCGCACATGCACTCGTGCACGGCATCGACCAGTACGTTGTCGAGGACACCGAGGAGGCGCGGCAGATGTCTGCGCGCCCACTCGACGTCATCGAAGGCCCGCTCATGGACGGCATGAACGTCGTCGGCGACCTGTTCGGCGCCGGCAAGATGTTCCTGCCGCAGGTCGTCAAGTCCGCGCGCGTGATGAAGAAGGCGGTTGCGCACCTGTTGCCGTTCATCGAGGCGGAAAAGCTGCGCAGCGGCGATGTCGGCCAGTCCAACGGCAAGATCGTCGTCGCGACGGTCAAGGGCGACGTGCACGACATCGGCAAGAACATCGTCGCCGTGGTCCTGCGCTGCAACAACTTCGAGGTCGTCGACCTCGGCGTCATGGTGCCCGCGCAGAAGATCCTCGATACCGCGATCGCCGAGGGCGCCGACATGATCGGACTGTCCGGCCTGATCACGCCGTCGCTCGAGGAAATGGGCCACGTCGCGCGCGAGATGAAACGCCAGGGTTTCACGATCCCGCTGCTGATCGGCGGCGCGACGACCTCGCGCGCACACACCGCGCTGCGCATCGAACCGCACTACGGCGCCGGCACGGTGTGGGTCAAGGACGCATCGCGCGCGGTCGGCGTCGCGCAATCGCTGGTCACGCAAGACACGGTCGATGCGTTCCTCGCCAGGGTGCGCGCCGAGTACGCCGAGGTGCGCGAACGGCACAGGGACCGCGGGCCGGGCAAGAAACTCGTGACGCTCGCAGCCGCACGCGCGCAGGCGTGGCACGGCGACTGGGAGAACTACGTTCCGCCGGAACCGAAATGGACCGGCGCCAGGATGTTCGACGATTATCCGCTCGCGGAGATCGCCGAGCGCATCGACTGGACGCCGTTCTTCCAGGCCTGGGAGTTGTCCGGTCACTACCCGAAGATCCTCGATGACGCGATTGTCGGTGCGCAGGCACGCGAGTTGTACGACGACGCGCAAGCGATGTTGCGTCGGATCATCGACGAAAAATGGCTGACTGCGCGCGCGGTCATCGGCTTCTGGCCCGCGAATCGCGTCGGTGACGACATCCAACTCGAACCGGTCCCCCCCACCACCGGAAGAGGAATCGGAGGTGACGGTGCGAATGAAATCCCGCGCACTGCATCGCCCGAGCCGTCACCCGGCCCTTCGGGACACCCGCTCCCGGAAGGAGACGGGAAAATCACCCTGCATCACCTGCGCCAGCAGGCCGACAAGCCGCCCGAGCGGCCGAACCTGTGTCTCGCGGATTTCATCGCGCCGAAGGACTCCGGCGTGCGCGACTGGATCGGCGCGTTCGCGGTGACCGCCGGTATCGGTATCGAGACGCATCTGGAACGCTTCCTCGCCGATCACGACGACTATTCCGCGATCATCCTGAAGGCGCTCGCCGACCGGCTCGCGGAGGCATTCGCCGAGCGCATGCACGAGCGCGTGCGCCGCGAGTTCTGGGGTTACGCTGCCGACGAGTCGCTCGACAACGACGAACTGATCGCCGAGAAGTACCGCGGCATCCGCCCGGCGCCGGGTTATCCCGCCTGTCCCGATCACACCGAAAAGGCCACCCTGTTCCGGCTGCTCGATGCAACCGCGAACGCGGGCATCGAACTCACGGAAGGTTTCGCAATGTACCCGGCCGCGGCCGTGTCCGGCTGGTACTTCTCGCATCCCGACAGCCAGTACTTCGTGGTCGGGCGGATCACGAAGGAACAGGTCGAGGACTACGCGAAACGCAAGGGCTGGACCCTCGCCGAGGCCGAACACTGGCTCGCTCCGAACCTCGGCTATGATGCGGAATCCTGATGGATTGAAGAGTCCATCGTGGACTGTTCAAGCTCGTCGAGTCCGGTACACGCCCGGACTCGATTCCGACAGCAACCGCTCGCACGGCATGCGCGGTGCCGGACCGTCTTCTCGACACCTTGCAACCCGCAAGGTCACATCGCGTACCGACGATAGCCGGAGTGCAACGGCTGCGGTTCCGGTTTGCATCTTTCGCGCGCGCATGTTTCCCTGAAAAGGAATCACCCAGCGCGGAAAGATGGTACATCTGGATCTGCTCGACTATGTCGCGATCGGCGGCTACTTTCTCGTTACCCTGCTGATCGGCCTGTGGGTCGCGCGCGGCAGGACGACTCCCGATGACCTGTTCCTCGCCGGCCGCACCCTCGGCCCGGCCGCGGTCGGCTTTTCCCTGTTCGCCGCCAACGTATCGTCCGACACCCTGATCGGCCTGCCCGGCGCTGCCTATCGCAATGGCATCTCGGCCGCGAATTACGAATGGATGGCCGGACTCGTGCTGATCTTCACCGCGATCTTCGTACTGCCGGTGCTGATGCGCGCACGCGTGACGACGATGCCGGAACTCATGGAACGACGTTTCGACCCGCGGTTGCGCAAGTACCTGTCCGCGGTCACCCTGTTCCTGTCGATCGTGCTCGACACCGCCGGCACGCTGTACGCCGGAGCGCTGGTCGTGACCACGTTCGTGCCGGGCCTCGGCATGTGGGAGACCTGCTTCGCGATCGCGCTGTTCACCGGCGCCTACACCGCCGCCGGCGGGCTGCGCGCGGTCGTCTATACCGACGTCATGCAGGCGCTCGTCCTGCTCGCCGGTTCGGCAACCCTCGCGATCACCATGTTCGGCGAGTTCCATTACTCCTGGGCCAACGTGACCGCCGCGGTTGCGCCGGACAAGCTCTCCCTGATCCGTCCGCTCGACGATCCCGGCGTACCGTGGCTCGGCCTCTTGACCGGCTTGCCGATCGTCGGCTTCTACTACTGGACGATGAACCAGTACGTCGTGCAACGCGTGCTCGGCGCGCGCGACATCGCGGCGGCCGGACGCGCATCGATGATCGCGGCGGCGCTCAAGCTGCTGCCGCTGTTCCTGATGACCCTGCCCGGCGCGATGGCCAGCGTGCTGCTGCCGGGGCTCGAGCATCCCGACCAGGTATTCCCGACCATGGTCTCCACCTTCATTCCGACCGGGCTGACCGGCCTGATCCTGGCCGGGCTCATCGCGGCGCTGATGTCGACCTGCTCGGCGACGCTGAACTCGGCGGCAACCCTGATCACGGTCGACTTCGTGCAGCCTTCGCGCCCGAATCTCGACGCGCGCCAACTGGTCCGGATCGGGCGCATCGCGACACTCGTCATGACCGTCATCGCGGCCTCGTGGGCGCCGATGATCGAGCACTTCCAGGGCCTGTGGTCGTACCTGCAACAGGTCTTCGCGTTCGTCGCCTCGCCGCTCGTCGCGACCTTCCTGATGGGATTGTGGGTTCGCCGGCTCGGCGCGTCCGCGGCATTGCGCGGCCTGGCCTGTGGCCATGCGTTCAGCGCGTTGCTGTTCGTCGCCCGCGAAAGCGGTCTGATCGGCATCCACTTCACGATCATCGGTGGCATCGTGTTCGTCGCAACCGCAGCGTTCACCTGGGCCTGGATGCAATGGCTGGGCTTGCGCGACCGGCCAGCGGACGGCGGTCCGGAAATGCAGCTCATCGACCGCACCGGCATAGCGCGGGTACCGATCGACGTGCGCTGGTATGCGGTCGCGATCGGCCTCGCCACCGCGGCGATCGTCCTCGCGTTCCGGTAGGAGATATTCCC
>CAYWZC010000057.1:5845-17928 GCA_964462745.1 uncultured Rhodanobacteraceae bacterium
CGATCGGCCTCGCCACCGCGGCGATCGTCCTCGCGTTCCGGTAGGAGATATTCCCTGCCGGTGTCGGCCCCGATGAAGCACGTCGCGAAAGAGCATCACGGCTGAAGCCGGTTCCTACCGCGCGACGCCGGCGCATCTTCGTCGCAACGGAATCGTCAGCGCTTGCGTTTCGCGCGCACGTACAGCACGAGACTGTGGTCCTCGATCACGAAGCCGTGCTTAGCGGCGATCTCGTGTTGCAGGCGCTCGATCTCCTCGCTGGTGAATTCGATGACCTTGCCGGTGTCGATGTCGACCATGTGGTCGTGGTGTTGGCCGCGGTCGAGTTCGTACACCGCCTGCCCGCCTTCGAAATTGTGTTTGAGCACGAGGCCGGCCGCCTCGAACTGGGTCAGCACGCGATAGACCGTGGCGAGGCCGATGTCGTCCTCGTGCTCCAGGAGGCGCCGGTAGATGTCCTCGGCGCTCAGGTGCCTGCCGTTCGCGTCGAGGATCTGCAGGATGCGGATACGCGGATGGGTGACCTTCAAACCGACCTTGCGCAGCTCCGTGGATTCCGCAGGAATCTCTCCGGGAAATGCCCCATCAGGCGTTTTGGATTCAATCATTTGGCCGACATTCCCAAGGTAGTTTCACGTGCCGGCGCAAGCTCGTGGCACGGACCGCCGACGACATCCGGCGGAGCTCGGGCCATCCGCGCGGGAACCGTCTGGAGCGCGTCCGGCGGATGCCGACGCTAGTGTATCATTCGGCGCTTCCACCGATTCGGAAGTCCCCGCATGCGTTTTCGCTGGTTCCTGCTCCTCGCCCTGCTCCCGCTGGCTGGCTGCGGCGCGATCTACAAGCTCGACGTGCAGCAGGGCAACCTGTTCGACCAGGCCACGGTCGATACGCTGAAGCCCGGCATGACCAAGCGCCAGGTCCTGCTGGTCATGGGTTCGCCTTCGATCGTCAGCCCGTTCAACCAGGACCGCTGGGATTACATCTCCACGATGCGCGTGGGTCGCGGCGAAATGGAGACCAGGGATCTCATCCTGCATTTCGAGGGCGACGCGCTGGCCCGCATCGAGGGCGATTATTTCCCTGAAGATCCTAAGAAGCTCATCCGCGAGGCGCAGAAGTACAAACGCCAGTACCCCGATTCGGAGCGGCCGGACGAGAAGAGGCGCGGTCAGGGCTGATGCTTGCGCGCCGCCGCACGCCGGCGTCGCGCCTCCTTCGGATCGACTTGCAGCGGCCGGTAGAGTTCTACCCGGTCGCCGTCGCGCAGGTGCGTATCGCGCGACGCGGGGGTCGACCAGATTCCGCTATCGAGCGCGCTCGCGTCGATCCCGCATTCGGCCTCGATGCCGGATGCCGCGATGGCATCGGCGAGCGTGGCGCCGGCCGGCAATTCGAGCGCACGCAGGAACTGGCGCCGCGGTTCCGCCCAGGCGACCTCGACGCGAATGCGCGCAGGATTCGGCGTTTCCTCAGCCATGCAATACGTTCGCGACGCGGCAGAAGTCATCGACCATGCGATCGGCCAGCACCTTGAAACCGACCCGCAGCGCGGCCGCGCCGAGGCGGCCGGGATAGTCGAAATCGAGCGCGAGGGAAACCTTGCAGCCTTCGTCACCGAGCGCATCGAACGTGAACGTGCCCTCGAGCGCGCGCATCGGACCCTCGACGAGATGCATGTGCAGGCGCCGTGGCCGATCCAGCGTGTTGCGCGTCGAAAAGCTCTGCACGAGGCCGGCGACCTTGAGATCGAGCCGCGCGGTGACCACATCGGCTTCGCGTGACAGGACCTCCGCGCCGACGCACCAGTTGAACCGGCTCGGGTATGCTTCGACATCGTTGACGAGGTCGAACATCTGTTCCGGCGTGTGGCGCACGATCGCGCTGCGGCGTATCTCGATCATTCCTGCCTCGTTCCTTCCACGCCCGCGTTGCAGCGGCATCCACGCAAGATACTCGTTCATGGCCAAGGCAAAAGACAAGAAGGACAAGGCCGGCGGCACGATCGCGCTGAACAAGCGCGCGCGCCACGAGTACCACATCGACGAGCGCCACGAGGCCGGCATCGCGTTGCAGGGCTGGGAAGTCAAGAGCCTGCGCGCCGGGCGAATCAACTTCGGTGATGCGTACGCGATCGTGCGCAATGGAGAGTTGTACCTGTTCGGCGCCTCGATCGTGCCATTGATCTCGGCCTCGACGCATGTCGTCGCCGATGACCGGCGCACGCGCAAGTTGCTCCTGCATCGCGCCGAGATCGACAAGATGATCGGCGCGGTGGAGCGCAAGGGCTACACCCTCGTTCCCACCGCGCTGTACTGGAAGAAGAACCGGGTCAAGATCGAGATCGGCCTCGCGCGCGGCAAGAAGGAGCACGACAAGCGCGCGGTCGAGAAGGACCGCGACTGGGGACGCGAGAAACAGCGCGCCATGCGTGCGCACAACAAGCAGGCCTGAGAACCGCCCGTCCCCGCCACGTCCGATGCGGGTCGCCCGCGGGTCGAGGACGCCCCGTCGCGGGAGATGTCCTCCGACACGCTAGTTCGCCACCGTGCTCATCGAATACGGCCGCGCATCGCGACCGGTTCCCCAGCTGCGGTTCGGCTCGGCCTGCATCACGAAGCGCAATTCGCCGCCGGCAAGGATCTCGGCGTGGTCCAGCCAGGTGCGGGTGAGCGGCTTGCCATTGAGCGATACCGCGCCGACGTAGGCATGTGCGTCGTCGAGCTGCTCCGCGACGATCGTGAAGGTCTTGCCATTCGGCAGGTTCAGCGTCGCGTGACGCACGAACGGGCGGCCGATCACGTACTGGCTGCTGCCCGGCGCGACCGGGTAGAAGCCGAGCGCGGTGAACACGTACCAGGCCGACATCTGGCCGAGGTCGTCGTTGCCCGACAGGCCCTCGGGCGTCGGCGCATACTGGCTGCGCATGATTTGCGTGAGCCGGGCCTGCGTTCGCCAGGGCGCGCCCGCGTAGTTGTAGAGATACGCGATGTGGTGGCTCGGTTCGTTGCCGTGCGCGTAATGGCCGATGAGGCCGGAAATGTCCTCGACGTGGCCGAATGATGCCGGGTCGACTTCGGCGTCGAACACCGCGTCGAGTTTCGCGACCAGCTTCTCGTCGCCGCCGAGCGCGTCGATGAGGCCGGCGACATCGTGCGGTTCGTACCACGAGTACTGCCATGCGTTGCCTTCGGTGTAATCGCTGCCGTAGCCGACCGCGGCCGGATCGAACGGTTCGCGGAACGTCCCGTCGCTGCGGCGCGCGCGCACGAACCCGGTTTCCGCATCGAACACGTTGCGCCAGTTGCCGGCGCGTTCCGCGAAGCGCGCCGCGATGCCGGTTCGGCCCATCGCTTCGGCCATGCGCGCGATGGTCCAGTCGTCGAATGCGTACTCGAGCGTCTTCGATGCGGCTTCGGGTTCCCGGTCGATCGGCACGTAGCCGAGCTCCATGTAGTCGCCGAGGCCGCCGTACGGTGCGTAGCTCGCGCTCGCGACCATCGCCTCGAGCGCGGCGTCCGCATCGAATCCGCGGATGCCCTTGAGGTACGCATCCGCGATGACCGGCACCGCGTGGTAGCCGATCATGCACCAGGTTTCGAGGCCCTGGTATGCCCACACCGGCAGCAGACCGAACGGGCTCGCGCGTTGCGCGGCGAGCAGGGAGTTGATGAAGTCGCCGATCCGCCGTGCCGGTTGGACCAGGGTCAGCAGGGGTTGCTGCGCGCGATACACGTCCCACAGCGACCAGGTCGAATGGAACGCGAATCCGGCCGCCCGATGTACGGCATGATCGGGGCCGCGGTACTCGCCGTTCGCATCCATCGCGAGATTCGGCGCGATCAGCGCGTGATACATCGCGGTGTGGAACATCGTGCGCACGTCGGCCGGCGCATCGACATCGATCACGGCAAGCGCCTCCTGCCACGCGCTGCGTGCCTCGGTACGGCGCGCATCGAAGTCCCATCCCGCGCCATCGGCCTCGAGATTGCCGATCGCGTTCGCCTCGCTGACCGTCGAGATCGCGACCTTGACCAGCAGCGGTTGCGTGAGTTCACCGAATTCGAACACGGCTTCGAGCGCCCTGCCCTGCAACGCGTCGGTAGAGGCCGGGTCGCGACCGGGACCCTTGAATCCCTTGTAGACGATGTCCTGCTCGCGATTCACGAGGCGATGCGCACGCAGCGGTTGCGAGAAGCGCAAGGCAAAGAAGAGCTGCCGGCCCGGCGCCCAGCCCCGTGTCTCGCGATGGCCGCTGATCGTGCCGTCCTCGCGCACGCGCAGGTTCGACCACGAAACCTTGCCCGGGTAGTCGTAGATGCTCGGACGCAGGTCGAGCAGCACATGGGCCGGCTCGCCGTTCGGGAACGTGTAGCGATGCCAGCCGACGCGCATGCCGGCGGTCAGTTCAACGCGTACCGCACTGTCGTCCAGTGTCACCGCGTAGTAGCCGGCCTGCGCGGCTTCGGTCGCGTGGCGAAAGCGCGAACGGTAGCCGCTGCCGGGCTGGTCGACTTCGCCCGGATCGAGCTTCGCTTCGCCGGTGCCCGGCATCAACAGCACGTCGCCGAGATCCGAATGCCCGCTACCCGAAAAGTGCGTATGCGAGAAGCCGAGGATGCTGGTGTCGTCGTACCGATAACCGGCCGCCCAATCGTAGGCGTGCCGGAATTCCGGCATCGCCGTGTCCGGGCTCAACTGGATCATGCCGAACGGGACCGTCGCACCGGGGAACGTATGGCCGTCACCACCGGTGCCGATCATCGGATCCACGGCGGCCCAGGCGTCGGTGGAATCCTCTCCGGCGGGCGCGGCGATCGAGCAACGGTCCGGCATGGCGGCAACTCCGATGGCGAGCAGCAACAGCGTCAGGCCACGGAACCGAGTCGGCGGCGAATGGGGAATGGTCATGATGCGACACCTTTGGATCGTTCCAAATCCATTGCAACCTAGCATGTGCGCGAGGTGGGTGCATGCTGCACTGCGTAATGCATTCCCTTCGGTCCGACCGTGAAAATGGGAATTGGATCGTGCCAAATGGACGACATCCGTGCACAACACCGATCATCGAATCAGTCCGCAGAAACGCTCCATCCGGCCCGGGCCGGGCCGGTGAGCGGGGCACGCGTCACCCTCGCCGACATCGCGCATGCCTGTGGCGTTTCGCGTGCGACCGTGTCGCTGGTCCTGCGCGGCAGTCCGCTCGCCGCGGCTTCGACGCGCGCCCGGGTCGAAGCGGAACTGAAGCGCCAGGGGTATGTCTACCATCGTGCGGCGGCGAACTTGCGCCAACGCCGCTCTAGCAGCGTCGCACTGGTCATCAACGACCTCTCCAATCCGTTTTTCGCCGAGTTTGCATCCGGTGTCGACGAGACGCTGGGCGCGGCCGGCTACGTGACCCTGCTCGGCAACACCGGCGAGTCCGTGGAACGCCAGCACAAGGTACTCGGCTCGCTCATGGAGCACGATCCGGCCGGCATCATCCTGTCGCCTGCGGTAGGCAGCAATGCCGCGAGATTGCGCAGCCTGGTCGGCACGCGTACACCCTTGCTGGTGTTCAACCGCGAAATCTCCCCGATCGGCCAATCCAAGTCTGCGTGGGATTTCCTCGCCCTGGACAACCATCGCGGCGCGCGGCTCGCAACCGAACACCTGATCGCACTCGGCCACCGGCGCATCGCGTTCTTCGGCGGTCACTCGCATTCGAGTTCCTGCCGCGAGCGCCGTGATGGACACACCGACGCGCTGGCCGCGGCCGGGATCGAGATGCAACCGAACTGGCGCATCGAATGCGCGCCGACCCGCCTCGAATCCGCTGCGCAGGCCGGCGCCCTGTTCGTGCGCGACCCGGCACCGACTGCCGCGGTCTGCTACAACGACGCGGTCGCGCTCGGACTCCTGCTCGGCCTCACCGCGCTCGGGCGCCGGCCCGGCCACGATTTCGCGGTGACCGGCTTCGACGACATTCCCGAGGCCGCCGTCAGCGTGCCGCCGTTGACCACGCTCTCGGCCGATCCACGCGCACGCGGACGCCAGGCTGCGATGCGCATCCTCGAACGCGTACGCGATCCGGATCTCGGCGGCCTGCGCGCGATCGCGCCGGTCGCGCTGGTCGTGCGTGCGAGCACTTGTCCGCCTGCAACCACCTGATCCGCGAGGAGCCCGCGCATGCGCCACGAAACCGCCAGCAATCGCGTCGCGCTGACCGTCGTCACCGCGATCTTCTTCATCTGGGGCTTCATCACGGTCCTCAACGACGTGCTGATTCCGCACCTGAAATCGGTGTTCACACTGAACTACGCCGAAGTCATGCTCGTGCAGTTCACGTTCTTCGGTGCGTACTTCGTGATGTCGCTGCCATCCGGCAAGCTGCTGTCGAGGATCGGCTACCGGCACGCCATCATCACCGGGCTCGTCGTCGCGGGTCTCGGCGCATTGCTGTTCTGGCCGGCCGCGCGGCTGCCGTCCTACCCGTTGTTCCTGCTCGCGTTCTTCGTGCTCGCGACCGGCATCACCGTGCTGCAGGTCGCGGCGAATCCGTACGTGAGCCTGCTCGGCCCGCCCCGGCTCGCATCGAGCCGGCTCAATCTCGCCCAGGCATTCAACTCGCTCGGCACCACGCTCGCACCCAAGCTCGGCGGCCTCGCGATCCTGTCGGTCGGCGTGCTCGGCGCCGCCGAACTCGCCGCATTGCCGCCCGCGCAGCAACTCGCGTACCGGATCGGCCAGGCCGAAATGGTGCAACTGCCCTACATCGGCATCGCGCTGGTCCTGTTCGTGCTCGCGTTCGTGGTTTGGTGGTTCCACCTGCCGCCGCTCGCAGCCGCGGACGGCGAAGCGGACGATCCGCGACATCGGTTCGCCGACGCGCTCGCGCATCGCCACGTGCGCCTCGGCGTGGTCGCGATCTTCCTGTACGTCGGCGCCGAAGTCTCGATCGGCAGCTTCCTGATCAACTATCTCGCCTTACCGGAGATCGGCAACATGTCCGAGGCGCGCGCGGCCGGCTTCGTGTCGCTGTACTGGGGCGGCGCGATGATCGGCCGCTTCGTCGGGTCGGCATTGCTGACCCGGCTCGACCCGCGCCGCGTGCTCGCGGCGGTCGCGGCGATCGCCGCCGCGCTGGTCCTGACGACGATGCTGAGCCGCGGCTGGATCGCGCTCGGCAGCGTGGTCGCGATCGGCCTGTTCAACTCGGTCATGTTCCCGAACATCTTCACCCTCGGCATCGAGAAGCTCGGGCCGCTGACCGGCAAGGCGTCCAGCCTGCTGGTCATGGCGATCGTCGGCGGCGCGGTGATTCCGCTGGCGCAGGGAATGCTCGCCGATCGCATCGGCGTGCAACACGCGTTCGTGCTGCCCATGCTGTGCTACCTCTACGTGGTGTTCTACGGATGGAAGGGGTCGCGCGTCGCATGAGCACGATCCTGTCCTTCGGCGAGGCGTTGATCGACTTCCATGGCCTCGCGCCAGACTCGCCGGGCCGGCGGCCGACCTACGTGCCGCATCCGGGTGGCGCACCGGCCAACGTCGCGGTCGCGGTCGCGCGGCTCGGCGGACGCGCGGCCTTTCTCGGCATGCTCGGCTCGGACCCGTTCGGAGACATGCTGCTGGACGGCATGGTCGAGGCCGGCGTCGACACGCGCCACGTGCGACGCACGGCCGAAGCCAACACGGCACTCGCGTTCGTGTCGAACGATGCAAACGGCGAGCGAAGTTTCAGTTTCTATCGACCGCCATCGGCCGACCTGCTGTTCCGCGCCGACGATTTCGATCGCGATGCGTTCGTGGACGCGGTCGTGTTCCATTGCTGTTCCAACAGCCTCACGGAAGGTGCGATCGCCGACGCGACGATGGCCGGCGTGCAGCTCGCCCGAACGGCCGGCGCGCTGGTCAGTTTCGACATGAACCTGCGACCGGCATTGTGGCCGCGAGGCGAGGATCCGGGTCCGCGCCTGTGGGGCGTGCTCGATGCCGCCGACCTGGTCAAGCTCAGCGGCGAGGAACTCGCGTTTCTCGCCGCACGATTCGGTGGCGAGCAAGCCGTGCGCGAACGTCTGTGGCGCGGCGCGGCGCGCGTGCTGGTCGTCACCAACGGCGCAGGCCCGCTGCATTGGCACACGCGCAACGACGAAGGCACGCTGCCGGCTTTCGCCGTGCCCGCGGTCGACAGTACCGGAGCGGGCGATGCGTTCGTCGGCGGCCTGCTACTCGGGCTCGGCGGACAGCGCGACGCCACCGGACTCGATGCACTGGCCGCCGATGCCACGCGCCGCGACGCCTGGTTGCGCTTCGCGGCAGCGTGCGGCGCGCTCGCCGTGACGCGCGCGGGCTCGTTCGCGGCGATGCCGGCACGAGACGAAGTCGAACGATTCCTTGCCAGCCATATCGCGGAACCCGCCCCATGATCGACCTGCCCGACTTCCGCTCGCCCGACTTCCTGCGCGATCACATCCGCAAAACGATGGCGTTCTACCACCCCCGCTGCATCGACCCGGACGGAGGCTTCTTCCAGTACTTCCGCGACAACGGCGACATTTACGATCGCGCGCACCGGCATCTGGTCAGCAGCACGCGTTTCGTCGTCGGTTATGCGTGGGCCGCGCGCGAATTCGGCGCACCGGAATACCTCGACGCCGCACGCCACGGCCTCGCGTACCTGCGCGAGGTGCACCGCGATCCGGCGAGCGGCGGTTACGCATGGACGATCCGTGACCATCGCCCCGAGGATCGCACCAACCACGCCTACGGCGTCGCGTTCGTGCTGCTCGCATACGCGAGCGCATGCCGCGCCGGCATTACCGAAGCGGCCGCGTGGATGGAAGAGACATGGGAACTGCTGGAACGCCATTACTGGGATGCAAGCGCCGGCCTGTACCGCGACGAGGCCGATGCACACTGGCATTTCTCCCCCTATCGCGGGCAGAACGCGAACATGCATCTGTGCGAGGCGCTGCTCGCCGCGTTCGATGCGAGCGGAAAGCGGCGCTACCTCGACCGCGCGCTGGTCCTCGCCGACCACATGACCCGTCGCCAGGCCGCCAAGGCGGGCGGCTTGGTCTGGGAACACCACGATGCGGACTGGAACATCGATTGGAACTACAACCGCGACGACCCGAAGCACCTGTTCCGCCCTTGGGGCTACCAGCCCGGCCACCAGACCGAATGGGCCAAGTTGCTCGTGATCCTCGAGCGCCACGTCGCGGCGGATTGGTTGTTGCCGACCGCACGTCATCTGTTCGACACGGCCACCGCGCGCGCATGGGATCACGAACACGGCGGACTCGTCTATGGCATCGCACCGGACGGTTCGATCTGCGACGACGACAAGTACTTCTGGGTCCAGGCCGAATCGATCGCCGCCGCCGCGCTGCTCGCGAAGCGCACCGGCGACACGCAGTATGAAGACTGGTACGACCGTCTGTGGCGCCATGCCTGGGCGCACTTCGTCGATCACGAACACGGCGCGTGGTATCGCATCCTCGACCGCACCAATCGCAAGTACGGCGACGAGAAGAGTCCGGCGGGCAAGACCGATTACCACACGATGGGCGCGTGCTACGAGGTGCTTGCTTTGGTTCGGGAATAGGGATTCGGGATGCGCGACGGCGGCGGCTTGCAGGAACAGGCCGTAGGAACAGGCTTCAGTCGTGATGCTCTTATCCCCCGGTGCCGACATCAGAAATGCATCGCGGCTGAAGCCGGCTCCTACAGGGATGGATGACGACGTGATGCGGGAATGACGGATGCGAAATGACAGCCGAGGAGACTGCACGTGAACTGTGCAACGACAATTCGAAACATCGTATGGATTTTCACGCTGTTGTTGCCGCCGGCCGCGTCGGCGTGCGCATCATCCTCGCCCGCCACCGAGGTCAACCCGCTGATCGGCAGTCGCAACGGCGGCAACACGTTCCCGGGCGCGACCCTGCCGTTCGGCATGCTGCAATGGAGTCCGGAAACCACGCGCGGCCAGCACGATCGGCCCGCCGCGCCGGGCGGTTACCAGTACGACGCGACGCGCATCCGCGGTTTCAGCCTGACCCACCTGTCCGGCACCGGTTGCCGCGGGGCGAGCGGCGACATCCCGTTCCTGCCGCTGACGATCCCGGTCACGAATTCGCCTTCGATCGACGCGACCGACCGTCGTTATGCGAGCGACTTCGACCATGCCGACGAGCATGCGGCGCCCGGCGACTACCGCGTGCGCCTCGCCAACGGCGTGCACGTCGAACTCGGCGCCGCGTTGCACAGTGGAGCGGCCCGGTTTCACTTCCCGGCGGGTGAGGCAGCGAATCTCCTGATCCGCACATCCGATTCGGAAACCGGCAGCAGCGCCGCGAGCACCACGATCGATCGATCCACGAACACGATCAGCGGATCGGTGACCAGCGGCAACTTCTGCGGCTATCTCGACGAAGCCGGGCGACGCAGCTACTACACATTGTATTTCGTCGCCGCGTTCGACCAGCCGTTCGCGAGCATGGGCACCTGGCAGGACGGGGCCGTGCGACCGAACACGAACAACTCGAACGGTGGCACCGGCTACGGCGACGACGGCTTTCCGCCGGCGGGCAAGGGTTCGGGCGCATGGGTCGGTTTCGATGCCGAGGACGCGGCAGTCGTGAACGTGCACGTCGGCATTTCCTACGTGAGCCTCGCCAACGCACGCGCGAATCTCGCCGTCGAGGTTCCCGTCGGCACGACGATCGAGACGGTTCGCGAACGCGCGCACGCGGCGTGGAACGACGCGCTCGGAAGCATCGCGATCGAAGGCGGCACTCGCGACCAGCGCACCACGTTCTACACCGCCCTCTACCACGCCTTGCTGCACCCGAACGTGTTCAGTGACGTCAACGGCGAGTACCGGGGGTTCGACCAGGCGACGCATCGCGTCGAAGGCAGCCAGCGTGCGCAGTACGCGAATTTCTCCGGCTGGGACGTGTATCGCTCGCAACTGCAACTCGTGACTTGGCTGCAACCGGACGTCGGCAGCGACATCGCGCAATCGCTGTACAACCAGGCGCGGCAGAACGACGGCGAGTGGGATCGCTGGACGCACAATTCGGGCGGCACGCACGTCATGAACGGCGACCCATCGCCACTCGCCCTGGCCGCGATTCACGCGTTCGGCGGTCGCGACTTCGACTTGCGCGGTGCCTACGATTCGCTGGCCCGCGCAGCCACCGTGCCGACAGACAACGACCTCGACGATACCGGTTGCGAAGTCATGTGCGTCGGCCAGCGGCCCTCGCTCGACCAGTGGCTGAAATTGCATTACATCGCGGCGGATTCGAATTCATGGGGTGGCGCGGCCGAAACCCTGGAAAGCGCGAGCGCGGATTTCGCGCTGGCCGAACTCGCGGAAAGGGTCGGCGACGAGGCCGGGCGACAACGCTTCCTCCGCCGCGCGGGCTACTGGCGCAACCTGTTCCATGCGGATGCGACACCGCACGGCGGTTACATCCAGGACCGCAACCGCGACGGGAGCTGGCCCGCATTCACGCCCGACACCGGCGAAGGGTTCGTCGAGGGTAGCGCGGCGCAATACCTGTGGATGGTCCCGTTCGACGTGCGCGGCCTGTTCGACGTGCTAGGTGGTCGCGAAAAGGCCGCCGCGCGACTCGACGATTTCTTCCACGACGACGACGGAAACTGGGCCCTGAGCGGTGCGGGTCCGCTGCATGCCGAACTCGACAACGAACCGTCGGTTGCCGCGCCGTGGCTGTACCTGTGGGCCGGCCAGCCGTGGAAGACCCAGCAGGCCGTGCGCATCGTGGTCGATACGCTGTGGAAGAACGCCCCGGACGGCATTCCGGGCAACGACGATCTCGGCGCGATGTCCTCGTGGTACGTGTGGGCGGCGCTCGGCATCTATCCCGCGATTCCGGGGCGCGCCGAACTCGTGCTCGGCAGTCCGCTGTTCCCGCGCGCGGTCGTGCACCGCAGACCGGGCGACGTCGTCATCGAAGCACCCGGCGCCACGCGTACGAATTCGTACGTCAGCAACCTGACGGTCGACGGCAAACCGCATCCGCGCGCATGGCTCGCGCCGGAATTTTCCGAACACGGCGGCACCCTGC